>NZXH01000019.1 GCA_002701885.1 Rhodospirillaceae bacterium | reverse complement strand
ATTATAAAAAAAGGAACTTATGTCAAAGTATTAAAATACCAAGAGTAAAGTTAATCTTCTGAAAATTCTCTTATTTATTTTCGGTATTATCATCTAAATTAACATCTTCATTTTGTATTATGGTCTCCTCTTCAGTGTTGTTTGTGTTAGGTTTGTTTTTTTGACTCTTTAAATGATTTTCAAGAATATTCATTGCTTCTGATAAATCCACACTTTCTACTGCTGAAAGTTCACTTAAAAGCCTGTCGAGTGCACTTTCGTATATTTGTCTTTCTGAATAGGATTGTTCTGGCTGATTTGCATTTCTGTGCAAATCTCTAACAACTTCTGCTATTGCTTTTGGATCGCCAGAATTTATTTTATCTTCATACTCTTTTGCTCTTCTACTCCACATTGCTCTTTTTACTCTTGCCCTTCCCTTTAGAGCAGATAATGCTAGATCCATTTCTTGTTTAGTAGATAACTTTCTCATACCAGAAGATTCAAGTTTAGCTGTTGGGACTCTCAAAATCATTTTATCTTTCTCAAACTCTACGACATAGAGTTGTAACTTTATTCCTGCAAGTTCTTGCTGTTGCACTTCAATTATTTTCCCAACACCATGAGTAGGGTAAACAACTTGATCTCCTTTTTCAAAAATAAGGTCTTTCTTTGGAAGAATAGGCGAGCGAACAATTTTTTCTGTTACAGCGGACTGTGTTCTTTTTTCTGCGAATTCAGAATATTGAATTAGAATATCTTCGTCATTACTTTTAATATTAGACAGGTCAGGTTTTTTATTTGCTATAAGTTTAACTTTTTTATTTATAATTAGATTTCTAGTGACATTTTTTTTTGAAATTCTTTTTTTTCTTTTTTTTGTGACAGGTTTCTCTGTTGCTTTTTTAGGAATTTTTTTTGCAGGTATTTTTTTTGAAACCTTTTTCTTTTTTACTGCTTTCTTTTTTTTAGCTTTAGTAACTCTTGTTTTTTTTATTCCTTTTTTTAATTTAGCTTTGGTTTTTTTTGATGGTTTTTTTATTATTTTTTTAGATTTTATAGGTTTTTTCTTTTTTAATTTAGCTTTAGTCTTACTTTTCGTAAGTAATTTCTTATTTTTTTTTACTTTTGGTTTTTTCTTTTTAGATGTTATTTTTTTTTTCATTTTTCAAAAGCCTTTAAATTAAAATGAATGTAGTTAAAACCTAGCGGAATAAAATTATCCACTAAATTTGTGAATTAGTTTGCTTAAACAATATTTAACAAAATTATTTTGGGCCTATTGAGAGCCAGGGTTAGAACTGAAGTGTTTATCAAATTTACCCTCTTCATCCTTAAAATCTTCCCAATCTGATGGAGGATCACCTTTTTCGGTTATATTGGGCCAAATTTCAGAATATTTAGCATTTAATTCAATAAATTTCTCTGAAGCATCGTCTGTGTCAGGAAGAATTGCTTCTACAGGACACTCAGGTTCACACACTCCGCAGTCTATACATTCTTCTGGGTGAATGACTAACATATTTTCCCCTTCATAGAAACAATCTACAGGGCACACTTCTACACAATCTTGCAATTTACATTTTATACAATTTTCATTAACTACATACGGCATTATTATAACCTCTATTAAGTATAAGCAGAATTATATAATTATAACAAAAAAATCAATATTTTATTTACTAGAAATTTCTTTTAAAGCCCTTTTTCTAGCCATTCCTGAATTTTGATCAGAAATATACAAGAGTCCAGTAACTCTTCTCATCAAATTTTGTTCATAAATATGTTCTTCTCCATCAGATAAGATAACTTCCCAGATCATTTGAACTATATCAATTCTTTGGTTTTCTGTGAAATTTTCTTTAATAGATCGGGTAAGGTGTATAATTTGATTAGACTCAGACTGAGTCCTTATGGCTTCATCAATAAGCTTAGTTGTTTCATCATTTGATAATTCGAAGAAATTAGACAACAACTTATCAATAGTAGCCTTTTCTTTATCGTCAAGAACACCATCCATCATTCCTGCTTCTAATAATAAGATAGCAAAAGCCAGCTTTGGGTCTAATGAATCATCAGAATCAATATTTTTTTCAAAGAAAATTTTTTTTATATTTTGAAGCATTTATAAATATCTCAGAGAAGAATTATTTTAAATTATGTATTATTCCCTAGTAGAAATCAATATTATTTGTTTAAAATTGAAGTTATATTTAATTTAGATATTAATAACCTAATTTAAGAAATTTAAATATAATAATTATAATTTTTCAATTTAGTTATTGATGTTATTGTTACATAGGTTAAAGATATATTCATTTCAAACGAAAACTGTAGTGATGAGAGAAAATTATGAGCGGTATTTCCAAAAAATTATTTGAAGAGTGGAGAGAATTAGCTCGGAAGGAACTTAAAGGTAAAAGCCTAGATAATCACTTTTGGAATACACCTGAAGAAATTAAAGTAATGCCACTTTATACTGAAGAAGACTTATCTGCTTTAAGTGAACAAAAGGAAAGTTTGCCTGGATTAGAGCCATTTTTACGTGGCCCTCGGGCTACAATGTACACGAATAAACCCTGGACAATTAGGCAATATGCTGGATTTTCAACAGCCGAAGAATCAAATGAATTTTACAAAAAATGTCTTGAAAATGGTCAGACTGGGTTATCTGTAGCTTTTGATTTGGCGACTCATCGAGGTTATGACTCTGATCATCCCAGAGTTTTGGGGGATGTTGGTAAAGCTGGAGTTGCAATAGACACGGTCGAGGATATGAAGATTTTATTTAACGAAATACCTTTAGACAAAATGAGTGTATCAATGACTATGAATGGAGCAGTTTTACCTGTCCTTGCTGGGTATATAGTTGCCGCTGAGGAGCAAGGCGTTGCGCAGCAAAACCTATCTGGAACAATACAAAATGATATTCTAAAAGAATTTATGGTAAGAAACACATATATCTATCCTCCAGGTCAATCAATGAGAATAGTTTCTGACATAATCGCTTATACTTCAAAAAACATGCCTTTATACAATTCAATTTCAATATCTGGCTATCATATGCAAGAAGCTGGAGCTACTTTAACTCAGGAATTAGCTTATACATTGGCAGATGGTATAGAATATGTTAGGGCAGCATTATCAGCTGGTTTGGAAATTGACGAATTTGCCCCAAGGCTATCTTTCTTTTTTTGTACTGGCATGAATTTTTTTATGGAAGTTGCTAAATTGAGAGCTGCTAGATTTATTTGGGCTAAACTAATGAAGCAATTTAACCCCAAAGACTCTAGATCTTTATCTTTAAGAACTCATTGTCAAACATCTGGGGTATCTTTAACCAGTCAAGACCCACATAATAATATTATTAGAACAGCATATGAAGCTTTAGCTGCAGTTTTAGGGGGCACCCAAAGTTTGCACACTAATGCATTTGATGAGGCTCTTGCGCTTCCTTCGAAACTATCTTCTAGAATTGCAAGGAATACTCAGTTAATTTTATCAGAAGAAACTGGCGTAACAAACGTTATCGACCCTCTTGCTGGTTCATACTATGTCGAATCACTTACAAAACAAGTAATTGATAAAACCCTATCGCTTATTGAGGAAGTTGAAGAAATGGGAGGTATGACAAAAGCAGTTTCTGAAGGTTTTACAAAAATGAGGATTGAAGAATCTGCAGCAAAAAAACAAGCAAGAGTTGATAAGGGCGAAGAAGTTATAGTTGGAGTAAATAAATACGTAAATAGTAATTTAAATGATAAGATAGAATTACTAGAGGTTGATAATGAAAAAGTAATTAAAGAACAAATTAAAAAACTTAGCAAAATAAAAAAAGAAAGGAATAATCAAAAAGTTGCTGTATCTATTGATCAACTTAGAAAAGGTGCTAATGGTAAAGGAAATCTTTTGGAATTATCTATTGAGGCGATTCGAGCCAGAGCCACAGTTGGAGAAGTTTCAGCTGCGATTGAGGATATTTTTTCTCGCCATAAAGCTGTTTCAAAATCGATAACTGGAGTTTATGGTGCAGCTTTTTCAGAGGACAAAATGTATAGTGAAACACAAAAAAAAGTAAATGAATTTGCCAATAGAGAAGGGAGGCAGCCAAGAATACTTGTAGCTAAACTAGGTCAAGATGGTCATGATAGGGGTGCTAAAATTATAGCAACTGCTTTTGCTGATATCGGTTTTGATGTTGATGTAGGTCCTCTTTTTGCAACCCCTGAAGAAACTTCTAAACAAGCAATTGAAAATGATGTTCATGTGGTTGGTATTTCTTCTCAGGCTGCAGGCCATAAAACTTTAGTTCCAGAATTAATCAAATCTTTGAAGAAAAACGGTGGTGAAAAAGTTATTGTGGTTGTTGGTGGTATAGTGCCACCAGGAGATATAGATGATTTAAAAAACTCTGGTGTTTCTGCGATATTCGGTCCAGGAACCCCAATAATTGATTCTGCAAATCAAGTTATTGATATACTTTTAGATAAAAATTAATTGGACTTATATTAATGCCTGATTTACTTAAAAAAAAAAATTTAGATATACTTGAAAAAGAATTTGGAACTATTAACAAGTTAAGTGAACAAATTATTTCTGGAGATATTAGAACTTTATCCCGTTGTATTACTCTTTCTGAGTCGTCTAGAGAAGACCATCAAATTTTTGCAAGGGCTGTGTTAGGAAAAATATTACCAAAGACAGGTAATTCATTAAGGATTGGAATTTCAGGACCTCCTGGCGTTGGAAAATCAACCTTTATTGAAACCCTTGGTTTATATCTTTTGAAAAAAAATAAAAAAATTGCTGTTCTTGCCGTAGACCCAAGTAGTGCTAAATCCGGTGGTTCTATCTTAGGTGATAAAACAAGAATGGAAAAGCTATCCCAAAGTGAAAAAGTTTTCATCCGTCCTTCTCCTGCAGGAACAACTCTCGGTGGGGTTGGCAGACATACTAGAGAAGCCTTACTTCTTTGTGAAGCTGCTGGATATGATACAATTTTTGTTGAGACTGTAGGTGTTGGTCAGTCAGAGTCAGCAGTTTCAAATATAATTGATATTTTTTATTTATTGATTTCCCCAGGTGGTGGAGATGAGCTGCAAGGCATTAAAAGAGGTATAGTGGAATTAGCGGACCTAATTATTATAAATAAAGCTGACGGTTCGTTAAAAAAAGATGCAGAAAACATTGCTAGAGATTATAGCTCTGCTGTAAAATTATTAAGGCCAAGGTTTAATAATTGGGTCACAAAAGTATTAACTTGTTCTGCCTTAGAAAATACTGGTATTGATAAAATATGGAATTCTACCGAAGAGTTTTTTCAAAAATTTAACAAGGAAAGAGAAATATTAAATTATAGAAAAGATCAATATAGGAAATGGTTGAGGGAAGAAATCATTCAAAATTTGAATAAGCAGATTTATTCAAGCACAAAAATTAATGGATTAATTGAGTTTTATGAAAATAAAGTTCTTGTAGGGGATATATTGCCGTCTGACGCTGCCTATGAAATTGTTAATAATTTTCTAAAAAAGTAATTTATTTAATAAATTCTTATAAGAGAAGCTTGACGATGGGCATATTCATAAGTATCTAAGGTGTATATTTTTGCTACAGGGAGCAATATAATGTCAAGAAGATGTGAGTTAACAGGTAAAGGTGTTATGGCTGGCAATAATGTAAGCCACGCAAACAATAGAACAAGGCGTCGCTTTTTGCCTAACCTTAATGATGTTACTTTAGAATCTGAGGCTTTAGGGCGGTCAATAAAACTAAAAATATCTAGAGAAGCTCAGAGATCTGTTGATCATTCCGGTGGATTTGACTCATTTATCATGAAGGTGCCTGAAGAAAATTTGAGTGACAGAGCTGCAAAATTAAAAAGAGATATAAAAAAAATTTTAAAAAATTAAAAAAATTATTAATTAATTTTTAACTATCTTTTGGAATAGAAAAAACCAAAAATGCGAACTGATAACAGGCTTATTTTTATTTTTATATTAGCTATGATTTCAGTTTTAGTTACATCGAATATACTGGTACAGTTGCCTATAAATGATTGGCTAACTTACGGAGCTTTTTCATACCCAGTTATTTTTTTGATTACTGATATTTGCAATAGAAGGCTTGGGGCGGAAAATGCTAGAAAACTTGTCTATGTAGGGTTTTTCTTTGCTGTAATTGTGTCGGTTTTTTTTGCAACTCCAAGAATAGCAATTGCTTCTGGTTCCGCTTTTCTTATTTCTCAATTACTTGATATATATATATTTAATAGGTTTAAAAATAGGATTTGGTGGTTCCCTCCTTTGTTATCATCTTCGTTTGCCTCATTAATTGATTCTGTTATTTTTTTTGGTTTAGCTTTTTCATTTATTGACCTACCTTGGATAACTTGGGCTTTAGGAGATTTTTTAGTTAAAATTTTTATGGCTATAGTACTATTATTACCTTATAGATGGTATTTGAAAAGAGCGCTAATGCTATAACCTTAATTTTGTTTGGGAATGTTAAATGCAAGAGAATAATAAAAAACTTTTTGTCTTAGATCATCCTTTGATTACTCATAAACTTTCTTTGATGAGAGATAAAAACACTTCAACAAATCAATTTAGACTCTTACTAAAAGAAATTGCACTTTTAATGGGGTATGAAGTAACCAGACAGTTACCAATGAGAACCGAGAATATAGAAACACCTGTTTGTCCGACAACAGGTATGTTTATCGCTGGTAAAAAAATGGTAGTTGTTCCAATTTTAAGAGCTGGGTTGGGTATGGCGGACGGGTTGTTAGAGCTTGTTCCTTCAGCTAGGGTAGGCCATATAGGTGTATATAGAGACCCTAAAACTTTGTCTCCTGTAGAGTATTTAGCTAAACTACCAGGCATTGAAGGAAGAACTTTTATAGTTGTTGATCCAATGTTAGCTACAGGAAATTCAGCAGTTCATGCTGTGGATACATTAATTAAACATGGTGTAAAAATTGAAAACGTAAAGTTTATGGCATTAGTTGCGGCACCTGAAGGAGTTGAAAGATTAGTTTCTAAACATCCAAGTATAGAGATTTTTGTTGCTGCTCTTGACAAAAAACTTAATGATCATGCATACATTGTCCCTGGTCTTGGAGATGCAGGAGATAGGTTATTTGGGACTAAATAATTTATTTAATTGTTTAATTATTTACTTACTTATTTGTTTAGTCATCAAACAAAGAAGCAAGTTGATCAATCATCGCTCCACCAAGTTGGTCTGCGTCAATTATTGTTAGGGCTTTGTTGTAATATCTTGTTACATCATGTCCTATCCCAATGGCTATAAGCTCAATAGAAGAGTAATTTTCAATTTTATAGATTACTTCATGTAGATGCTTATCTAAGTAATCACCAAAATTTACTGATAAAGTAGAATCATCTACAGGAGCTCCATCTGATATCACCATCAAGATCTTTCTTTGTTCATGTCTTTTGCTNAGTCTATTACACGCCCAAATTAATGCTTCNCCATCAATATTTTCTTTAAGAATTCCTTCTTTTAGCATTAATCCTAAATTTTTTTTTGAACGTCTCCAGGGTTGTTCGGCAGACTTATAAATAATATGTCTGATGTCATTTAGCCTGCCTGGTTTTGCAGGCTTATTGTTAGTAAGCCATTTCTCTCGGGTTTTGCCTCCCTTCCAAGCTACAGTAGTAAATCCTAAAATTTCAACATTTACTCCACATCTTTCAAGGGTTCTAGCTAGAATATCCCCACACATTGCTGCAACAGTAATAGGTCTGCCTCTCATTGAGCCCGAATTATCAATTAGCAATGTCACTATTGTATCTTTAAAATTTGTAGGGCTTTCCATCTTATATGATAATGGAAAAGTTGGGTTAATGATTACTCTCGTAAGTCTGGCAGCATCAAGCATGCCTTCCTCTAGGTCAAAATTCCATGACCTATTTTGTTTAGCCTGGAGTTTTCTTTGTAATTTATTTGCTAACTTAGCGACCGTGCTTTGTAGATTGTGCATCTGGTCATCCAATAGTTTTCTTAACCTTACCAACTCATCTTGATCACATAAATTATCAGCAGTTTCGATTTGATCAAATTCAGTAGAGTAAATTTTATAAAAGGATTCCTCACCAATTTTTTCATATTTATTTATAGGTCTATTGGTATGGTCGTTATTTTCTTCTATATCTGTATCTAATATATCTTGGTCGTTATCTTTACTTTTTTCATCAGATTCCTGAAAATTTTCATCTATTGTGTCTTGTGGGGTTTGATCTAGTGAGTTTTCTTCTTCCGTATTTTCGTTACTATCATTTGAATCTTCATTTTGTGGCCCTTCTTGATCAATTTCATCATTACTTTCTTCATTAGAGTCTGCTTTGAAATTTTCAACTAGATCAAGTTCAGATAGAAGTTTGTTTGATAATATAGAGTAATTTTTTTGATCTAAAATATTTTTACTTAAATCATTTATTGTGCTCTCTCCATTATCTTTTATAAAATTTTTCCATTTATTAAATATTTTTTCAGCAGCTTTAGGTGGTTTTTGACCAGTTATTTTTTCGCGTAAAAAAAGTCTTAATGCTTCTGAAATTGAGTTTTTTTCTTCTGAATCATTTTCACTAAAAGATTCATAAGTTTTTTCAAGTGCAAATAATAAGTTATTTGAAACCCCAGTAAGTTTTTTTGCTCCTATAGCTTCATACCTTGCTTTTTCTAATGCATTGTACACACTAATAGCTAGGTCCCCCTTTGGAAGGTTTTTATTATGTAACTCTTGATTATGGTATTTTACTTTAAGTGCAGATGAATCACTAATTCCTCTTAATTCAAAAACTTCCTTTTTATTAGGTTCCCTTGATGGTGTTGGTAGTTGAACAGATGATTGATTTGATTGATATTGAACATCTGGAGTAAATGATACCTCAAGGTCTGACTTATTAGAAATAGCTCTGACTGAACTTGATAAAGCTTTTTTTAATGTTTCAGATTGATAGTCAGGTTTCAAATTATTATCCTACTTGTTTTAGCTTTCAATTACACTTTCTGGCAGTTCTTCACCAAAAGCTCTTTGAAAAAACTCAGAAATTTGTGGTTTTTCTATTTCGTCACATTTATTTAAAAAAGTTAGTCTAAAAGCAAAACTAATATCATTAAAAATTATTGAATTCTCTGCCCAAGTTATTACCGTTCTTGGGGACATAACTGTTGAAATATCTCCAATTTTGAAACTATTTCTGGTCATTTCTGCTACCTGTACCATTTTACTTATTATTTCTTTTCCCTCTGAGTTAGAATATTTAGGTACCTTTGATACTATAATTTTTTCTTCTTCTATATTTTTTAGATAGTTGAGAGTTGTTACTAAATTCCATCTATCCATTTGACCTTGATTTATTTGTTGCGTTCCATGGTAAAGGCCAGTTGTATCACCAAGCCCAATTGTATTAGCTGTGGCAAACAACCTAAATCCTTTGTGTGGATGAATAATTTTATTTTGGTCAAGTAATGTCATGCTACCTTCTGATTCAAGCACTCTTTGAATTACAAACATAACATCAGGACGGCCAGCGTCATATTCATCAAAAACTAAAGCAGTAGGAGTTTGAAGTGCCCAAGGCAATATCCCCTCTCGAAATTCAGTTATTTGCTTATTTTCTTTAATTATAATTGCATCTTTACCGATTAAGTCTATACGGCTTATATGGGAATCTAGGTTAACACGAATACATGGCCAGTTTAATCTAGCTGCTACTTGTTCAATATGTGTAGACTTTCCTGTGCCATGAAAGCCTTGGATTAGAACTTTTCTGTTATATTTAAAACCAACAAGTATTGCTAAAGTAGTCTCGAAATCAAAATGATAAGTAGTGTCAATATTTGGTACGTATTCAGATTTTTTTTCAAACGCAGGTATTTTTAGCTTTGAATCAATGCCGAAAACATCCCTTGCCGATATTTCTTTATCTGGAATATTTTTCTCATTCTTAGCTTCATCTAATTTTTTTTTATCATACATTAGTAATTTCCAATTTTACTTATTAAACATAACCTGATGATACAAGAAGAGAGTATGCTTCATTTACCCTTTTTAATCTTTCTTCTGCATCTTTTGATCCTGAATTTAAATCAGGATGAAATTTTTTTGCTAACTCTTTGTATCTATTTTTAACCTCTAATGGAGTAGATGTAGGCTTAAGAGACATTATATTTAAAGCTTTCGCTACGGGAGCTGTGGTCGTAGTCCTTTTTGTATGAACTTTTTCTGAATCATTACTAGTCTCTTCGTTAAATAGGCCATAAGGTTCTTTTAGAGTGAATCCGTTATTATTTTTTTTTGCTCCTAAATCCCAAGTAGGTCTATGCCAAGTAGCACTATTATGTCTATATGTAGATATTTGGTCTTCTGACATATCTTCGAAGTAATTCCAAGATTTATTATACTCTCTGACATGTTTCAGACAGAACCAATAATATTCTCTTAAATTGTCGCGTGTTTTTGGTGCTTTATGTTCTGCCTTTTCGTTACAGCCAACATGGTCACATAATCGCGATTCTTTGTTTTCTTTTAATGTTTTTCTAGGGTCATAAACCATTAATTGTTTTTCTTAAAAAAATAATAAGTTATATTAATATTCAATAAAAATTTTATAAAGTATTTATACTTCAGCAAGGAGGTTCCTTTGTCAACTTCTACTGATTCGTTTTTTAACCGCCCTGTAGCTAAAATTATCAATAAAAAGTTATCTGAGGCTCTCAACCCTTTTGAATTGGAGATAGAAGACCAGTCTCACCTTCACAAAGGTCATTCCGGAGCTCCCAAAAATGGTGAATCACATTTTAATATTCTAATTGTTTCATCTTTATTTGAGGGGAAAACTAGGGTTTTCAGACAAAAATTGGTATTAGATATTTTAAAAGAAGAATTAAAGGGTAAGATTCATGCATTATCTATGAAAACTTTAACCCCAGAAGAATATCAAAAGAAATAAATTTGTGAAAAAATTATTTATTAAATTAGTTATGAATAGTTTTATTTAAATTCTTTTCGTGAGGAAATACTTTTAGAAGTGTGATCTGATTTCTATTCCTTTTCAAGATTTCAAATCTAGTTTCAAAGAAGTTAAATATTTGCCCTACTTCTGGTATCGATCTTGATTCATGAACAACAAGTCCAGCTATTGTCACTGCCTCATTGTGTGGGAGGTTCCAGCCTAAGTCCCTATTTAGATCTCTAATTGACACTGCCCCGTCTACTAGAAAAGAACCATCTTGACTTCTTCTAATACCTTTTTTAGCAATATCATATTCATCAGTTATAGGCCCAACTATTTCTTCTATAATGTCCTCAAGAGTTATTAGTCCCATCAGCACCCCATACTCATCGACAACTAATGCAAAATGTTGATGCTTATCTCTAAAAGCTGTCATTTGTTCAAGTAGGTTAGTTGATTCCGGAACAAACCAAGGCTTTAGCATAATTTTTTTAAGGTCTATATCATTTATATTATCAGTATTATTTGCTATTTCTCTTAAAAGGTCTTTTGCATGGAGAACACCAATAATATTTTCTTTTTCCTGAAACCAAATAGGTATGCGTGTAAATTGACTATTTAAGACTTGTTCAATAATTTTTTGGTTATTTTGATTTCCATCAATCATAACCATGTTTTTCCTATGAATCATAGAGTCAGTTACCCATCTTTCGGATAGGTCAAAAACCCCTCGAAGCATATCACTTTCATCTTTAACTATTCCCCCTTCCTGAGCGTGAAGTTTTATTGCACTAACAATTTCCTCTTGGGGTGATACAAGTCTAGCTATTGCTTGTTTATCAGCACCAAATACTCTTAAAGCTAAACCTACTATGGCTTCAATACNTATNACTATTGGTGATAAAATTATAACAATAAATTTCAATATTGGAGCTACTCTTAAAGCNGATCTTGTTGGATGCCTAAGTGCNTAAGTCTTGGGNAGTACTTCTGCAAAAATTAAAATCACAGTNGTCATAATGATAGTAGCATACACAACACCGGCGTCGCCAGTCCAAGAAATCAATAAGCTAGTNGCTAATGATGATGCAAAAATATTTACAAGNTTATTGCCTAGTAATATTGATCCAATTAATCTTTCTCGTAAATTTAATAATTGTAAAACTATAGTTGCTTTCTTATTTCCCCCCGCTTCTAAGTGAGTAAGTCTTGGCCTTGAGGCAGCAGTTAATGCTGTCTCTGATCCACTGAAGAAAGCAGAGAAAACTATTAANATTAGAACAACAAAAAGGGTTAAAATAATATAAGTTTCCATATTNTATTTTATAGAATTTTATTTAACACGTGTTTTACTTCTTCTTCTGATGCCNTTTCATCAATTATAGCTTTTCCTATACCATTTAGTAAGACAAAAACAGGTTTTCCATTCTTAGTTTTTTTGTCTTGTAATATAGGTAAATATAAATCATTTAGTGTTAGATTCAATTTAATATCTTGCAAGTCAATTGGAAGCCCCACATCTAAAAGATGGTTTTTGACCCTATTTAGGTCCGCCTCGGTACAGAAACCCCTAAGGAGCGATAATTCATAAGCTAATCTTATACCAATGGCAACTGCTTCGCCATGCCTTAGATTTTCACTATAATTTGATGCTTTTTCAATAGCGTGACCAAAAGTGTGCCCTAGATTTAAAAGCATTCTTGTGCCAGAGGATTCTGTTTCGTCCTCAGAAACAATCTTTGCTTTAGAAAAGCAGCATTTTTTAATAGCGAACTCAACTTTTTCTTTATGGTGANTTAGAATATTTTTATAATTNTTTTCTANCCATTCAAAAAATTCTTTNTCATTTATTAAAGAGTATTTCAATATTTCTGCATAGCCAGATAAAATATCNTTTTTTGTAAGAGATATTAAATACTTTGTGTTAATTAGAACCATTTTCGGCTGATGAAAAACCCCAATTAAATTTTTTCCATGCGGTGTNTCTATTCCTGTTTTCCCTCCTATTGAGCTATCNACTTGNGCAATTAGAGTNGTAGGAATTTGAATTATATCTACNCCTCTTCTAATTACACCAGCAGCAAAGCCTGCTAAGTCACCTACTACNCCNCCTCCTAAGGCTATTATTAAATCGTCTCTTTGAATTTTATGACTTAATAAATTTTCAGTTACAAATTCAAAATATTTAAAAGATTTNGTTTNTTCGCCTGCGGGTANAATAATTTCACTANTAACTATNTTATTNGCTGAAAGNAAATNCGATANATTTTTCAAGTATAGATNAGNTATATTATCATCTGTNATTATTGCAATTTTTGAATTNACATAATTTNTATTGATAAATTTAATTAAATCATCCAAATTATCATAACCAATATGNATTTGNTATGACCTATTNTTTTCAAGTTCTACTGTTATTTTTTCTTTCATTGTNTTATTGTTCATTNATTATAAACCATTTAATNGTAAAATAATTTTATCAGTTAGTTGTTNTTTGTTCAAATTTTCTGTTTCAATNATTAANTTTGNTTTAGAATAAATANGATCCCTTTCCAGAGCTAATTNTTTAAGTNTGTTTAACTTGTTTTTTTNATTAAGAAGNGGCCTTTTTTTTGAATNCTTTACCCTTTTATATAAAANTTCCAAATCTGTTCTTAACCATAAAGAANTTGATTTATTAAGAATNTTTTCTCTNGTNTTATNGTAAATGAAAGCACCTCCACCAGTTGCAATAACACAATTTTTTTTAGATAGGAGTTTATTGACTACNTCTAGTTCATANTCTCTGAATANNTTCTCGCCTTCAGANAGAAAAATTTGATAAATTNTCTTATTTAGAGATTTTTCTAATTCCTNATCNGTNTCGTAGAAATCAATATTTAATTTTGAGCTTAAAAGTTTCCCAATTGTTGATTTTCCACAGCCCATATGGCCAATTAGTGTTATAGGCCTGTCAATTACATTATTTATTATACTTTTATTTGCCATAATTTTTGCCATTTATTTAAACATTTTTAGAAAAAATTGAAAGTATTAATTTGATCGACTAATATGACGAATAATTGCCATATTTTCGTTATATACTATTGATAATTTATTCTTTTTAAAAATATTTAGGTTTCATATGTCTTATACTAGTAAAATTTTAATTCTATTGATAATAATATTAATTATTGGTGGCTTTTTGGCTTTAATCACTTGGGACGTTTCCCCTGAAATTTCTCAAGTTGAAAAAACCATATTATTAACCAAAGATTAAGAGTATAAATTTTGTTTTTTTTAATAAAATTAAATATTATTAGAAATATTTTAAGTATCATACTACTCATTATTGTGTTGAATGTGGCTATTTCTCATTTTTCACACTCTGAGCCCCTTGATTTAATTGGTTCATCTAAAACTCAAGAAGGTAATGGTGAGTTAATTAATAAAAATTCAGTTGATGAAGAGTTAAATAAAAATACAAAAGATCAAAAAAGTTCAGAAGAAAATGATATTAGTATCTCTATTCTGAAGCCAATTGACCCATCTTCTGTTGGTGTTTATAAAGAAGATAATTTAGGTTTGACTGCAAATATGTGGGATGGTTCAAATAGACAAATTTTAGAGGTCTTAGTTTCAATTATACCGGAAAACTATTATTCGCCTAATTTGAGAAATTTATACAAAAGAGTCCTTTTATCTGAAGCTCAAATTTTAAGTTCATCTGACGATCCACTAAGATTATTAGAGTTGAGGATTAAAAAGCTCGCTAATTCAGGTTTTCTTTCTTTAGCTGGACAGCTAGCTCAACTTGTTCCGAAAAAAGGTTCTTTAGGAAGATTTGATCATCTTTATATTCAGGAGAAGTTATTGGATGGTGATAATTTATCAGCATGCGATAGGGTTGAAAGAATGTTTGGTGAAGGAAGAAGTGATCCACTCCTATTAAAATACCTAAGTTTATGTAAAATATTTGCAGGTGAAATAGACTCATCAAGGTTAGTAATTGATCTTTTGCATGAGTTAGATCCAGTTGACAGTAATTTCTTCTCTCTTGCTTCAACTTTAATAGATGGAGAAGACTTTGACTTATCTAATTTTGATACTTTAACACCTCTACACTTAGCGATGATAAAAGCAGCGAAATTAAAAATTCCCGATGGTATTTTAGATAATATTGATCCAGTAGTATTAAAAGCTTTAGCCGAGTCTCCTAACACTTCATTAAATACGAGGATTTCAGCAGCTGAGAGATCAGTCAGTTTAGGAATTCTAGATTCTGAAAAATTATCTACTATCTACTCAAACATAATTTTTGATAAGCAAAGAGTTAATTTCATTTTTGAAGGTGAGGCGTTAGATCAGGTAGACTCAAAAGCTTTGCTGTATCAAATTGCAAAAACACAAGTTGTCCCAGAGGCAAAGGCAGAGGTTCTTCATAAATCATCACTCATAGCTTATAAAGAAGGTTTTGAGATTACTAATTACTTGGTAAATTTTGATTCATATTTAGAAGTAGAGCCAAATAATAGCCTTACTTGGTTTGCGAGCGATGCTATCGCTGCTCTTCTGTATTCGGATAGAGAAAATCTAGCTTTAAATTGGTATAAATTATTGAACAAATCATCAAATTTTTTAGATATAAACATTCAGCGTAATGCCTTAAACATGTGGCCTATATTCTATATAATTGACTCAAGCATTTCTGAAATAAATATTTCCGAGTGGGTTGATAAAATGATTGAGGTCAGTGATGGAAGAAATTTTCAGCAGATTGAAGTTACCCTTGGTATATTGCAAAATTTTAATCTTGAAGTTCCTGAATATGTCTGGTTAAAATTGTTATCAGTCCGTAATAAGATCAACTCTTATAGCGCTCCCTCAATTTATTTAATTAATTTTGAAAAGGCAGTTAAGGATAACAAAGTTGGTGAAGTTATTTTATATAGTTTGCTGATGTTAGGTAATAATGAAAAAGAACTGAGCCCTTCAATTGGCTTGTCAATTGTAAAAGGCCTTACAAAAATTAATTTGAATGATGAGGCAAAAAAAATAGCCCTTGAAATTCTTTTGTCATATTATAATCCGTTAATAGAAGATACTGTTAATTATCAAGGAGTGTCTTTGAATGATGATAATTAATAAAATAAGTAAACTGAAATGATTTGTTTGAAAATAAAAAGATAGTATTTTTTAATGAATAAGACTGCAAATTTTTATGTTGAATCTTTTTTAGAAATGATAAGTGTCGAAAGAGGACTGTCAGAAAAAACACTTGAAGCTTATCATAATGATATTGATGATCTCTTTAGGTTTCTAAAAAATAAAGTTAGTGTAATCGATATTGATGAAATGCTTCTACATAAATATATAAAAAGTTTGGGAAAGAAAAAATTAACTAAATCATCTATAGCTAGAAAAATTTCAAGTCTTAAGCAATTTTTTGGCTTTTTGAATGATGAAAGAATTCGTAGTGATAACCCAACAATATCACTTGAAACACCTAAAAAGGAGAGAAAACTTCCCAAAAATTTATCAGAGAAGGAAGTTGAATCTTTGTTTTTAGAGGCTGAAAAATTAGAAGGCCCAGAGGGCTCTAGGCTTAGAGCGATGCTTGAAATAATTTATGCAACTGGATTGCGTGTTACAGAACTTATATCTATACCTATTTCATCTGTAAAAGGCCATAGAAAATTTTTAGTTGTTGAGGGTAAAGGTAACAAGGTAAGGTCTATACCTCTTACTAAAAGAGCTATTCAATCTATCGAAATTTATTTGTTAGATAGAGAGCATTTTTTGAAAAATGGTCAAGATTCAGAATATTTATTTCCATCATCTAGTCAGAGTGGATACCTTACAAGGCAAAGATTTAGCCAAATGTTAGATGTATTGGCAAAAAATGCTGGCTTAGAAAATAAAAAAATATCCCCNCATGTTCTAAGGCACGCTTTTGCTACCCACCTGCTTTCTAATGGCGCAGACCTAATTGCGGTTCAAAAAATGTTAGGTCATTCAGACATAAATACTACACAAATATATACACATATTGTAGATACACAAAAACGTGATTTAATCTACTCAAAACACCCACTTTCTGAAAAATAATTAATTAAAATAATGAATAGTATACTTGAATTTGAAAAACCAGTAGTTGAACTTGAAGGTAAACTTAAAGAACTGAAACATTTAGTTGAAGCTGGTGACAAAAAAGCTATATCTGATGTTGAAAGATTAGAAAAAAAAATTGAGTCTGCATTAATAGAGACATATAAGAAACTTACACCCTGGGAGAAAGTTCAAGTTGCTAGGCACCCTGGGCGCCCACATTTTTTAGATTATGTTAATAGTTTCATTGAGGATTATATTCCACTATCTGGAGATAGGTTTTTTGGAGAAGATAGGGCGCTAATTGGCGGTATAGGTTTATTTAGGGGTCATTCAGTAATTTTAATTGGACATGAAAAAGGGCGTGATACGAAAACTAGGATTGAAAGGAATTTTGGGATGGCTCATCCTGAGGGTTATAGAAAAGCCTCTAGGTTGATGAATTTAGCAAACAAATTTAATTTACCAGTTTTAACTTTTGTAGATACAGCTGGCGCTTATCCTGGAATTGAAGCTGAACAGAGAGGCCAAGCCGAGGCAATAGCTAAATGCATTGAGTCATGTATTAATTTAAAAACGCCTCTTATTTCTAGTATTATTGGAGAAGGCGGCTCAGGTGGTGCCATGGCTCTAGCCGCGGGAAATAAAATTCTAATGTTAGAACATTCGGTTTATTCAGTTATATCTCCTGAAGGGTGTGCATCAATTTTATGGAGAAATCCCGAGAAAAGTAAGGATGCTGCTGAAGCTCTAAAACTAACATCAGATGATATGCTAAGGCTTAAAGTGGTTGATAAAGTAATAAAAGAGCCTATTGGAGGAGCACACAGAAAACCAAATGAAGTTATAAATGGACTTGCCTCTGCAATTGAGGAAGAATTAATTGAACTTAATTTTTCAAAAAATAAATTATATTCTGATGATAGGAAACAAAAATTTCTATCTATAGGAAGATTGATTAATTCTTAATATTAAATTTTTCCGTGACAATGCTTATATTTTTTTCCTGAACCACAAGGGCAAGGAGCATTACGGCCTACCTTGCCCCATGATTTTGGATCATCTTTATTAATTGGCTCAGTATTTTTTATATATTTTTCATTATTTTGTCTTTGATTTGGCTTTGTTTCTTCTGAAATTGTTTCCAAATTAATTTCTATATTTGAAAGAAACATAATTAAACTTTCTCTTAGCGATGATAGCATATTTTCAAACATACTAAACGCTTCAGATTTATATTCATTCAAAGGATCTTTTTGTCCGTAAGCTCGTAACCCTATTCCTTGCCTTAGATGGTCTAAGCCTAATAGATGGTCTTTCCAATGTTGGTCTAATACTTGTAAAGTTAAGTTTTTTTCAACCATATTCCAAACTTCAGTGCTATATTTTTCTATTTTAGTTTTCATAAATATTTCAGACTTATCTCTGACTCTTTCACTAATCTCTTTCTCAGCTATGCCCTCTTCTTTAGCCCAATCACTAATTGGTAGGTCAATACCAAAAGTTTTTTTAACTTCAATAGTTAGTTCTGGTATTTTCCATTGTTCAGCAAAAGCTTTCTCAGGTATATGTTTATTGATAATATTTTCTAAAACCTCCTCACGCATATCATTAACTATTTCTGTGACACTCTCTGATTTCATTATTTCTTTTCTTTGATCATAGATTACTTTTCTTTGGTCATTCATTACATCATCGAATTTCAAAAGGTTTTTTCTTATATCATAATTTCTTGCTTCGACCTTCTGTTGAGCTTTTTGGATTGCTTTATTTACCCATGGGTGAACAATTGCCTCATTTTCTTTTAAGCCAAGTTTCTTTAACATTCCATCCATGCGTTCAGACCCAAAAATCCGCATTAGATCATCTTCTAAAGAAAGATAGAAATTTGATTTTCCTGGGTCGCCTTGNCTCCCNGCTCTTCCTCTAAGTTGATTATCTATTCTTCTGCTCTCGTGTCTTTCTGTAGCAATTATTGCTAATCCNCCATTTTCAATAACTTTTTCTTTTTCTTTTTCAAATTTTTCTTTAATTTNAGATNTATCAGTTTCTTGNTTTTTTGAGTTATTANCGAGTTCTTCTTCTATTATCATTTCGGAGTTTCCCCCAAGCTTTATATCGGTCCCCCTTCCAGCCATATTTGTAGCTATAGTNACAGCTCCTATTCTTCCTGCTTGNGCAATTATTTGTGCCTCTTGGGCNTGGTACCTTGCATTTAATACCCTATGTGNAATTTTATTTTGTTTTAAAATTTTTGATAATTCTTCTGATTTNTCAATTGAGACAGTGCCTACTAGAACTGGCTGGCCATTATCANTACATTTTTTTATATTTGTAACAATGGCATTNGATTTCTCTTTATTTGTTCTGTATATCTCATCATCCTGGTCAACTCTAATNATTGGTTTATTAGTCGGCATTTCGATAACATTTAGGTTGTATATATCGTTAAATTCTTCTGCTTCAGTAATAGCTGTGCCTGTCATNCCTGCTAATTTTGGGTACATTCTAAAATAATTTTGAAAAGTGATTGATGCTAAAGTTTGGTTTTCTTGTTGNATAGTTACATTTTCTTTTGATTCTAAAGCTTGATGTAATCCCTCAGAATATCTTCTNCCTTCTAATGCTCTTCCAGTGAATTCATCAATAATTATGACATTATCATTTTTNACAATATAATCTGTATCTCTTTGAAACATTTTNTGGGCCCGTANTGCTTGATTNGCATGATGNACAATNGAAACATTGTNGATATCATATAAACTTTCTCCTTTCAAAAGTTTTGATTCGACTAANANACTTTCTAATCTTTCNACACCTGACTCAGTTAAGTTTATACTTTTTGTTTTTTCATCTTTNTCAAAATCNTCTTCATTTAATTTAGGTATTANTTTNTTTAATGATTTATATAGGTCGGAACTTTGTTCTCCAGGNCCTGATATTATTAGTGGAGTTCTGGCTTCATCAATTAAAATTGAATCAACCTCGTCAATTATTGCAAAATTGAAGGCCCTTTGAACCATTGAGTTCAAGTCGTACTTCATGTTGTCTCTGAGATAATCAAACCCTAGCTCGTTATTGGTTGAGTAAGTAACGTCGCACGCGTATTGTTCTCTTCTTTTTTCATCTTCAATTCCAGGGCTTATACAACCAACTGTAAGACCTAAAAAATTGTATATTTCGCCCATCCATTCAGAATCTCTTTTTGCTAGGTAATCATTAACAGTAACTACATGCACNCCTTTGCCNCTTAATGAATTTAAATATACAGCTAAAGTTGAAACAAGCGTTTTACCTTCCCCNGTCTTCATCTCAGCAATATTACCTTTATGNAGGACTANCCCACCTAACAACTGAACATCATAGTGTCTCTCATTAAGTGTTCTTTTTGAAGCTTCCCTTACAACCCCAAATGCTTCCACAAGCATATCATCTAACTTGCTTCCATTGCTAATTCTCTTTCTAAAATCAAAAGTTTTATTTTTGAGCTCTTCATCAGTAAGTTTTTTNATTTCTGGCTCTATNCNGTTAATAGCATCAACGGTACCTCTTAGATCTCTTATTATTCTTTCATTTGAGGTTCCAAAAATTTTCTTTGCAAAATTAGTTATCATGAAAAAGCCCTAAAGATTTTTTACCTTTGATTTTGTAGCTAGGCTACTTATATAAACATTACTTTCTAATTACAAATAATTATATATAATANACGGAATCAATATTAANTATAAATACTATAATCTAGAAAGAAAAAANACAATGCCATTAATAACTATTGNTAATTCNAGNAAAAATATNAAAANCTATATANTTTTTTTNTGTTTAGCAATATCTATNTCAGTTTGTTTATCTTCAAATGCAAATGGAGATGATAGGGCTATTGCAATAGTTGGTGATGAGAAAATTATGAAAAGTGAGTTAGATATTTTAATCAATAATTTATCTAATCAATCTTTATCTGTTCCGACACAACAATTGCGCAATATTTTGTTAAGAGAATTAATAAATAATAAAATTGTAGCTAAAATAGCGCTACAGAATGAGCTCGATAAATCAATGGAATATCGAGTATTGACAAAAGTATCAAAGGAAAGAATGCTGAATGACTTATTTATGAAGCAAAAATTTGAAGGAATAATTAGTCAAAGCTTAATCAAAAAAAAATATGCCAATTTTATTAACCAACATTCGAATCAGGATGAAATTAGAGCGAGTCATATTTTATTAAAATCTGAAGAAGAAGCNTTTAAAATATTTAAAAAATTGAAACAAGGTGANAATTTTATTNTTTTAGCNAAAAATNACTCCATTGGTCCGTCTGCAAATTTAGGNGGTGATTTAGGATATTTTACCAAGGAAATTATGGTNAAAGAATTCTCAGATGTTGCNTTCAAATTAAAATTAGGAGAATTTTCNGAACCAGTAAGATCANAATTTGGNTGGCATATAATTAAANTGTCGGANANAAGNAAAATTCAACCNCCAGNTTTTAGTGAAATTAGAGNNAGATTGATAAGAGAATTGAAAGAANAAATAAAAAAAGAAATAATAAATTCAGGAAAGAGTAATNTTAAAATTGTAATACTCGATA
The DNA here is from genome assembly GCA_002701885.1 of Rhodospirillaceae bacterium. GTDB lineage: Bacteria > Pseudomonadota > Alphaproteobacteria > SHVP01 > SHVP01. The sequence goes on along the minus strand of NZXH01000019.1, from coordinate 14,027 downwards.
AGGAAAATTATGCTTATGAATAGAAAAAAAATTNTTTCACCGTTCGCTCCATTAGAGNTTGTAGATTTACCAAAACTTNGTGGCGTAAGNCATGCGACTGATTGTTGTAATATTAAACAGTCGGAATTAGANATAGCTCTAGTTATTTTCGANAANCCNGCATATGTNGCTGGTGTTTTTACTAATTCGGANACNTCTTCTGCNCCTGTTGTCTGGTGTAAAAGCATAATTAAAAAAGGTATTGCAAGAGGTTTNGTTGTTAATTCTGGTAATGCAAATGCTTTCACAGGNTATACTGGAACAAAAAATGTAATTGCAAAAACAGCTTTAATTTCAAGAATTCTTGATTGCAGAGCTGATGAAATTTTNGTTGCGTCAACCGGTGTGATAGGNGAGCAATTGCCAATAGAAAATATCTTAANTGCTATACCNAACTTGATTGAAAGTGTTTCACAAGNTGATTGGTTAAATTTTGCAGAAGCCATAAAAACTACAGATACCTATTCTAAATTATATTCAATAAAATTTAATATCGATAATAAAGATTATTTTTTAAANGGTATTGCAAAGGGCTCTGGAATGATNAGTCCAAATATGGGCACNTTGTTNGGNTTTTTTTTTACAGATGCAGAAATCCCCTCAGAGATTTTGGACTATCATCTAAAGAGTATAAATTTAGAAACNTTTAATGCTATAACAGTTGATGGNGACTCTTCTACATCAGATACTTTACTATTATTTTCAACGGGATGTGGTCCTAGTCACGAAGCCTTTGAGGGTCCGTTTGATTCTAGACTGAATGGATTTGTTGAAGCATTAAAAGAATTAATGCTTAATTTGTCTCAACAAGTTGTTAAAGATGGAGAAGGTGCAAGTAAATTNATCACAATTAAGGTATTNAANGCTNANTCCAANGATTCCGCAAGGCATATAGCAATAACTGTAGCAAAATCACCANTAGTTAAGACNGCAATTGCAGGTGAGGATCCTAATTGGGGGAGAATTGCTATGGCAATTGGTAATGCTCAGCAGAGTATAGANAAGAACAAGCTGAAAATTTATTTTGGAGATATTTTAGTTACTAAAAACGGTATGGTCAATGATGAATATTTAGAGGAAAAAGCATCTAAATATCTAAAAAGTAAAGAAGTATTAATAAAAATTGATATAGGTCAAGGCTCAGGTTCTTTTACAGCTTGGACTTGTGATTTTACAGAGCAATACGTAAAAATTAATTCCGATTATCGGTCTTAGTTATTAAATGAGGAGGCTAATTTATTTTGTCGACTAAAACCGATGTAGCTTTATTAGCCCTTATAGATCCAGATAATAGAATATTGATTTCTAGAAGGTTACTTAATAAGCCGATGGGTGGACTTTGGGAGTTCCCAGGAGGAAAAATTGAAAATGAAGAAATGCCTGAGGACGCCTTGATTAGAGAGGCTAAAGAAGAGTTGTCTATTAATATAAGTAAAAGTTGTATTGCACCTTTAGCTTTTTCAACAGCTACATATGGTTCAAAAAATTTTTTACTTCTTTTGTACGTATGTAGAGTTTGGGAAGGCAATATAGAAATAAAAGAAGTTGAAGAAATAAAGTGGGTCGAAAAAAAGGATTTAAGAAAATATGTAATGCCTAAAGGAAATGATAGTCTTGTTGCGATGATAATCGATTACCTTTGAGTTATTTATCTAGAGCTTTTGATATAGAAATTCTTCCAGAGCCAGGTTTGAGAGGCTTTTGTTGGGACTCATGATATTTCCATCCAGATAAATAGATTATGTCAAAAGAGGCAGAAATTTTGTTTGATTTATCTAAAAATTTATTGCTGTAGATCTCAATAGTTTTTTTAAGGATATCTTTTCTTAGAAATGTTTTTTCTCTTTCAAGAAGAATATTTGTTTCACCCATCGATCTTAAGTCGTGCAATAGGTCTAGCGGACTTTTATATTGAATTTTGATTTTATCTATATCAGAGACGCATAATTTAAACCCACATCTTTGAAGTAGGTTTCCCGCGGTTTTAATATCTATAAATGGAGAAATTCTATTATTTGTTTTTCCGAGTATCTCGTTTTCTGCTAATTGAAATGATTGTTTTAACTCAATAAGAGTATCTTCTCCAAATAATGACGCCAAAAAAAAACCATCTGGTCTTAGTATTTGATTAATTTGATACAATATTCCTACGAAGTCATTAGCCCAATGAAAAGTTAGGTTGCTAATTGTTAAATCGATTGAATTTTCTGAAATTGGAATAAACTCTTGATTAATTTCAATGTCACCTCCAATGCCTGATATAAAATACTTATTTAATTTTTTAGATGAAAAGAGATTATTTCTTAATAAGATACTCCTAATCAATTCAGGTTTATTAGTAATTTCAAGAGTTTTTTCAAAACTTTTATTCACATCTTTTATTTTGTCAGTAAGTCTTTCCCCAACTTCCCTATGAAGAAAATTGTCATAATTCTCTAAATTAATTGATTTTTTTTGCCTAGATCTTAATAAATTAAGGTCAAATAAATTAGGGTTGTTCATGTTTTAAATAATTACTATATTATTTTATAGGGTAGTGAAAACATATACTCAAATTTTAATTTCTATTACTATATTTTATAAAGAAGATTATGGCAAAAGTTGAAATTTATACAACATTTTTATGCGGTTTTTGTGCTAATGCAAAAGCATTGTTAAATAAAAAAGAAATACCCTTTGTTGAAATAGATGTTTCTTATGATTTTGAAGAAAGAAAGAGAATGGAGCTGAAGGCTGAAGGAAAAACTACTGTCCCTCAAATATTTATTAATGGAAATTCTATAGGTGGGTATGATGAATTAGTAGAGTTAGAGAAAAATTACCTCCTAGATGATTTAGATTCTAATTTTGTGGAAACCTAATTGTTTGTAATTTCCTGTATTCAGATGAATTCTAGTGACAACCTGGATGATAATATTTTTAAAGCCTCTGGTTTATCTGATACTGCTATTAGTCAAGGAGCTCAAATGCTCTGTTTTCCAGAAAATGTATTATTAATGCCCTCAAGCAAGAAAAATCTTTTATCTCAATCATTTGAAGAGAATCAAAATCCAGGGCTTAATTTTTTTACTAATTTAGCTAAAACAAAGAATATTTGGGTTTTAGCTGGCTCTTTATCAATCAGAACTTTGAAAGATAAAGTTTTTAATAGAAGTTATTTGATTGATAATTATGGAGTAATAATTGGTTCTTACGACAAGATACATTTATTTGATGTAGACCTTTCTAATGGTGTTTCTTTCAGGGAGTCAGATAGTTATATTTCTGGTCAAAATGCTTCAGTATTAAAAACGTCTTTAGCAACTTTTGGTTTAACTATATGTTATGATATAAGATTCCCTAATCTTTACAGAAAAATTGCTCTTAAGGGAGCAAATGTTATTTTAGTTCCGTCAGCATTTACGAAATATACCGGTCAAATGCATTGGGATGTATTGTTAAGAGCTAGAGCCATTGAAACAGGTTCATATATTATAGCTCCTGCACAAACTGGCAAGCATCGTGGTGGTAGAGAAACTTATGGCCATTCTTTGATTATTGCTCCAGACGGTAAAATCTTGAAAGATGCTGGTGAGTCTCCAGGGGTTATTACATGCGAAGTTGATATAAGTAAATCATTTAAAGCAAGAGAGACGATACCCAGTTTGTTTTTAAATCCAGAATATAGTATAGAGGTTAATTAATTTGTTTAAGGTTAATTGATTTAATTGAAATTTTTTTTTTTTTAATTAAATACTTGATTTAATTTAAACTATGGTATATCAGCAATTATTTTTTAAGGTGATGATAGATGATTTCTTTTGATTTAATATGTAGTAATGGCCATACTTTTGAGGGTTGGTTTTCAAATAGTAAGGATTATGAAAAACAATTAAAGTTAAAATCAATTGAGTGCCCTTTTTGTTCTGATAATGTAATTCAAAAAGCACTTATGGCACCAAATGTCTCAACAAAAAATAATAATTCAAAAACGCCTACTAAAGTTATAGAAGAAAAAAGATCTGATCAGTCTTCTACTGGTAACCTGCATAATTCCCCAGAAGTTATTTCTGCTTTTAAGAAATTACGTAAGGTGGTTGAAGACAACTGTGATTACGTTGGAAATAAATTCGCTGAAGAAGCAAGAAAGATTTCATATGGTGAATCTAAACCAAGGGGTATTTATGGTGAAACTTCAGCTGAAGAAGCTAAAGAACTAAAGGAAGAAGGTATTGAATTTGGAATTCTTCCTTGGTCAAACAGAAATGACGCTTGAGTGCTACAAATTTTTTTTGGTTACATGCCCGATATAATTTACTTCTAGATTATTTGTTATATTCCAATTATTTCCCATTGGTGAAAAGCTCATCCCTTTGAAGTCTTGAGGAATTAAGCCTGATTGTGAGCAATAATTCCTTAATTCGGAAGGCTTAACAAAGTTATTCCAATTATGTGTTCCTTTTGGCAGCCACCTGAGAATATATTCAGCACCAATAATAGCAAAAATGTAAGATTTTAGAGTCCTATTTAAAGTTGCAACAAACATTATTCCCCCGGGGTTTAGAAGATAATTACATGATGATATAAATACTTCAATATTTTGAACATGTTCAATAACTTCCATATTAAGTATTACATCAAATTTTTCACCCCACTCAACCAGTTGTTCAGCAGAAGAGTTTATATAGTCAATCTTTAAATTAGTTTGACTTAAATGAGTTTTGGCAACTGCAATATTTTTTTCTGATGGGTCTGCACCTACAACTTTACCACCTAGTCTGGCCATAGGCTCTGATAACAGTCCTCCACCGCAACCTATATCGAGTATTCTGAGACCTTGAAGAGGCTTTACTTCTTTTGAGTCAATTTTATAATATTCGGTGAGAATATTCTTGATGTAGATTATTCTTGTTGGGTTTAAGTTATGAAGTGGTTTAAAGGGCCCATCTGGATCCCACCATTTATTAGCTAAGGAGCTAAAATTATTGATTTCATTCTGATCAATTGTATTTTTACTTGTTTCCATGATATTTTTTGCTATTTAATTATTTCGTTAGTTGAGTATATTCATAAGAATGTAAAATTGACAAATAATTTACCCAGAATAGTTAGGTCTTAATGATATGCCAAGATACTTACTTAAATTTGGTGGTACATCTTTATCAGATATAAACCAAATACAAAACATAGCTTCTAAAATAAAAAGTATTTCAGATCAAGGCCATGAGTTAATTGTTGTTGTATCCGCTATGTCTGGTTATACAAATGAACTAATTTCAATGGTTTCAGAGGTTTCCTCTAAGCATGACCCAGAAGAATATGATGTAATAGTTTCATCTGGGGAGCAAATAAGTGCTGGTTTATTATCAATATCCCTGAAAGAAATTGGCCTAGCTGCAAGAAGTTGGCTTGGTTGGCAGGTGCCCATTCTTACTGAAGGAATTCACTCATTTTCTAGAATAAAGGATATAGATGTTACTGCTATTGAGGATTGTTTAAAAGACAAACAGATACCGGTAATTTGTGGTTTTCAAGGTGTCTCTTCAAAAAACAGAATTTCTACATTAGGAAGGGGTGGATCTGATACTAGCGCTGTAGCTCTAGCTGCCGTTGTTAAGGCAGATAGATGTGATATTTACACTGATGTTGATGGAGTATACACATCTGACCCAAGAGTAGTTGCTAAAGCAAAAAAGATTGATAAAGTAACATATGAAGAGATGTTAGAAATGGCTTCTTTGGGAGCTAAAGTCCTTCAGACTAGGTCTGTTGAGTTAGCGAAAAATGAAAAAGTTAGATTACAAGTCTTATCTAGCTTCAATAATGTTTCTGGGACAATGGTAGTTGATGAGGATGAAATTTTGGAAAAAGAAATTGTAAGTGGTATAGCATATTCTCCAAATGAAGCTAAAATTACAGTCAGTGGTGTTTCAGATAAACCCGGAATAGCTGCAAAAATTTTTGGCCCTTTAGCTGATTCAGGAATAAATGTCGATATGATTGTTCAGAATATTTCCTTAGATAACAAAACTACTGATTTAACATTCACTGTTACTCGCAACCAGTTAACTCAAGCAATTAGCGTGCTTGAGGACAATATGGATGAATTAGGTTACAAAAATATAATTTCTAATGATCAAGTTGTTAAAGTATCAGTTGTTGGGGTTGGCATGAAAAGTCATCCAGGGGTAGCTCAAAAGATGTTTTCTACTTTAGGTCAAAAGGGAATTAATATACATGTTATTTCTACTTCAGAAATTAAGGTAAGCGTTTTGATTGATGAAGAGTATACCGAATTAGCAGTTAGGTCTTTACATACAGTTTACGGTTTAGATGAAAGCTAATAATTATATTAAATCTGAAAGACTGAAATTATTATCAGAAAGAGGTTCTGAATTTCTAGGGGTAGAATATCCAATTTTAGGTGGAGCAATGAGTTGGTTGTCTGAATCAAAACTTGTTTCTGCAATATCCAATGCTGGGGGGTTTGGTGTTATTGCTTGCGGCTCTTTAAATCCAATTGAATTAAATAAGGAAATAGAAGAAACAAAAAATCTCAGTAAAAATCCTTTTGGTGTTAACCTTATTACTATGCACCCTAAATTATCAGAATTAATTGACTGCTGTATTGATCAGGATATATCTCACGTTGTATTAGCAGGTGGTATTCCTCCAATGAATGCAATAACTAAGCTTAAGAAGGCAGGTGTTAAGGTTATAGGTTTTACTCCAGCTTTATCACTTGCAAAAAGACTAATAAAGTCTGGTTTAGATGCTTTAATTATAGAAGGAATAGAGGCTGGGGGCCACGTGGGTCCAGTTTCAACAAATGTATTAGCTCAAGAGATACTTCCTAATATTAAAGAGGTTCCAATTTTTGTAGCTGGAGGTATTGGTAGGGGCGAAGCTATGGCTTTTTATCTAGAGATGGGCGCAAGTGGGATTCAAATGGGAACGAGGTTTGTTTGTGCTTATGAATGTATAGCTCATAAAAATTTTAAAAAGGCCTTTTTAAGGGCCAATTCAAGAGATGCAGTATTAAGCGTACAGGTAGATGATAGGTTTCCTGTAATTCCTGTCAGATCTTTAAAGAATAAAGGAACCATACTTTTTTTAGAAAAGCAGAAAGAAGTAATTACAAAATTCGATAATGGAAAAGCAACTATGTCAGAGGCACAGTTAGATATTGAGCATTTTTGGGCTGGTGCTTTAAGAAAAGCAGCAATTGATGGAGACATTGAAAATGGTTCAGTAATGGCTGGCCAAAGTATAGGTCTAATTAAAAAAGAACAAAGTTTATCAGAAATAATTGAAGAGTTTATTCTTCAAGCTGACGCTAGATACAAAAAATAATTTTTTCTGGATATTTTTTATTTTTTTTTAATAGATTAAATTGATTTGGATATTTTTGATTATGAATAAAAATTCTGATGATATAAAGTCAAATAAGAGGTTAAACCTTAAAAATATTGCTAATGAAACTGGAAGCTATGATGGGGTAGGTTCAGAACTTAAGATAGCTAGAGTCAGAAAAGGTCTTAGCATAAAAAATGTTGCGAGTTCGATCAGAATCAGTTCTTCATACATAGAAGCTATTGAAAAGGGTAAGTTTGATGATTTGCCAGGAGAAGCTTATATCATTGGTTTTATTAAGGCATATAGTAAATTTTTAGGTCTGGATCAATATGCTATTTTAGAACAGTTTAAAAAGGAAACAGTTAGGTCAAAAAATCTGGCTCTTGAGTTTCCTTTTACTCGTGATAGATACAATTACCCAACTAAAAAAATTATTTTTTCATCTCTAATTCTTTTAATTGGAGCTTATTTTATATATATTTATTTTGATAGAGATAATAAAAAAACAGTTCGGAGTATTGATTCGGTTCCTCAAAGAATAATAAATGAATCCGGAGTTACTATCACAGATAATAATAACTTATCTAGAGACTATGAGAACGCTAAGCAATTAAATATTGATAAAAGAGATGAAGACCTTTTGGTTAAAAANGAGAATNCTGGGCTAAATCCAAAGAATGAATTAAGCACTGCAGATAATCAAGAAACCAAATATGAGGAGACAAGTATAACAACTGATGAAAACCAAATAGATGAAGTTATAGAAGTAGATGAAAATACAGTGACAGAATCGAATGAAGCTATAGAAGAAAATGAAAATACAGTGACAGAATCGAATGAAGCTATAGAAGTAAATGAAAATACAGTAACAGAATCGAATGAAGCTATAGGAGTAAATCAAAATACAGTGGCAGAATCCAATGATGTTATTGATGATCCTGTTGTTTTAAAGCAAGAAGAGGGTTTAAGTGATAGTGAAATAATTAATAAGCAAGTGAGTGATACAAAAATTACTGGTATACCTGCTCAACAGCGATCACAAAATAATGTAGATATAGCTAATTCTAAAACATTCATTTTGGCAAAAGAGGATATTTGGGTTCATGTAGAAACAATTAATGGGGAAATTATCTATTCTGGAATTATTCTTGAGGGCAATAGGCTAAATATTCCCAAAACAAATGAATTAGTTTTTTCAACTGGGAATGGCGGTGCATTTAAGATATTAGTGAATGGCAAAGAAAATAGTCCTATTGGAGAAAAAGGTGAAATAATTCGAGGCTTTACTTTCAGTCAAGAAAATTAAATTACTTACTTAAAGTATTTGGAAATAAAATTATGATAGATAGTGCTTATAAAAAAATAAATAGAAAGAACACAAGGCAAATAAAAGTTGGAACAGTTGCGGTTGGTGGAAATAGCCCAATTTCAGTTCAGTCTATGACGAATACTATCACTACTGATGTAAAGGCAACAATCAAGCAAGTAAATGAATTGTCTTCATTTGGAGCAGATATTGTTCGAATATCTTGCCCCGACAAAGATTCAAGCAATGCAATTAGAGAAGTAATAAATGAAGTAAATGTACCAATAGTAGCTGACGTCCATTTTCATTACCAAAGAGGTATCGAAGCAATTATATCTGGGGCTTCGTGTCTAAGAATAAATCCTGGTAATATTGGCTCCAGGTCAAAATTAAAAGAATTAGTTAGGGTTGCAAAAGACTATGGTATTTCAATGAGGATAGGTGTAAATGCAGGCTCTCTTGAGAAAAATCTTTTAGAAAAATACGGTGAGCCATGTGCTGAAGCAATGGTTGAAAGTGCAATGGGTACAGCTAAATTTCTCGAAGATCTAGATTTTAATGAATTTAAAATTAGTGTAAAAGCATCAGATATTTTTTTAGCTATCGCTGCTTATAGAAAATTATCTCAAATTACAAATGCACCGCTACATTTAGGTGTAACTGAAGCAGGCACTTATACTCCCGGAACAGTAAAGTCTTCTATAGGAATAGCGTCTCTATTAATGGACGGAATAGGAGACACAATAAGAGTTTCATTGTCCTCTAACCCAATTGATGAAATTAAAGTTGGATTTGAAATATTAAAATCCTTAGGCCTAAGAGAAAGAGGGCTAACGATCATTTCTTGCCCTTCATGTGCTAGACAGGGTTTTCCTGTTATTGAAACAGTATCAAAGCTTGAAAAAAAATTTTCTGACTTAACCTCTCCTATCACGCTTTCCATAATTGGTTGTGTCGTGAATGGCCCTGGTGAAGCTAAACAAACAGAAATTGGGATAACTGGTGGAAAATCAAATCATATGGTTTATATTGATGGCTTGGCAGATCATAAGATATCGGATGACAAACTCTTTGATCATTTAGTGGAGCTAGTTGAGTCCAAGGTTAGAGAATTAGAGAATAATAATGCAATTGATAAGCTTAAATAAAATTCTCAATAAATATCAATAATTAGGAAAATTTAATGTCACTTAAATTAGTAAGAGGAACACGTGATATTTTTCAAAGAGAAAACTCTCATCTAAGAAAAATTATTGATTTATGCAGAGGTGTATCTGAAAGGTATGGCTACCAGGAAATAAATACACCCATAATTGAATATTCAGAAATATTTGAAAAAACTTTAGGGGAAACTAGTGATGTAGTTTCGAAGGAGATGTATACCTTTCAAGATCGGAATGGAAACAGTTTAACATTAAGGCCAGAAGGAACTGCAGGTATAGCTAGGGCCTTCATATCAGGAAAGCTTAGAGATCAATTGCCAATAAGGTTTTTGTATCAAGGTCCCATGTTTAGGTATGAGAGGCCTCAGAAAGGAAGGTATAGACAGTTCAATCAGGTTGGAGTCGAGTTATTAGGTATTCCAGAGCACCATGCAGATGTAGAGGTTATTTCTTTAGGTCACCATATCTTACAAGAATTAGGTTTGGTGAAAGAAACTATCCTTTTAATTAATAGTTTAGGAGATATTGAATCTAGAGAAATATTCAAGCAAAAGCTTAAAGATTACTTGTCTAAATATAAAAAAGACTTATCAAAAGATAGTTTGATAAGGTTAGATAAAAACCCTTTACGTATTTTAGACTCTAAAAATATCATTGACCAAAAAATATTAGAAGATGGACCAAAATTTATTGATTTTTTGAACTCTTCTTCGAAGGAGTTTTTTGATTACACTTGCGAGGGTCTTCATAATCTAAATATACCTTTTACTATTGACCAGAATCTTGTTAGAGGGTTTGATTATTATTCTCACACTGCATTTGAATTTGTAACAGAAAACCTTGGGTCTCAAAATGCCATTATTGCTGGAGGACGTTATGATGGGTTAATCCAAAGTATGGGTGGCGATCATACACCAGGAGTAGGCTGGGCAGCAGGGTTAGAGAGATTAGGTTTGTTGGTTCCTGAAGTAGATGGATCAAAGAGGCCTATAGCACTTGTATCAATCAGTAAAAGCATAGACCCTATAATTAGTAAAATGGCTTCCAAATTAAGGCATGATCATTTTATTGTGACCTTAATATCTGGAGGAAATATATCAAAAAATATTCAAAAAGCTAACAGAGTTAATTCCAAATTTGTAATTATAATTGGAGAAGATGAATTAGAGAGTGGCTTGTTTACTGTTAAGGACCTTGATAGTGGCAAACAGGATAATATTGATTTTGATAGAATTAGTCATTTTCTAAAGGCCCATGAAAATGATTGACCAGAATAAAATTACTAAAATATTAAAAAAATTTGACCTTTTGCAGAGGGATATAAATGAGGAAAAGGATAGTGAAAAATACGTTTCACTATCAAAGCAGTTCGCTGATTTCTTGCCAATAGCTAATACCGCAAAAGATTTAAATGATTTATATTCTGAAATAAAAAGTTTAGATGAGATTTTGTTGGATGATAAAAGTGACGATGAATTTAAAAAGCTAGCAGAAAATGAAAAGAGTGAAGTTAAAGAAAAAATTATAAAAAATGAGTCGCAATTAGCAATCTTATTATTACCTAAGGATGATGCGGATTCCAGGAATGTAATTCTTGAGGTAAGAGCGGGAACTGGTGGAGATGAGGCAGCTATGTTTGGTGCTGATTTATTCAGAATGTATCAGCGATATGCTGATATTAACTCTTGGAAATTTGAAATAATGAATTTATCTGAAAATAACATAGGCGGCATAAAAGAAGCTTCTGCGAATATTTCAGGAAAAAATGTTTTTTCTAAATTGAAATTTGAATCTGGTGTTCACAGGGTTCAACGAGTACCCATAACTGAGTCAAGTGGCAGAGTGCATACATCAGCTGCAACAGTAGCTGTTTTACCTGAAGCTGAGGATGTGGATGTTAAAATAGAAGATAAAGATTTAAGGATTGATGTTTATAGAGCTTCAGGGCCAGGAGGTCAGTCAGTTAATACAACTGATAGTGCAGTAAGGGTTACTCATTTACCTTCAGGAATTGTAGTTACTCAACAAGATGAAAAATCTCAGCATAAGAATAAGGCTAAGGCTTTAAAAATTCTTCGTGCGAGACTCTTCGAGGCAGAGAGGTCAAAAATAGATTCTGAACGTGCAGAGGCTAGAAAACTACAAGTAGGTTCAGGGGATAGGTCAGAAAGAGTCAGAACATATAATTTTCCTCAAAACAGATTAACTGATCATAGAATAAATTTCACTATTCATAAACTTGATAGGATATTAACAGGAGAGCTTTTAGAGGAAGTGATCAGTGAAATGATTGCTTTTGACCAGGAAGAACGATTAAAAAATGCTTCATAAGAATTCTTCTATTATAGAAACTCTTAATATTGGAACTGAAAAATTATTTTCAGTAGGCGTTCCTGGAGCAAGGAGAGATTCTAGAATTCTACTAGCAAAAGTTTTAAATAAGAATTCTGAGTATTTAATATCTAATCCAAATTTAATCATAGAGAAGCAACTAGAAGGTTTATTTTTTAGTTATATTAAAAGAAGGTGTAATAGAGAACCCGTTTCTAAAATAATTGGGGAAAAACTATTTTGGAAAGGAAACTTTTTGGTTAATTCAGATGTATTAGACCCCCGGCCTGATAGTGAGCTTATTATTGAATCGGTCATTAAGTATAATAAATTACCAAGCAAGGAAGTTAAGATTCTTGATATTGGTACAGGGAGTGGTGCTTTATTATTATCATTGTTAAATGAATTTCCTGGGTCTAGAGGCCTTGGGATTGATAAGTCATTAAATGCCATAAATGTTGCTAAGGAAAACTCTTTTAGACAAGGGTTGTGTTCAAATGCAAATTTTGCCGTAATGGACTGGTGTGAGGGGTTAAAAGCAAAATTTGATATTATTATTTCTAATCCACCCTATATACCAACAGCAGAAATAAAAACATTATCCCCAGAAGTCAGATTATTTGACCCAGAGCTTGCTTTAAACGGTGGATCTGATGGGGTCAAAAATATAGAAATTGTATTACAATTTATCCCAAAAATACTCAAGAAAAGTGGTTTTGCAGTTATTGAGATAGGCCATAACCAATTACCCTTAGTTGAAAAAAAAATTATGTCAAATCGTTTAAAAATAAATGAAATATTTAGGGACTTATCTGGTTTTGACCGTTGCATAGTTGTCTCTCTTGTAGGAAAATAGAAAAAAAGTGTTGGCTTATTGTAAAACTCATACTAGGGTCAACATTGAGTATATTGTTAATTCACTGATTTTCAGTAAATTGAGACTGACTCAAATTTAAGCAATTAATAATTTTTTTAACAAAGCGCTCTTGTGAGTATTCCCTTGGGCCTAATTTAGATTCATTTGAAGATTAATGAGACATACTAATTCCAGACGATCAAAATCTAACCGTAGTAATGGCAAGAGGCCTTATAACAATGGACAAAACCGGAATTTCGATAGTAATAGTGCCGGTACAAAGTTAAGAGGGACAGCTTCACAAGTTTTCGAAAAATATGTAGCTTTAGCTAGAGATGCTTCATCTAGCGGTGATAGGGTTTCAGCAGAAAATTTTTTCCAGCATGCAGAGCACTATTTCAGAATCCAAAACTTAATGTCTCCAGAGAAAAAACCTAAGGACGCAGACAAATCATCAGAAGAAACAAATTCATCAGTAAAAGTTTCTGAAGAAAGTTCTGTTGAAAGCAATACAGACTCTAAGCTTATAGATTCTGATAGTAAAAAAGGAATTGATGAGCAGAATAAAAAAGAACCCGATAGAGAGCTTGATAAAAAAGAAGAGTCCTCCAAGCCAAGGCAAAGAAAGAGAAAAAACCCACAAAATTCAAAAAATATTGAGTCTTCAGAGACTGATGCTCTAAGTTAATATTTTATTAAATTTATTGAATTAAATAAAATCTACACTATTTAAATATCTATAAACTTATTTTCTGGTAACTGTATGGATACCGCATGGGATTTTATGACTAAATGGATAATTTAAATTCTAAGACAAAGCAAATATTTTATGATGCTCAGGCTTTTGCTTCAAAACTTAATCACCAGAGGCTTCTTCCTGAACATCTTCTTAAAATTATGATTTTAGAAAATGACCATAAAAAAATATTGGTCGAAGCTGGTAGTGATATAAATTATTTAAAAAATATGCTAGATGAATTTTTAAATAACTTTCCAA
>NZXH01000018.1 GCA_002701885.1 Rhodospirillaceae bacterium | reverse complement strand
CAGAAATTTCCATATTTGAAGTGTCCAATATATTTATTACAGTCATACCAGCAGTAACAAAGGAACCAATACCACTATTGATTTTAGTAACCATACCCTCAAATGGCGCTTTTATGATTGTATTTTTAAGATTTAGATTTGCTCTATTTAGCTCTTCAACAGCCTGTTCTAGAAGTGATTCTCTTTCATTAACTATAGATTTTTTTATTAATATATCTTGCTTAATATCCTCTGATTTCTTTTTTGAAAATGCTGAAGAGTTTTTAAGCCCGTCAATTCTCTTTTGATTCATTAAAATTTTAGCCAACTCTAATTGAGCTATTTTAACTTGAGATTGTCTTTGCTTGACTATAGCGAATCTTCTTTGAGCTTCTAATTCGTAATCATCTTGTTGTATTTTAAATAAAGAATCATTTTTTTTAACTAAATCCCCCACCTTGATCATAACTTCATTTATTATTCCAGACACCTTGGATGATATAGGTCCATTTGCATTTCCAACTAGACTTCCAATTACTGAGAAAGTTTGACTTAATCTACTCAACTTAACTTTATCAACAAATACTGCTGTTTGATTAGCAGAAAAAAACCTACTTAATTCCTCTGGAGTTACGACCCCATCTGAATTTTTATCTATCGAAGAAAATCTGCTTGCTAAAAAATCCGATTCTGATGCTTCTTTTTTTTCAATTAAATTATTATTATTTTTATCTAAAAATTTAATTCTCGACGATAATGTATTTGAACTTTTCTTGGAATTTGTATCTTGAGTTGTTTGAGCTCCATATTTTTTCTGAAAAAAGGTAGAAATTTCCTTGCCATCTAACATACCATTTTTATCAGTATCTATTTTATCAAAGTCACTTTGCAGCGGGCCCCTCGCTTCTTCACGGTCTATAAAACCATTTTTATTAGTGTCTAAAGGTTTCGCTCTTTCAGACAACTCAGCAGCAAAAGCCCCAGAGATTTCAAATAAAAAAAACAAAAAAATTACTAAAATAAAAAACAAGAGGTATTTGTAGTTATATAGAGCCATCAAGTTCCTCAAAAAAAAATTGACACATACTAAATTAGCATATATTGGGGTATATAGTACAACCCTATTATTTCAAAAGGCACTCTATGAAGTTAAGTTTTTCTGTTATATTATTCAACATTTCTTTATTTCTATTTACCTCAAACTTGGGAGCAGAAACAATCAATCCTCAAAAAGATAATTTTAAACTTGAAACATATTTTTCTGGCAAAACTAAAGCTTGGGGGATAATAGAAAACAGGTTTGGAAAGAATAAATTCACCCATTTTAAAGTAGATATTATTGGCTCCTGGGACGGAGAAACTCTTACCCTTGAAGAAGATTTTCTTTACTCTTCTGGAAGGACTGATAGGAGAGTATGGAAAATTAAAAAAAATGGCGAGCATTCCTATGTAGGAACTGCATCAGATGTAATTGGAGAAGCTCACGGAAACATAGTTGGAAATAAATTTAGCTGGCAATATTATATGAAACTCCCGATAGGGAAGAATGGTATAAAAGTAAAATTAGACGACAAAATGTGGCTTCAAAATGATGGAGTGCTGATAAATAATGCAAAAATAAAAAAGTTTGGAGTTAAATTTGCTGATTTAACAATCTTTTTTATTAAGTAATATATTTATATTACTATATCGAAAATTTTTTAATTAAATATCTTATAAAATATTTAAGTATTGGGATTTTAATAAATACTTGGGAGGCGGAGTCCCAATAGTCTATATGTGAACAAACTAACCCTTCCTCATTAAATTTTATTTCACTCACTCCTTCAATTTTTATTAACTTACCAGTGGAAAAAACCCATTTCATATACGCAGTGCTATTAGAGACGGAAATATGAACAACGGAAAATTTGGGGTCTGCTGCTTGTTTATACATATGATGAAAAACTTTTTTAAATTTTTCTAAGCCGGTAAAAGAATTAAAAGGATCTTTAAATAAAATATCTTTCGTACATAGAGTATTTAAAAGATCAATTTTATCCTCTGAAATATTTTCAAAAAAATCACCATATATTTTTGCAAAATTTTCTACATTTACTTCTGAATTTATTCCCAATATTTTACCTCATAAAATAATCTATCTTACTACTACCACCCCTCGCATCGAATGCTATTTTTACTAATGAATTATTATGATACCATAAAAAAAGGTTTAAATCATTTGATACATTATATTTTTCAGCAAGGATTTGTTTGCCATAAAAATCCTTTATATTATCACTGCCGTAATAACTAATATCTAAATCAAGCAATATACCTCTTTGAGTGTCTAACCAATTTCTATTATCTATATTTGAAAAATTCCAATAACTAGTCGGCATTATATTTAAAGGCAAAACCTTAGTCCCATCTTGTGTATTTATTATAAATCCTTGATTAGCTAATTTGCCATTTATAAAAAAAATTTTACCATTATCATCTGTTTTGGTGCTGATTTGAAATAATTTTCCGTCTCTCCATATCTCTTTATTTTCATGTTTATATGAAAAAAGTTTTACAAACCCTAACTTGACTTCAAGTTCAATATCAATTTTTACAACAAGATCTCCGTTGTCCTGTCTCTTAAATTCTATTTTGTGAAAACCAAATTCTTTTCCATTTCTAGTAACAGTGAAATCAATATTTTTTGGCAGCTCATTACTTTTACTGTCTATCGACGGAATCAAAAAAAATAAAATTGCTATAAATAAAAATAAATGCTTTCTTATATACATATTACTATCAATTAATTATTTTCCATTATAATCTGACGAACGTCAATTCCTTCTCCTCTAAATGAACCCTCGCAACTAGCAAGATAAAAACTCCATAATCTTTTGAATCTAGAGTCAAAGCCAAGGCTTTTTATTTTTGGCCAAGCATTATGAAAACTTCTATGCCATATTGCTAATGTGTTTGCATAATCTATACCAAAACCCTTATCGCTAATTATATTCATACCAACTTCATTACAGTTATCTTTTATGCTTCTTTGGCAAGGCAGCATCCCTCCTGGAAAAATATATTTTTGAATAAAATCTGGTTGCTTTCTATAAATATCAAATTTTTCATCTCTTACGGTTATCGCCTGAAGCGCAAACCGTCCACCTTTTTTTAAATTTTGAGAAATTGACTGAAAGTACTTTGGCCAATAACTCTCACCAACAGCTTCTATCATTTCTATTGAAGCAACATGGTCAAATTTTGAAGAAAAATCTCTATAATCACATAGTTTAATATTAACTTTTTCTTGCAAGCCAAGTTTACTCACCAATTGATTTGCATAATTAAATTGCTCTTTTGAAATGGTCAAACCTGTAACATTGAAACCTTCTTTTGCAGCAAATACAGCAAACCCACCCCATCCACAACCAACTTCTAAAATATTTTGACCTTCCCTAGCTTCTAAATTCTTTAAAAGTCTAGAATATTTTTTTTGTTGTGCATCCTCCAAATCATTAGATTCATTTATATCGATCGCTGAAGAATAAGTCATACTATTATCTAACCAATAAGAATAAAATTCGTTTCCTAGGTCATAGTGGAAAGCAATATTTTTTTTACTCCCTAATCGAGTGTTTTTATTAATTATATGCATAAGCCAGTTGTACTTTCTTAATAATATCTGACCTTGATTTGAATTCTGAATGGAATTTTTTGTTACAAGCTCAATAAACTTTGGGAGATTAGATGAATCCCATTCTCCCGCCAAATAACCTTCAGCAAAACCAATACCACCGTTTAAAAAAAGCCTAAAGATTGGCCTCCAAGTATGTAAATGAATATTAGCGCTGGGGCCATCAGATTTACCATCTATAACACCCTCAAACCCATTAGGTAGTTTAAATGATAAAGAACCAATAGAAAACTGGTTAGTTATTTTTTTGATAAATGGCCGAAGAAATATTGGTGCTTCTTTATAGTATTGATCTAAACTCATGTTTTTTTTCTTAAGTTTTTTTGTTATAATTTGTTAAAAATCTATATATACTTAAAAACAACCTTATTGAAAATGCAACAGTTTTATTCTTTATTTTTGGGACCTCAGGGGAAACCTTCACACCTTTATTAAATAGTCTAAATGCTTCATAATGAATTGCGATAATCACTTTAAAAGTCATAAATGGGTATAAAAAAAGCGATATCAAGAGATTATAGTTAGAAAATTTCTTTTTTTTCCCCTCAAGATAAGCAGATAAAATTTTTTCTTTATTTTCTAACTCATCAATACTTAGATAGAATTTATTATCTGGAACAATAGTTTTAAATTCATAAATATGGTCCACAGAGTTAAACGGAGAAACAATCATTTTCTTTTTACAAGAGTGAGTTAAAACCCTGGAATTAGTATTTGTCTTTATTAAATAAGAATGCTGATCACCAAATGTATTCTTAACTTCATATACAATTGCCTCAAGACAATTAGAATTATTGAAATAAAAGTAAACAGAAATCGGATTAAATACGTAACCGAGCACCCTTGGGTAACATGCTATATATACTTTACCATCAAATTGGATACCTTCTTTCTCTAGTAAATTCACAAACCACTTATAAGTAGAAGTTCCATCTCTTAACCCATGATCTTTATCATAAAAACTAAATAAAGCAGGTTTATTGTGACCCCATAAGAAATTAGACTTAGATTTAGATTTAGACTTAGCCCTAGATTCTAAAATTTGCAAATTGGCATAAATAAAAAATACCCTATAAATAAACTTATGTATCATTGGCTTTCTTCTTATATGTGTAACCGAACCAAAATATAAGCTTATATTACTTGAACTATTTTTTTTTCTTTTTTGTAGCATTTTATCTAATTTTTTACCCAAGGCACTTTACATCCAAAGGCCTCTGCTATTTTTATTCCAGAACAAAGACCATCTTCATGAAACCCAAAACCATTCCATGCCCCGCAAAACCATGTATTATTATTTCCTTGGATAGCTTGTATCCTGGTCTGAGCATTTACTGTTTCAACACTATATATTGGGTGGCTGAACTCAAACTGAGTAAAAATTTTTTTAGACGATGGCTCTTTAACAGGATTAAGTGTTAATAAGAAATTATGATTGCTATTAATATTTTGCAATTTGTTTAACCAATAAGTTACAAATACTTTTGAATCTATACCACGAGACTTATCTGAAAAATAATTCCAACTTGACCAAGCCCTCTCCCTTTTTGGCATTAATTCTTCATCAGAATGAACAAAACATAAGTTTTTTTCAGATTTAAATTTTTTAAGTAAACTTAATTCATCTTCAGAACAATCATTTAACAGTTTCAAAATCTTTTCAGGGTGTATAGCGAAAACAACTTGATCGAAAAAAAATTCCTTTTGTCTAATAATTTTTATTTGATTGTTTCGTCTGGAGATACTTGAAATATTTGCGTTTAAAATTAGTTTGCCGCTAAAATTATTTAATATTTTTTCTATATATCTTATACTCCCACCTTTAATAATCTTCCACTTAGGCCTTTTTGAGAATCTAAGCAGACCATGACTTTCATAAAATTTTACAAATGATTCCGCATCAAACTTCATAACTTTATTTATCGGTTGAGACCAAATTGCTGAAGCCATTGGGAAAAGGTGATCATATGAGTAAAATTTAGAAAAGTTACCTAATTTTAAAAATTCGTCTAAAATAATATTTTTTTTAGTCAACCTAAAATCAAATTTTTTTGCAAAAAAATAAAACTTTGGGATTTCAAAGATCATTTTTAAAAATTTTTTTTTAAAAAGATTTGATGGTTGAATAAATGGCCCAACAGGCAACGTGCTAGAGTATTCATACTCTCCATTATTAACTGAAACGGAAAAAGACATATTGCTTGTCTCTGTAGGTATATTAAAATAATTTAAGAGTTGAACAAAGTTTGGATAGTTGATATCATTATGAACAATGAAACCTACATCTAAATCATAATCTTTATTATCATAATTTACTGAAATAGTTTTTGAGTGACCACCAACGTAGTCATTTTCTTCAAACAATGTCACTTCATGTTTTTTTGAGAGAAGCCAAGCTGCTGATAAACCTGATATACCTGATCCTATCACAGCTATTTTAAGATTTTTATTTGTATTGTTCAATTTAATAAAGTTATTAATCACTAAATATTTAATTATAAGAGAATTTTTATGCTATATTCAATCCACGTTCTATACTATCTATTTCGAAGTTTTTTGCATTAATTAATTTTGAAAAATATTTGATTGCATCAAAAGGACTAGCTAGTCCGCATGAAAAAATATCAAGGCTTATATATTCGTATTCAGGATAGCTGTGAAATGCAGCATGAGACTCTGATAGAATAAAGAAACCTGTAACGCCAGAATCTATACCAGGAAATTTCAGAACCTTTTCTTCAAGAATAGTAAATGAAGAATGTATTAAAGAATCTCTTAAATTATCCATTAAAAAATTTGGGTCTTTTAATTTCTTTTGATCTACTCCTCTAATATCAGCAATTCCATGAAAACCTATAAATGTTTTTTTTTGCTTTTTTTGAGATAAAATTTCAACCATATCGAACTAATACCATCGAATAATATATTTTTATTTGTCCATAAAAAAAGACGAACTATCAACATATTTTAGAAAGATTCAACTATTTTTTGAGTTTATTTGAAATATAATTATGATATTTTATATAAAAAAGGTAAAACCGCAAAAACATGAAGGATAAACTAAGATTTTGTCCGGAAAATATACAAAATATTTGGGGTAAAAATAAACATACGTATAATTACAACATGCTATATAAACCTGAGGTCCAGCCTACATTAAATTAATCTTATATAAATGAATACATAGGTAATGAAAGTTTTTAAATTATGAAAATATTAAGAGCATTTACAAATATAAAAGAAGGCCAAGCTCACTATCGATATATTAAAAATGATAAAGCTACCAAGCTCCCATTAGTTATTATACATATGTCCCCCGTTGCAAGTGGTTTTGTGGCTCCACTTATGGAAAATTTAAAGCTTGATAGAAACATTTATGCCCCAGACACATTAGGAAATGGAGATTCTTCTCCTCTTCTTATAGAAAAACCAGAGATTATTGATTTTGCTGAAGGATTGACGCGAATACTTGACTCAATAGGAATAAATAAAGCACATTTTTATGGTGTCAGAACTGGAGCAATGATAGCTTCAGAAGTTGCGATCAATTTTCCAGATAGAGTTGAATCATTGATGATTGATGAATTGGTTCCTGCCAGGTCTTCTGCTGAAAATCCAAATATTGGAGAACCATGCCCACCTATAAATTACTCTGGTACTCAATTTACATGGGCATGGCATGTAATGAGAGATCATTTTATTTATCATCCATGGTGGGACAGATATGCAGACAATAGAATAACATTAAACCTTCCATCAGCTAATTTATTACATGAATATACAACAGAACTATTAAAGGCAATTAGAACTTTCCATTATTCTTATAAAGCAGCTCAAAGTTGGAATAGAATTCAACGTTTAGCTCTTATTAATAAACCTACTGGAGTATTCTATGAGCCAAGCCATGAAGCTTTTCCAGACACTCGACCTATTGCAAAAGTAATTGATGGATCATTCTTACTAGAACTTCCAATTAGAGACACTAGTCAAAAGTCTAAAGCAACATTAATAGATAAATGGTTAAATAATCTCGATTAGTTTTTTTTTCCAGAGAAAGCCCATAAAAGCGAAATTGCCCAACCTATTCCAGTCCAACCTAAAATTGAGTGAAATAAAGCTATCATAAAAATTCTAGGATGTTCTCTTTTTATGGCAATCAAAATGGGCAAAATGTATACAGGCCCTAAAACTGCAAAACCAAAGAAAATAAAAATTATTTGAGTTAAATTAGTATACATATTTATATTTATATTTTTATTTATAGAACATAAGATATTCTAAGAAAATTTGTGTTACTATACACTAATATAGAATTAATAAAACTAAACTGTTTAATGGTGAGATAATGAAATCAATTTTATGTAATAGGTTGGGAGATCCAGATGTATTGGAATATAAAGATGTTGATATTCCTCAAGTTGATGAAAATAATATTCTTATAAAAGTTAAGGCAACATCCGTGAATTATGCTGATTTAGTAATGCTTAAAGGTCAATACCAAACTAAACCAGACTTTCCTTTTGGTCCAGGTTTAGAGTGTGCGGGCGAAATCGTAGATTTAGGTATAAAAGTTAAAAAATTTGAACTTAATCAGAGAGTGCTTGCAAAAATACCTCATAGTGGCTTTGCAGAATATGTGCTTTCAAACCCTGAGTTTACCTATAAAATTCCAGATAAAATGACTTGGGAACATGCAGCATCATTTTTTGTCGCCTATGTATCCTCTTATACTGCGCTAAAATACCAAGGTAATTTAATGCCAAATCAAAAGGTTCTTGTTCTTGGTGCGGCAGGCGGTACAGGACTTACAGCTGTTGAAATCAGTAAAGCAATAGGAGCAAAAGTATTTGCTGCAGCAAGTAGCTATGAAAAGATTAAAGTCATAGAGGAATATGGAGTTGATCATTCTATCAACTATACTGATAAAAACCTTAAAGAAGAGATAAAAATTTTAACACATGGTAAGGGAGTAGATGTAGTTTTTGATCCAGTTGGTGGTAAATTATTTGATGAAGCTTTATCATCTTTAGACTGGGGAGGAAAATATCTGATTTTCGGCTTTGTAGGTGGTATCCCTCAAATACCCTCAAATAGGTTATTGGTTAAACATAGATCAGCTATTGGGTGTAGTCTTAGGTTTTTTGAAAACTATGATAAAGAAAAAATACATACAAGTGTAGAAACACTATTTAAACTATACAATGAGGAAAAGATTAAACCATTTATATCAAAATGTTTTGAACTTAAAGATGCTCCAAAAGCACTAAATTTATTAAAAGAAAGAAAAGCAACAGGAAGAATAGCTATAGTAATTTAAGCAGTTACTTCATAACCATGCCGGCATTAATAGGCATAACCGTACCAGTTATGTAACCAGCTTTTTCAGACGCAAGAAACAAAGCAGCTGCAGCAATCTCTTCTGCTTTAGCAAAGCGTTTAAATGGTATAATTTTTTTTCTTTCTTCAAGCTTTAATTTATCATGTACATCTAGCATTTTAGTTTCTACTGGGCCAGGGGCAATGCAGTTTGCTGTTATATTTCTATTTGCAAAATAAGAGGCCATGTATTTGGTAAAACCCTCCATTCCCCCTTTTGATGCTGCATATGCAGGACCTGTAACAAAACTTCCCTGATGGCCAGCCATTGACCCTAAAGTTACTATTCTTCCATTGTTTGCAATCCAGTCCTCGGCTTGGACTAGACACTTGAAAAGCCCGGTTAGGTTGATAGAAATTACTTTATCCCATTCTTCTATTTTAATATTTGAAATGTTCTTGTTTTCCACAATTCCAGCAGAAAACACTATTACATTTATTTTTTTAACTATTTTTTTTGCTTTTTGGAATGCTTTTTTTATTGACTCAATTTTTTCCAAATCGATTTCAACCTTCTCAGCTTCATGCCCTTCAGAAACATTATTAAAGTCTTCGGAAGGAAGGTCCATCATAATAACACTTTTATAGTTTTCTTTTCTAAAGAGTCTAACTATTTCCGAGCCAATACCTCCTCCTGCTCCTATAATACAAGCGTTTCGATCTTCCATATTTTCCTCAACTAAAGAATTCAAATTATTTATCTATATATTTACTGGATAATGATTCTACTAGATCAACCATAATTTTTTTAAATTGTATTTCATCAACCCCCATAATCATGGCATCATCAAATGAGTCTTGGGTCAACTCCTCAATCTCAAAAATATTTTTATTTAATATAGTGATCTTATCCTTACAAGTAAGTAGCTTTCCATCAGAAGATACCCATTTAGGTGGTTTAAATTTATTTTTAAGAATAATTTGCTACTCCTTTTATGAACTTTCCATTAAGCTTATCGATTGATAAGTAATTTTGGAGATTTTAGTGGGAAATGAGACAAATAAAAAGCTAAAAGCAATCATAGAAAGAAGAAATGCAACATTAATTCTAGGAGCATTTAATGCAATTACTGCCATGCAAATAGAGGATGCAGGATTTGAGGCTGTTTACTTAACTGGTGCAGGAATAACTAATGCACAGTTGGGCCTTCCAGATTTGGGTTTTATTACACTAGACAACCTTGTTGATACAGTTAACTCTGTCAGAGAAGTTTGCACCTTGCCAGTCATAGTTGATGTTGATACAGGCTTTGGGAATGAAGTAAACGTCTATAGAACGATAAGATGCCTGGAAAGAGCGGAAGCAAACGGTGTGCAAATTGAAGACCAAGAATTCCCAAAAAAATGTGGTCACTTTGAAAAAAAAAGAGTTGTACCAGTTAATGAAGCTGTAAATAAAATTAAAGCAGCGGCAGACTCCAGAAATGATGAAAATTTTTGTATTATTGCAAGAACAGACTCAAGGGCTATTCATGGTTTCAATTCTGCTATTGATAGAGCTGGAGCATTTGTAGAAGCAGGAGCAGATATTATTTTTATAGAATCCCCTCTAACAAAAGAGGAGATTTCAAATATTCCTAAACTGATTTGCGCCCCTAA
The DNA here is from genome assembly GCA_002701885.1 of Rhodospirillaceae bacterium. Classification (GTDB taxonomy): domain Bacteria; phylum Pseudomonadota; class Alphaproteobacteria; order SHVP01; family SHVP01. The sequence goes on along the minus strand of NZXH01000018.1, from coordinate 56,928 downwards.
TATGATTAATATAGTTTATGGAGGAAAAACACCTGAATTAGAAAAAAAAGAATTAGAAGAATGCGGGTACAGTATAGTTTTATATGCAAACGCATTACTTCAAGCCTCAATACTATCTTCATTTGAAACATTGAATTATATTAAAAAATTTGGATGCCTTAAAGGTTATGAAGATAGGTTGATTAATTTTGATCAAAGACAAAAAATATTAAATAAAAATTTCTTTGATGATCTAGAAGAAAAATATTCAAGTAAAAGTGAAAAATAATATGAAACCATGGGATAAATTAATTTCTGATGAAGAAAAAAAAGCATATAGAGCAGCCGGTTTTGGAAGAAAAGGTGGTATGGGCTCAAACCCGACACTATTAATAATTGATGTACAGTATAGAACAGCGGGAAAATCACCAAAACCTTTTTGGGAATCTATAAAAGAATACCCAACAAGTTGTGGGGATACAGCATGGAACGCAATAAATAATATTAAAAAAATTCTATATACTTTTAGACAAAATAATTGGCCTGTAATTTATCCACATGTTGCACCAAAAAAAACCTATGATGGAGGACAGTTAGCCTCTAAAGTACCAAAAATTATGGATATTCCTCTAGAAGGATACGAGTTTGTTTCAGAAATAGCCCCTGAAAAAGAAGATATTTTAATTCCTAAAAAACATCCAAGTGCTTTTTTTGGAACTTCACTATCTTCGTATTTAATCAATTTAAAAACCGATACATTAATTTTAACAGGGTGCACAACATCTGGATGCATAAGAGCATCAGTTGTAGATGCTTTCTCTCTAAACTTTAAGATAATCGTTCCTGAAGATGCTGTTTATGATAGAAGTCTGACCTCTCATGCAATAAACTTGTTTGATATTTCTGAAAAATATGCTGATGTAATTACATCAAAGGAGCTAAATCAATCTTTAAATAAAATCTCTGGAAATAATTAATACAGCAAAAAAATTATGATAAATGAGCAAAAATAGCAATAAAATATCTGGGCCAATTGATGATGTAAAAGTTCTTGATATGTCAAGAGTTTTAGGTGGGCCTTATTGCACTCAATTATTGGGTGACCTCGGAGCGTCAATAGTTAAACTTGAACCTCCCCAGGGCGATGAAACAAGAGATTGGGGGCCGCCTTTCAAAGATGATGAAGCAGCATACTTTATGGGAGTTAATAGAAATAAAAGTAGTATTAGTCTAGATATATCAAAAAAAGCAGGGCAAAAAATATTATTTAAAATGCTTGAAGATATTGATGTTTTAGTAGAAAATTTTAAACCAGGGACTATGGAAAAATGGGGTATTGGTTTTGAAGAATTAAAAAAAATCTTTCCAAAATTAATACATTGTAGAGTTAGTGGCTTTGGATCAAGCGGGCCTCTAGGAGGACTACCAGGTTATGATGCATTGCTTCAAGCTATGTGCGGTTGGTTTAGCGTTAATGGTGAGCCTGAGTCTGATGGAGTAAGAATGGGAATACCTTTGATAGACCTTGGAACAGGCCTTTTTGCTAGTAATGCAATCCTAGCAGCATTACTCGAGAGACAAAGGTCAGGAAAAGGGCAGTTTGTAGAGGTAACCCTTTTTGATACAGGAATTGCCCTTCAACACCCCCATGCTGCTAATTGGTTTGTATCAAAAAAACAACCAGAAAGAGTAGGAAATGCTCATACAAATATAGCACCATATGATTCCTTTCCAACTATGACGATTCCAATTTATATGTCAGTAGGAAACAATAGACAATTTAAGATTTTGTGCACTGTTCTTGGTGATAAAGAACTACCCGATAACAAAAAATTCTTAAACAATGCAGAAAGGGTAAAAAATAAAAATCAACTTCGAAAAATTTTAATCAAACTCTTGTCCGATAAAGATGGAGAGGAAATTTCAAATAAATTATTAAAGTCTGGCGTTCCAGCAGGGCCTATTCTTACTATCGAAGGCATTCTTTCACATAAGCACACTTTAAATAGAAATATGGTTATTGAAAAAGACGGCTATAATGGATTAGGAATTCCAATTAAGTTCCAGAGAACACCAGGAAGCATAAGGAAAAAACCACCTATTTTTGCTGAAGATACATATACAGTATTTAAAAATCTAGGAATAAGTAAAAAAGAAATTGATGAGCTTATAAAAATGAAAATATTATTTACAGAAAGACAAAAAACTAAAAAAAATTAATATTTCATACACCTATTAACTTAAAGAAATAAATTTTTCAAATTAATGTTTAGCCAATTTCTTACACTCGATTCATGTTTTTTTGCTAGTAGGTCTAATTCTTGAATGTTCTGCACTTCAGGAATATTTCTTTTTTTTGCCAGCTTCGACCATTTTCTCATAGTATTAATTGTAAGTTCAGGGTGAAACTGCACAGCTAATGTTTTTTTATTAAACACAAATGCCTGATTCTTAAATTTTCTTCCTGTAGCTAATAAAGTTGCACCTTTTGGTATTGTAAACGTATCCTTATGCCATTGATAAGCGAAAAATGTATTTTTTTTTCCAAAAATTTTTTCACTTCCTTTTTCAGGAAAAATTGGATAATAACCAATTTCATGTCTTTCATCCGATTGCGCAAAAACCTCCCCACCTAAAGATTTTGCTATCAATTGCGCTCCCAAACAAATACCAAAAACAGGAATGTTATAATCTATAAATTTTTTTACACAATCAATTTCATATTTTAAAAATTGATATTTATTTGCTTCATAAACGCTCATAGGACCACCAAAAATAATTAGACCCCGGTATTTAAGATAATTTTCTGGAAGTTTCTGACCTAAACATGGCTTTATTATTATATAATTCAAGCCTAACTTTTTAATTACTTTTCCAACACGCCTAACTTTCGAGGTTGGCTGGTGTAATAAACATATTAATGTATCTTTCATAATAACCAAAAAATTTTCCAAAAAAAATTTGATAATTTATAATATACCGTAAAAATAACACGATATTATTTATCATAAAGAAAAAAGGTATTGTTTTTTCTGCATTCGTATATAATTATATCGTTAGCGGAAATTCTACCAATAAATTTGATTTAAGTTGGCACATGTTAGCATTCATAAACCTCATAGACTCAGTTATCACTTTATACATATGGTGTATAATTATCTCCTCTATACTAAGCTGGCTAGTGGCATTCAAAGTAGTAAATACTAGCAATCAATTAATTTATACGATTGGTAATTTTTTGTACAGGATTACAGACCCTCTATTAAGCCCCATAAGAAGGGTTTTGCCTAACCTAGGTGGAGTGGATATCTCTCCTGTAATACTAATCCTACTTTTAATATTTATAAAAAATTTAATTATTGAGTTGCTTTTATGAGTGCGGAAAACGATGCTACTCCAATAATTATTAACGGTAAAAAATCTTCTCAAAAGATTAGAGATTGGGTTAAAATAGAGATTATAAAGCTAAGGGAAAGCTATAACTTTATACCAGGATTAGCAGTAATTTTAGTTGGAGAAGATCCTGCTAGTAAGATTTATGTTAACAATAAAGAAAAACAATCTTTAGAAGTTGGAATGAATTCATGGAAATATAGACTACCTGCCGAAAGCTCAGAAAAAAAAATTATTGATCAAATTCATAAACTAAATTCAGATGATTTGGTTGATGGAATTTTAGTTCAACTTCCATTGCCTGAAAAAAGCTCAGCTTCAGAAAGATTAATTATAAGTGAAATTAACCCTGATAAGGATGTTGATGGATTACATATAATAAATGCAGGAAAACTAGTCTCTGGAGAAAATGGCCTTTTCCCGGCAACACCATCAGGATGCTTGCACTTGCTTAGAGAATATTTTTCTGATCTAAGTGGCAAGAAAGCTCTAGTAATAGGGCGATCGAATCTTGTAGGAAAGCCTATTGCAAATATGCTTTTAAACCAGAACTGTACAGTGACTATGGCCCATTCTAAAACAAAAAACCTAATAAATGAATGTAGACAAGCTGATATAATTGTTGCAGCTATAGGCATCCCTGAGTTTATTAAGTCAGATTGGTTAAAAAAAGAGTCAATAATTATTGATGTTGGAATAAATAGGATTGAAAATTCTAATTCATCAAAGAGTCATCTAGTAGGTGATGTTGATTACCAAGGTGCGATTAAAATTTGTAAAGCAATAACTCCAGTGCCAGGAGGTGTTGGCCCAATGACAATTGCAAGCCTACTTTTAAATACACTTAAGGCTGCATGTGTAAGAAGAAATTTAGAGCCACCAATATTCGACTTTACTTCTTAGGGGAATTTCTTTTATTAATTATCTTAAGTCTCAATGCATTAAGTTTGATAAAACCTTCTGCATCTTGGTGGTCATAAACATCATCATCTTCAAAGGTTACATGTGGCAGACTATAGAGACTATAATCCGATTCTCTGCTAATAACAGTTACAGAGCCTTTATATAACTTTACCTTTACACTTCCATTGACCATTTCTTGAGATTTATCGATTGCAGCCTGAAGCATTTCTCTTTCAGGTGACCACCAAAATCCATTATAAATTAAACTTGCATACTTTGGCATCAGCTCATCTTTTAAGTGTGCAGATGATCTATCCAAAGTGATAGACTCTATTGCTCGATGAGCATGCAATAGTATTGTCCCTCCAGGGGTCTCATAAATACCTCTAGACTTCATACCCAAAAATCTATTTTCAACCAGATCAAGACGACCTATACCATTTTTTCTTCCTAGTTCATTAAGAGTTTCAAGCATAACTGCAGGAGAAGACCTGAGACCATCAACTGAGATTAGATCACCCTTCTCAAAAATTAATTCAGTTACAGTAGCTTCATCAGGTGTCTTTTCCGGCGAAACAGTCCTTGAAAAAACATATTCCTCTGGCTCTAAACTTGGATCTTCTAGGACTTTACCCTCACTAGATGTATGTAAAATATTTGAATCAACAGAAAATGGAGCTTCACCCCTTTTATCTTTTGCTATAGAAATTTGATGTCTTTCTGCAAAATCTATCATTTTACTTCTAGAGTTTAAATTCCAAGTTCTCCAAGGAGCAATAATTTTAATGTCAGGATTTAAGGAGTAATAACTTAATTCAAACCGAATTTGGTCATTTCCTTTACCTGTAGCACCGTGTGAAACTGCATCTGCACCGGTTTGTTTAGCAATCTCAATTTGCCTTTTAGCAATTAGTGGCCTAGCAATCGCTGTGCCTAGAAGATATTGCCCCTCATACAAAGTGTTAGCTCTAAACATTGGAAACACATAATCTGATACAAATTCTTCTTTCAAATCTTCAGTAAATATTTCTTTAATGCCTAATAATTTAGCTTTATTTTTTGCTTCTTCTAACTCAGAACCCTGGCCTAGGTCAGCTGTAAAGGTAACAATTTCACAATCATATTTTTCTTGTAACCACTTAATTATTACAGAAGTATCTAGACCACCAGAATAGGCTAAAACTACTTTATTTATTTTATTATTCATAAGATTTTCTGTCTTTGATTTAAAATCTATTTAAAATTTATTTATAATATACTTTATACATTTATACCACCCTGATCATGTCTGCTTGTTCTTTTACTTTGGCTCACAAGCTGCCCACAAGCAGCCATTATATCTCTTCCTCTTGGTTTCCTTACGGGTGAAGAATAACCAGCTCTAGTAATTACCTCTGAAAAAGCACGAATTTTCTTTTCATCTGAACATTCATAAATACTTAAAGGCCATGGATTAAATGGAATTAAATTTATTTTAGCAGGTATTCCAGAAATAATTCTACAAAGTTCTCTTGCATCAGAAATAGAGTCATTTACATTTTTTAACATTACATATTCAAATGTAATTTTTCTAGAACTTTTAGCCTCAGTATATTTTTTCAATGCAGCTATTAATTCTTTAATAGGATATTTTCTATTAATTGGAACAAGAGTATTTCTTATATCATCATTTACAGCATGAAGAGATATAGCCAAACCTACATCCAATTCTTCTCCTAGCCTCTCTATCATTGGAACAATACCTGCAGTTGAAAGTGTTACTTTTCTTTTAGAAATATTTATCCCTTCTGAATCAATAATAATTTTTATAGCTTTTGATACCTCTTCATAATTATATAGAGGCTCCCCCATTCCCATTAAAATTATATTAGTCAGCTTCCTAATATCAGAATTCCCTTCCCAATCATCTAACTCATCTTTTGCTAACAGAACCTGAGACATTATTTCAAAAGCAGTTAGATTCCTCACTAAAGGCATTGTACCAGTATGACAAAAACTACAATTTAAAGTACAACCAACTTGCGAAGAGATACATAATGAGCCTCTTTTCTTTTCTGGTATAAATACAGTTTCTATTTCTTTATCATCTTGTAAAGATAATAACCATTTCCTTGTTTTGTCTTTTGAAACTACTTCTTTTTTTATTTTATTTCTTTCTAGAGAGTAGCTCTGATTTAGATCCTCTCTTAATTTTTTTGAAATAGTTGTTATTTCATCAATTTTTTTTGAACCTTTAAAGTAAATACTATGAAAGATTTGAGATATTCTCATTTTAAGGTTTTTTTCCGAGACTCCAAGTGAAAGAAGTAATTCCCCAATCTGATTCCTACTTAAACCTATAATAGATTTTTTCATATTCAGCCTTAATAAATTTATAATGCTTATTTACATGTACGGTTTATCTTATTATGTGCAGAGGTAAAGCCTAAAAGTGAATAGTAATCTTTTGTTTTACTTCCTCTTGATGAGACTCCATTAATAATTAGCTGATTGCCTGACCTCATTGATTGAACCATTTTTTTATCGGTCTTAGAATCTTTAGCCCAAGCTGTTTTATCGTCAGTAAACAATCTAAAAGTTTTTCCGTCTATTTTTGCAATTACTTCAGATTTTTTCTTAAAAGGATAGCCAACATATATACTTACTTCGTCTTTTGTGCCAAAAGACGGCCTATGAGTAACAAGTATATATATATCACCCCTATTAACCCCTTTTGGTGTAGAGCTCCATTTTTTGGGAGAAGATGAAATGAAACATACTAGTTTACCTTTTTCTTTATATTTTAAAGCAGTCCAGGACTTATACTCTCCTATTATTTTTGGAGACGTCTGGGCATCAGCAACACTGAGTATTAGAAAGGGCCCACAATAAATTACCAATCCAATTATGGTCCAAAGAAATAATTTTTTTATCATCATAATTTATATTACTCAATTACTTAATTACTTAATTACTTAATTACTTAATTATTAATATATAATCAATCATTTTGATTGAAAATTACTGGCCTTGGCTTGTATTGACCTAAACTAATTACTCTATCATACATTACTATAGCACCAGCCATTGCTAAGTTAATACAAAATTTTGTTGGGATTCTTACCGTATACTTACAACTAGATAAAATATTATTGGATAAATTTCCTTTCTCAGGGCCCAAAATATAAATAGCTTTTTTTGGGTGCTTAAATTTGGGCAAGTCTATGGCATCATCAGTTAACTCTATCCCTACTAATATTGACCCCTCAGGAGGTAAAAAGTCAGAAAAATTGTTATAATTATATATTGGCATATGTACAATTGATTTAGAAGTATTCGATTTTGCATGATTAGGAGAATAAATACCTCCAATTGTAAAAACAAAACTCGCACCAAAAGCATGAGCTGACCTAAAAAGGTTTCCAGCATTCATTTGCTTACTCAAACTTTCAACGCCTATTGCAAAAAATCCACGCATTTTTTCATACATTCAAATCCAAACAGTGCATTCAGCTTCGCAATTCTTCAAGATTTTCATAATAAGCAAGTGCTTCAGGATTAGCCAATGCTTCTTTATTTTTTACTGCCCTATTATGAATTGTTTCTCTTACAGCTAATTCAGTAATCTTACCAGATATAGTTCTAGGTATATCTTTAACTGATATTATTTTAGCTGGAACATGCCTAGGGGAGGCATTAGTTTTTATCTTGTTTTTTATCTGGGTTATTAATTTATCATTCAATTTTTTGCCTTCAGCCATTTTAATAAATAAAATAATCCTTATATCCTGACACCACTCCTGAGAAACACAAATAGCTTCTGTTACTTCTTGAAAACTTTCTACTTGTCTATATATCTCTGCAGTTCCAATTCTTACTCCACCTGGATTTAGAATAGTATCTGACCTTCCATAAATAACCATCCCCTTATTTTTAGTTATTTCTGAATAGTCACCATGAGTCCAAACACCTGGGAATTTTTTAAAGTATGCATTTATATACCTCTTATTGTCATCGTCATCCCAAAAACCAATTGGCATTGAAGGAAATGATTCAAGACAAACTAATTCCCCCTTTTCACCTTCAACCTCTTCTCCTTCTTCATTAAACACTCTGACTTTCATTCCAATCGCTACAGATTGAATTTCTCCTCGCCATACGGATTTGACAGGCAAGCCAGAAGCAAAACAAGATATGATATCAGTCCCTCCTGAAATTGAAGATAATCTTACATTTTGTTTAACATTTGAATAAATAAAATCAAATGAATCTGGAGCTAAAGGGGACCCTGTAGATAATATGGTTTTTAAAGATTTTAAGTTATATTTTTTAATTGGCTCTATACCATCTTTAGAACATGCATCAATAAATTTTGCTGATGTACCAAAAATATCAATATCATATTTTTCTATAAGGCTCCAAAGCCTTCCAAAATTTGGATAAAATGGAGAGCCATCAAATAATATAATTGTGGCATTACATGATAAAGCTGATACAACCCAATTCCACATCATCCAACCACAAGTTGTGAAATAAAATATTTTATCATTATTTTTTATATTTGTATGAAAAATATGCTCTTTAATATGCTGTAGCAATGTACCACCTACACTATGAACTATACATTTAGGAGCACCAGTAGTTCCAGAAGAATACATTATATATAACGGATCATTGAAATTCATGTATTTATAATTAATTTTTTTAGGAGTGAATTTTTGTATATATTTATTCCACCATATACATCTATCAGAAATTTTCTTTTCCTTACTTTTTTCATTATATGGAACTATAACTACGCTCTTTAATGTTTCAAGTTTACTAACAATGCCCTCTATTTTTGGACAGCTATCAAATTTTTTACCATTATAAAAATAACTTTCACAAGCTATCAAAATACTTGGTTTAATTTGACCGAATCTGTCAATTACACCTTGAACACCAAAATCAGGGGAACAAGATGACCAAATTGCACCCAAACTAGTTGCAGCTAGCATGGCAATTACTGTCTCTGGTATATTTGGCATATATGCAACAATACGATCACCAGGTTTAACTCCGTCCTGTTTAAATGCTTGTGCTAATATTGAAACTTGTTCCACAAGTTCTTTTCTAGTTAATTTTTTAGACGTAAAATCTTCACCTTCAAAAATTATTGCGTCAGATTCCTCATTACCAATCATTAAATTTTCTGCAAAATTTAATTCTGCATCGGGAAACCATTTAGCTCCAGGCATTAAATGCCTGTCTCGCACAATCTGTTTACCCTTAGATTTAGAAATTATATTACTAAAACCCCATAACGTGTCATAAAAAATCTCAGGGTTTTCTTCCGCCCATAAGAATAGTTCTAAGTAATCTTTTAAGTTTATTTCTCTTTGGCTTAAATAGGAAATAAATTTAGTAATATTACTATTTACAATATCTTCTTCACTGGGCGACCATAATGGTGTATTTTCTAATTCAGTCATTTACATACCTATAATTAAAGTAGCGCCTATTCTAAATTAATGAAAATAAAAATAAACACATTTTTGCTGGCGACTGTATTAATGCTTGGCTCCGCGCTTCTGTTCACAATTATGATTTCTGCAATTCGCGTTGCATCAAGTGAAGTTAATGCTTTTATAATCGTGTTTTGTCGAAATTTATTCGGCTTTATTGTTATTGGCCCAATTCTATTAAAAAACGGCTTAATATTATTAAAAACAAATAAATTAAAAATCTATTTTTTAAGATCTCTTGTCGGTCTTTTAGCAATGTTCACTTGGTTTCATGGCGTAATAAACACACCTTTGGCAGAAGCTGTGGCATTAAATTTTACAATGCCACTTTTTGTAATTATTGTTGCTGCTTTAGTTTTAAATGAAAATATAAAATGGAGACGTTGGTTAGCAACATTCATTGGTTTTATAGGAACATTAATTATTCTAAAACCCGGATTCCAAGAAATAAGCTTCGGACATGCAGAAATTCTTTTATCATCTTTATTTATGGCTATTGCATTTATAATTGTAAAAAAACTATCTTTGACAGAGCCAACTAATAGAATAGTAGTATATATGCTATTAATTAATACACCAATTTCATTTTTCCCTGCATTAATATATTGGGAATGGCCGTCTATTAATATGATAATTTGGTTAGCTATGATTGGCGTTACAGGAACTTTTGCTCATTTTATGTTTACCAAGTCAGTATCACTAGTTGAAATAACTTCAATTATACCAATAGATTTTTCTAGGTTACCAATGACAGCCATCATAGCCTATGTGTTTTTTCTTGAAAAACCATCTCTTGATACTTTTTTAGGAGGAACAATTATTTTCTTATGCACACTCTATATTCTCAACAGAGAAATGAAAAAGGAAAAAAAAATTAATGCTGATTAAAAAAATAAATATTTTATTCTTATGTACAGGTAATATTTGCCGATCACCAACTGCAGAAGGTATATTTAACAAAATAATAGAAGAAAAAAGAATTAAAAATTTTTTCTATGTAGACTCTGCCGGAACACATGGATTCCATCAAGGGCAACCTCCAGATAAAAGATCGCAAAGAGAGTGCTTAAAGCTAAATATAAATATATCAAAAAAAAAATCACGTAAATTTAAAGATAGAGACTTAAATAAATTTGATTATATTATAGCTATGGACAGAACTCACCTTGAATTTGTTAAAAATAAAAATTTTTCAGGAAAATGCAAGCTTCTTATGCACTATAGCACAAATAGATATTATATTGATGTGCCTGATCCATATTTTGGAAACGAAAAAAATTTCAAAGAAACCTTTGAAGTAATTTTAGAAGGCATCAACGGATTAGTAAATTATTTTAATTTAGCCTATAAAAAAGAATAGAATATTAATTTTTTGATTCAACTTTTTTAATGATATTATTCACAATAGGTAATATTTTTTTTACAATTAAACTTATACCATCTTTATTGGGATGCATTAAATCCTCTTGATTGTATTTTGGGTTTAACGCAACTCCGTCTAAAAAAAAGGGGTAAAAATATATTGAAAATTTTTTTGTTAATGAAACAAAAATTGAATCAAATTTTTCCTTATAAGCTCTGCCCATGTTTTCTCCTGACTTCATTCCACAAAGTAAAACCAGGATATCTCTGGCTATAGCTTTTTGTATAATATCAGATAAATTTTTCTCCGTGAATTCTGGGTTTATACCTCTTAACATATCGTTACTTCCAAGAACCAAAATTAGTACATCAGGCTTATCTTGAATTACCCAATCCAACCTTGCCAAACCTCCTGCAGAAGTATCTCCTGAAACTCCGGCATTATTTACTGATACTTTTAGGTTATTATTTAACAGCTTTCTTTCCAAAACTGAGGGAAAAGAATCTTGCCTAACAAGACCGTAACCAGAAACTAGACTGTCCCCAAGCACAGTAATTTTTATTTCAGCGTATGCCCCTGAGTAAGGTATAAATAGAATACTAGAAAACAGAAAAATGAATAGTTTTTTTTCTATATTGAACTTACTCATTTTAAAGAATAATTGTTTTAAATTTTTTAAATTGTATGCTTTGTACATATATACTATAAAACATTAAAATATAAATTAACTAATAAGGCAAAAGTCATTTTAAAAAATAACATTAATGATAGAGCTTAAAAACATATATCTTACCATTAAAAATAGTTCTTTTGAAACAGATATTCTAGAGGGAATAAATTTTTATGCTGCTAAAGGTGAGGCATTGTGTTTAATCGGACCTTCAGGTTCTGGAAAATCAAGTTTGATATCTATAATGGGGGGGCTTGAAAAACCAACAAAAGGGTCAGTAATCATTAATAAACGAGACATAACTTTATTTAATGAAACCGAACTCGCAAGATTCAGAAAAGAAAATATAGGTATCGTATTTCAGTCATTTCATTTGTTACCAAATTTGACTGCATTAGAAAATGTTGCACTTCCCCTTCATCTTTTAAATACACCTCAAGCAGAAACGTTATCTATTGAAGCTCTTAGTAAAGTAGGGCTTGAATCAAGAGCTGGGCATCTTCCATCTCAACTTTCCGGTGGAGAACAGCAAAGAGTTGCCCTTGCTAGAGCATTTATTGGAAAGCCAAAAATTATTTTAGCCGACGAACCTACGGGAAACCTCGATTCAAAAAGTAGTTCAGTTGTAATTGATACGTTATTTTCGCTTAAAAAACAGCAGGAAACCACACTCATATTCGCTACTCATGATGAAAAGTTATCCAGTAAGTGTGATAGAGTTACCGAAATCAAAGATGGAAAAATTTCCCAATAATGAATTATATAAATAAAATAATCTTAAATGAAACAAAAAAAAATATTTTTCATTTTAAAGTTTTTATTATTTGCCTTGCCTTAGGAGTTTTTTCAATAACTTTAGTTAGTACAATCTCCAACTCTATATTTTCCAGTATTCAAAAAAATGCAGCCACGATACTAGGAGGAGAAGTTCAAGTATCAACAAGAGGTACCTACTTTAATAAACAAATACTAGATTGGCTAAACCAGAATAATGTTGTTTTTTCTGAAATAACTGAGATGCGTACTATGGCATATAAAAAAGATTCTGGAGATAAAAATATACTTGTAGACCTCAAGTCAATTGATGACAATTATCCATTATTTGGAAAATTGAAAATTGAAAATAAAAATATAGAATCAATTTCTACAAGCCTATCAGAAAATGAAATCTTTGTCGGGGCTTCTTTGCTTCAAAGACTAAACTCTAAGATAGGTGAAAAAATTTTTATTGGTAATAACCTCTACTACATTAAGGGAATTATTATTCACGAACCTGATAGATTAACTAATTTAGTTTCTATAGGGCCTAGAGTAATTATGACTAAAAAAGATTTAGAAAAATCAAAACTTAATACAGCGGGCTCTTTGGTTAATCATAAAATAAATATTAGATTAATTAATAAATCTGAAAAAAAAATAGTAAATGAAATAAAAAATAGGTTTCCTACTGAACCACTTAGATTCCAATTGGCTAGTTTAAGCTCCCAAACATCAAGTCAGCAGTTTATAAATCAACTTAAGGTAATCTTATTACTATCTGCCATAACAGCTTTATTTCTTGGGGGGCTAGGAGTAGCTAATTCAATAAATCATTATCTAGCAAAAAAACATAAAGAAATTGCTATTTTAAAAAGCTTAGGGTTTCAAAGTTCTCATATTTTTACAATTTATCTAGCTCAAACAATTTTAATGTCTTTATTAGGAATTTTAATTGGCTATATTTTGGGAATTATTTCTGGATATATAATTTTAAAAATTTTTCCGCTTGGGCTTGCAATAGAAAAAAAAGCATACCTTGATATAGAGACTTTAATTTTAGCTTTAAGCTATGGATTAATCACATCTCTCATTTTTTCACTTTGGCCATTAGCGCAAGCAAAAGATACAAAACCATCGTCATTATTCAGATACATATCTAATTCCAAAAAAACTATTCCAAGTAAATTTTTTATACTTATTGTAGGAATTTTATTTGCCTCCCAAATTCTACTAACAATTTTTTTGTTTGATTTTAGTTTAAATTCTATATTTTTTGTTTTAGGGGGGTTTTCTTTAATTTCTTTCTTCTATTTAATTTCAAATCTGACTATATATTTGCTTAAACAATCAACCTTTTTAAAAAAATACATAAATGTGTTTGTTTTTACAAATATTTTGGCGCCAAACTCACCAAGTACAAATTTGATTACTTGTTTTGGTATTGGGCTAACATTGTTAATAACAATCTCAATGGTAGAATATAATTTAAATAAAGAAATTAATTTATCTATTAAAGATACTGCGCCATCATTTTTTATAGTTGACATACAAAAATCTCAATATAATTCTTTAGAAAAGCTAATCACAGAGGATGAAGACTTTATAGAACTTAATTCTGCACCAAGTCTTCGGGGAAGACTTGTTAAAGTTAAAAATATTAACATTGAAAAATACAGGTTATCTGACGACGCTAAATGGTTAAAACGTTATGACTTTGGGGCTACTTTCTCAAAAAAATTACCAATTAATAGTTTTGTTATTGATGGGCAATGGTGGTCAAAAAATTATAGCGGACCACCCTTAATTTCTATTGATAAAGATATAGCTGAAAACCTAAGAGTTAAAATTGGCGATACATTAACTTTTAATATATTAGGCAGAGATATAACTGCTAAAATTGCAAATTTAAGAGAGGTCGACTGGCAAAGTTTTGGAATTAATTTTTTTGTAATCTTTTCTCCTGGTATTTTAGAGAATAGTCCTTTTTCTTATCTAGCAACAGCTAAAGTGACCAAAGAAAATGAAGTTAAAGTCTATAAAAAAATTACTGAAAATTTTCCTAATATTACGATAATTATATTAAAAGAAGCTATCTTAACAATTATGTCTACACTTGATAAAATTTCTAACGCTGCAACTGGAATTTCGGCTTTAACAATTTTAGTAGGTATATTTGTTTTAGCAGGAGCAATATCAGCTAGCTATGATGCAAGAACATATGATTCAATAATTTTAAAAGTAATTGGGGCATCTCCCTATTATATATTTAGATTATTTCTTCAAGAATTTTTATATTTAGGAATTGTAACTAGCATAATATCAGTAGTAATAGGCATAATTCTGTCATGGGCAATTACTACTCAATTAATTGGTATTAACTTCAGCTTAAGCATGTTTTCTTTAATATACCCTCCGATTTTGGGCGTTTTATTAGTTTCTTTAATTGGGCTGATTGGGACAAGAAAAATATTAAGAAGCCGTATAAATACTTCTTTAAGAATATTTTCTTCATAATTTACGTATATTTTTAAATTATACCCTTACTATAGGGTTGATAAGAAAACATAATTTGCCATATATTATCTTATAACATTCATTAATGAGGGAAAAATGGTAGAACCAAAATTTAATCTTGGAGCCTCTTCAACCGCTAAGACTTTGGATAGCGTAGATGAAGGTCTTAGGTCTTATATGCTTGGTGTATATAACTACATGGCTATTGGTACAGCCATCACTGGCCTAACAGCTTGGGTTACAGCAAATACACCAATAATTAATCTTTTTTATAGTTATGGATCAAACGGTCAATTAGGTGCCTCACCTCTTGGTTATTTAGTTATGTTTGCTCCTCTGATTTTCATCCTTGCACTCTCTTTCGGTGTAAATAGGATGAAACCAAGCACAGTCCAGCTTGTTTTCTGGGCTGTAACTTTCGTTTTTGGTCTGTCATTAGCAAATATCTTCCTAACATTTACCGGGGCAAGCATAGCAAGAGTATTTTTCATTACTGCCGGTGTATTTGGAGCAATGAGCCTATGGGGTTATACGACGAAAAAAGACCTCACAAAGTTAGGCGCTTTCTTGTTTATGGGTTTAATTGGAATAATTATTGCCTCTATTGTAAATATATTCATCGGAAGCGCCATGATTCACTGGGTAGTATCAGTAGTCGGTGTTTTAGTTTTTGTCGGGTTAACCGCTTATGATACTCAAAGAATTAAAAATACTTATGATTTTGTAAAAAATGATGGGGCGGCAATGACTAAAAGTGGAGTAATGGGCGCTCTGAGCTTATACCTTAACTTTATAAACATGTTTCTATTACTTTTACAATTATTTGGAAACAGAGAATAAAGCCTTTTAAAAAAATCTAATATTAATAAAAGGCCCACTTTGTGGGCCTTTTTTATATTAACCGTATATAGCTTCTTCCTATGCAATTTACTACTTGCCTTAACTCCTCACCCATATGAATAACTCTCCCTGCAGGATCAATTAATCTATATTTCCTAGTTCCGGTTGCTCTTTTTATAATTTTATAAGCTGGAATTATCGACCTTTTTCCAAATACTGTGAATACAGCCTCTACTTTTCCAAAGTGTATAGCGTAATCATACCATTCGCCTGCAATGACATATCTGGAATATATGGCCATTATTTCATTTATTTCTTTTTTATCAAAACATACTTGTTTTGAAATTCTAGTATTATTCGTGACGCTAAGGAATTTTTTTCTTTTATACATAAGTTTATTATAAATAATTTTTATTATTTATATATAATTTTAAATCTCACTTAGGCAGGACTCTAGTTGTTTTTTCCAAAAAACTGGCTTGATACATAGATTTTTTTCTATTTTAGATGTGGATAAAACTGAATATCTTGGTTGTTTTGTTGGGGAAACAAATACGTCAGAATCAATAGCTCTTATCGTTGGCTTTTCATTCAATAAATTAATTTTTTTCCTTTCGATTATTTCAATGATAGCGCTAGCAAAATCATACCAACTTACCTCACCATAATCAGACAGATGGTAAGTTCCATATTTTTGTGAGATAGAAGAGTTGAATATATCACTATTAATTATAGCTTTATATGACATTTGAGCTAAGGACCTTGCCCAAGTAGGACTCCCATATTGGTCAGCTAAAACATTTATATCTTTATATTCACCTAGAATACTTAGTAACTTACTTATAAAACATGGTCTCCTTAGACTGTAAATTCTGCTTGTACGAAAAATTAAATATCTATCAAGAGTATTTTTTATCAATGACTCCCCTTTCAGAACAGAACGACCATAAACATTTAATGGATTAGGCATGTCATCTTCTTGATAGGGAGACCTCTGTCCCCTTCCGTCAAAAACTTGGTCAGATGAAAAATGCACTAAACCAATTTTTCTATTTAACGCTTCCATTGCCAAAAACCCTGGAAACTCTGAATTCAATCTTCTAACATCAAGAACGTTATTTTCAGCAAGGTCAATGTCTGAAAAACTTGCAGCATTAATAATCAAGTCTGGTTTTGCTATTCTTAAATAAGTGCCAACATCATCGAATATTTTCAAATCTAAATCAATCCTAGATGGGGCTAAAACAATATAAGATTTAGAAAAAAGTCTTAACACTTCATATCCAATATGGCCACTAGCACCGAAAATTACGATTCTTAGATCACTCATTTTTTTCGAACTCACACAGCATAATCCGACAAATTAATATTCTTTAATTAACATAAAGTTACTTTTTGATCATAATTATATATAAATAATTCTTTAGTCCTTATCTAATAGAATTCTACTTAATTCAAAATCACTAAATTGAACAGTTTGAACTCTGCTATCTTTTTTTCTAAGTAAGCCTGCATCACTATCAGTNATTATATCNATTATTGCTGGTCCATTATGTTNTATTGATNTTATTAAGTAACTATTAATCATGTTTGGATCACTTATTTGTNCTGATAAACATCCAAANGCTTNACCAATTAATGAATAATTTACATCTCCNAANTCTGTATTAATTTGTTTAGATATTGCTANNCTCTGCCCATGNTTTTCAGTTCCCCANGCTCCATCATTAGAAATTATTGTNGTTATATCTAAATTAGCCAATGAAGCACCATTAAATTCNGATGAGTAGAAACCAAAAGCACCATCTCCTGTTACATGAATAANTTTTCTNGGNACTCTTTTATTTTTTACAGAAAACTCTGCTTCAGCAGCAGCAGCTCCTATAGCTAAAGGAGTGCCTATGCCCATTGAACCTAAAGGGTAATGATCAATAAAAGTATTTTTTATTCCAATTTTAAGATAAGCATGCATCCAATTCTGGATATCAGCTCCATCCCCAATATAAATAGCATTATCTGGAAAAACCTTCATTAAATTCCTCGCTATTTGATAGGGATGAATAACTTCCGTACTGTTTCCTACCGTTTCAATAAAATTTAATTTATCTTTAAGTGAAGTAGAAACCCAATTATCATAGACTGCAATTGAACATTTTCTCTCGACTAAAATTTCATATATTGCATTTAAAGCATAAGAAGCATCTGAATTAATAGCTAAATCTACCTGCCTATTTCTCCCTATTTCTTCAGGGTGAATATCAATTTGGATAAATTTTGCATCTTTATTAAATTTTGGNGGAAGGCCATATCCAATCCTTTGAGTTAGTCTTGCTCCAACAAATATTACAAGATCAGCAAGTGATGCTGATGATTGAGCTAATGCCCAAGACCAGCCCAATTTGTCATCTTCNGGCACTAAGCCCCGCCCCATTGCATTACCAAAAACAGGTATTGAATATTCAGAAGATAGCTTACATAAAATTTCAGAAGACTGACTTAAATAAGCACCTGTACCACAAATAATTAGTGGTCTTTTTGCAGTAGTTATAAGATTAATTGATTTATCTAATACTTCACTTGAGATGGATGGTTTTGGAATATCATGTATTTTTTTTATTTCAGGCTTTTGCGACCCACCTGCATCATCTGACAAAAATTCTTGAGGTATTTGAATTAATACCGGGCCTGGTCTTCCAGAAAAAGCAATCCTACAACCTGTTTCAATATATTCAGCAATTCTATCAATAGATGGTATCGTCCTTGCCCATTTAGTAATAGGTTTTACTAGTTCTAGTTTATCGTGATCTAACAATGTTTGAGTTTCCATAGAACTTGTTTTCTTTCTGACAGAAAGAATTATTACAGGTGTACACGCTTCGTATGATGTTAAAATTCCTGTAATAGCATTAGGAATTCCTTGATCAGAAACAATTAATGCCACACCAGGCATTCTAGAAATACGAGAATAACCATCAGCTGCTCCAATAGTTGCAGTTTCATGCCTGCTTAAAATAACTTTGAAGCCATCATTATCTAAGGCATCAAGTAAATAAGTATGCGAAGCACCAGCTAATGCAAAAGTAGTACTAATTCCTAGCTCTTTAAGCTTCTTACTTATTACCATTCCACCGGTAAATTTATTTTTTACAGTTCTAACCATAACTTAACCTTCATTATTACAGTTGATAAAAAAGCTTGAGAATGCTAATTGTATAATACAAAAAAATTATAAAAATAACAGCATATAAATATTATATAAAACCAATCAATGACTACTATCTCAAAACATATAAAAAAAATTATTGTAGTAGTAATTTTTCTATTAGTTATATTTTTATTGTACTTTTATTTTTTTAATAACACTAAAAAAGAATACGAAACTACTACAGTCACATTAGGAGATATCAGAAACACTATCTCAACTTCAGGAAAATTAAAAGCAGTAATAACTGTCGATGTCGGGGCTCAAATATCCGGACAAATCTCAGATTTACGTGCTGATTTTAACACCTTAGTAAAGAAAGGCCAACTGTTAGCCAGAATAGACCCACGATCATTCGAATCGCAAGTAAGACAAGCTGAAGCTAATTTATCTGTTGCTAAGGCAAATTTAAAAATGCAAATTGCAAACAAAGAAAGATCGGAATATGAACTAGAATCCTCTCTTGCTAATTATGAAAATAGAAAAGCATCTGCAGATGAATCTAAAAGAATTTATGAGCAAAATATAAAATTAAAGGAGCGAGGTGTAGTTTCTAACACTAGGTTAATTCAATCTAAAGCAGAATTTGAATCATCTAATGCTCAAATGAGGTCAGCAAAAGCAAGCTTCGAAGCAGCTAAAGCAAATAAGAAATTTGCTTTAGCTCAAGTTTCAAATGCTAATGCTCAGATTAATCAGAAAGAAGCATTGCTCGAACAAAGTATTATTCAACTTCAACATACCTATATTCGCGCACCAGTTGAAGGTATTGTTATAGATAGAAAAATAAATCTCGGGCAAACAGTCGCTGCGAGTCTTAATACCCCAGTTTTATTTACGATTGCGCAAAATACTAGAAATATGCAGGTAGAAACAAATGTTGATGAAGCTGATATTGGACAAATTAAACTAGGGCAATTTGTAGAATTTTCAGTTGATGCTTTTCAGGATAAAATATTTAATGGAAAAGTTATTCAAATAAGGCAAGCACCAACAGTTGTTCAGAATGTGGTTACTTACGGAGTTATAGTTTCTGTAAATAATAATAATCAAATTCTCCTTCCAGGGATGACTGCAACTGTTGATATAGTAACAAGAGAATTAAAAGATGTAATTTTATTACCAAAAAAGGCCTTAAACTATAAACATGACTTAAGTATGAGAAATAAATTAAAAAAACATAAAAGAAATATGGAAAAAATAACAAAAAACCTCAAGTCTGCTCTTAATCTGGATAAATATCAGACAGAACAGCTTAGCTTGCTTCTAAAAGATCAGACAAAAGCTATTCGTAAAATAAATAAATCTTTTGGAAATGAAATTAACAAGAAAGAAAGAATCGAAGTAGAAAAAAAATCTTTTGAAAATAAATTTATTTCAATTCTAAATCCAAAGCAGGTAATCAAATATAAAAATATTATTAAACTTAGAAATAATATACAAAATACATCNGGTAGAGTTTCAGTTCTAAATGATGATAAGTNAGTTAGTGAAAAAAATATAAAATATATAGAAACAGAAACAAATTTTATTNTACTTAANAGTAATAATATTAGCCCTGGAGAAAAAGTTATTCTAAGTATTACAAAAAATTAAATTGGCTTTCAACAAATGGAATTAATAAAATTACGCAATCTCTCAAAAACTTATCAAATAGGTACCAATGAAATAGAAGCGCTTAAAAAGGTAAACCTTTTAATTCAAAATGGTGAATTTGTTGCTATAATGGGACCCTCAGGGTCAGGCAAGTCTACTTTAATGAACCTACTGGGATGTTTGGATAAACCATCAAGTGGAGAGTATATACTCGATGATAACATTATTAATAAATTGGATAGTAATAAATTAGCAGAAATAAGAAACAGAAAAATTGGATTTGTTTTTCAGAATTTTAACCTTCTTGCTCGCACAACAGCAATGGAAAATGTTGAAATCCCGCTCATATATAGCGGGATCAGTTATAAAGAACGACAAGAAAAAGCTATAAAAAAATTAAATTTAGTTGGACTTGAAGATCGAATTCATCATAAACCTAATCAGCTTTCCGGCGGTCAACAACAGAGAGTTGCAATTGCACGAGCATTAGTAAATGAACCTGTTGTTGTTCTAGCGGATGAACCAACAGGAGCTCTTGATTCAAAAACTGGAGAAGAAATAATGTCTATTTTTCATGAACTGAATAAATCAGGTATCACTATAATTTTAGTCACACATGAAATTGATATCGCATCACATGCTAAAAGAATAATTAGTTTTAAAGATGGAATTATTATTAAAGATAAGGAAACAAGCTAGGGGTATAGACTTATGAATCTATCTCTAACATTTATTATAGCTTTAAAAGCTTTAAGAGTTAATGCCCTTAGAAGTGTACTAACTATGTTAGGAGTAATCATAGGAGTTGCTGCAGTAATTGCTCTTGTCTCTATTGGAACAGGCGCTCAGGATAAAATAGTCGGTCAAATAGAAGCTTTGGGCTCAAACTTACTAATAATTACTAATGCTTCTTCTAGAAACTCTGGGGCAAGAATGGGAGCTGGATCAAAAATTTCGCTTACAATAAAAGATGTAGAGGCAATAGCTAATGAAAAACAATTAATTTCTGAAGCTAGTCCAACTCTGCATACAAAAGGACAAGTTATTTCAGGCAATTTTAACTGGTCAACGGATATTACAGGAGCATATAAAAACTTTTTTATTGCACGCGATTGGTCTATTGCCCAAGGAAGAATGTTTAATGAGATAGAAAATAAGAGTTCCGCAAAAATAGGTATCCTAGGAAAAACTGTTGTAGATAATATTAGCCCTAATAGTAACCCGTTAGGCACAATAATTAGAATTAACCGTGTTCCTATAAAAGTAATTGGTGTTCTTGAATCAAAAGGTCAATCTGCCGACGGTAAAGATCAAGATGATATTATAATTATTCCTTTTCAAACAGTGCAAAAAAGGATATTAGGCTCAAATAAGCGAGCAAGGCCAAATATGGTCCATGTAATTTGGGTAAAAGTAATAGATTCTTCAGTGATGAATAAAGCTGAGTCTCGTATAAAAGAAATACTCAGAAAACAACACAAAATTAGACAGGGGAAAGAAGATGACTTTAAAATACATAATTTAGAAGAAATTCGTGACACAGTTTCACAAAGTATAGGGATATTTACTTTGCTATTAGGTGCGGTTGCATCAATTGCATTAGTAGTAGGAGGGATTGGAATTATGAATATTATGCTTGTGTCTGTAACTGAAAGAACTAAAGAAATAGGGCTTAGAATGGCTCTTGGCGCAAAAAGAAAAAATATATTAATGCAATTTATTGTTGAGTCTATAACACTATCTTTGATAGGGGGATTGATAGGTATCATATTTGGAATTATTGTGTCATATTTAATATCTAAAGCAGCAGGCTGGCCAACTACAATAGAAGTTAGTTCAATAGTTATTGCTTTCTTTTTTTCAGCAGCTATTGGAATAATTTTTGGAGCATACCCAGCAAGGAAGGCTTCTCTTCTAGACCCAATTGACGCTTTAAGATTTGAATAATTAAAAAGTGTTATTTAATTACTATCTCAGTTTTTTCTGATGTTATTGCTCTGCAACCATCAGAAGTTATAACTAAAGTATCTTCTAAATGCATAGANCCCCANGCATACTCATGATAAGGCATATCAACATTTACAACCATATTTTCTAAGAAAACAAAGTCTCCTTTTGANCCAGGCATTTCAAAACCAATAGGCATAGGATGATCAGTATGNTCTAGACCNATTGAATGAGGAGTAACAATAATAAAACCTGGAAAACCTTTACTGTCCATCACNTCCAAAACTTCNGTAGTCAATTTAGCGCCTGTTAATCCNGGTTTAATAATTTCTATCGCTTTCTCCCAGCCAGCCATCATAGCTCTATTTCTTTTTAAAATTTCTTTGCTAGGTTCTCCTACTATTACCGTCCTNCCAATATCNCCGTGATANAGTTTATATGTNCCTAAAGAATCTAACATTATTGGTTTACCAGGAACTATCGAATTATGAGGTAAACCACCNGGNCCNGCAGTTATATATATTCCTTGACCACCNAGATTNGNCATTTTTTTAAAGAAATTTGACTCTATTTCATTCCATTCTACTCCTTCATCCACAGAGTCTATCGCTGCTTGCATAGCCTGCTCATTTATTTTAGCAGCCTCTGTAAGAAGTTTAATNTCATCNGGTGATTTNACCATTCTTATTTCACGNAAGATATTTGTAGCTTCTATTCCTTCAATAGATTCTANACCAACNTCTTTTAACCANAATATAACTCTAGGATCATCTGANCCGATTNTTGCTTTCTCCAGGGAAGCATCTTTGATNGCTTTTTTTAATGCAAGAAGTGGTGAAGCCGAAATTTTTTCACCAAATTTCTTTTTTAATTCTAACCATTGCCTTTCTCTCTCGGGAAGATTTCTTTGTTTTCTTATTGGCCAATTAATGGGCATACCAGCCTCAGGGTCTTCTGTCAAAGAATCATAGTCTCGATTACTCAAGCTTATAGGATGAGTATAAGTTTGGATGTTTGGAACCCAAGTAGGAAAATCATTCAACCTTGGAAGTTCTACAGCTGTGGTAACATAGGCAGCAGGCGCATTTTCATTTCTTGGTAAAAGTGCATACTCATAGAAACTTCTTTGAGTCCTATTATTAAACCCTGAGAAATCAGTCAGGTAGTATATATTTCTTGGAGTAACTGCCAACAATGCGTCTAAATTATACTTATCCATTATTTCATAAGCACGAGATTTATTTAATAACATAATTGTCCTCCAAAAAAATTATCTGGGTTTTAATAAAGTAGGAAAACTAGATAATAATTTTTGTAGTTTTGGTAAAGATACGCCTAAAATATAAGGTTGGGTGGGATTTTTTTTTGCGTATTTTTGATGATATGATTCTGCTTCAAAAAAATCCTTTAAATTAATTACCTTAGTCACAATTGGATCTGTAAAAACTTTTGATTCGTTTAGGAAATTTATGTATTGATTTGAAACATCAAATTGCTGCTTATCAGTACAAAAAATTACAGAACTATATTGTGGCCCTATGTCTGCACCTTGCCTCTCGACCTGAGTAGGATCATGCGCAACAGAAAAAAATAACTTTAGGATCGTTCCAAAGGTAATTTTATTACTATCAAACTCTATTTTAACAACTTCAATATGTTTTGTATTCCCTCTACAAACTGATTCATAATTAGCTGTATCTGAGGAACCACCACTATAACCAGACACAACACTCTCTACTCCATAAACCTCATCAAATATTTGTTCAACACACCAAAAGCAACCACCACCTAATATAACAACTTGCAGTCCATCTGAGGGTTGAATATCATATAATGGTTCTGGAAATTCTTTGCCAATATTTTTTTTTTCATTTGTAAAGTTCATAATTCAATCATTTCATTGATGGAAAGTTGTATTCAGCGCCAGCTCTAATTCCTGTTGGCCACCTAGAAGTTACAGTTTTTAATTTGGTATAAAAATGAACACCTTCTGTTCCGTGAATACTGTGATCACCGAATATAGATTTTTTCCAACCCCCAAAAGAATGAAAAGCCATTGGAACAGGTATTGGAACATTTATACCAATCATACCTGCTTGAGCCCCATTAGAAAATTCTCTGGCAGCATCACCATCTCTAGTAAAGATTGCCGCACCATTTCCATATTGATGTTTATCTACTAAAGAAGCAGCTTCCTCAAAACTTTTTGCTCTTACAACTGAGAGAACTGGACCAAATATTTCTTCCTTGTATATTCTCATATCTGGCGAAACTTTATCAAAGAGACTTCCGCCAAGAAAATACCCATTTTCATAACCTTGAAGCTTAATGTTTCTTCCATCTACCAATAACTCTGCACCCTCTGCCTCTCCTATCTTTATATATTCTTTTACTTTATTAAAATGCTGTTCAGTAATTAAAGGGCCCATCTCAGATTCAGAATCATTTCCAGGGCCAACCTTAAGTGAAGAAACCCTTGGAGATAGCCTCTTTACAATCTCATCCCCTGCTGAGCCAACTGCTACCGCTACTGAAACCGCCATACAACGTTCACCGGCAGAACCAAAAGCTGCACCCATTAAAGCATCTGATGCTTGATCCATATCAGCATCAGGCATAACAATCATATGATTTTTAGCACCACCTAGGGCCTGAACGCGNTTNCCATTGGCAGAAGCAGTTGTATAAATTTTNTCAGCTATANTTGTTGAACCAACAAAACTTATAGCACCTACATCAGGATTATTTAATATGGTTGTAACAGCTTCAGCNTCNCCATTTACAATATTAAAAACACCATCTGGAAGACCTGCATCTTTTAATAGNCTTGCCATAAATAATGGAGCTGAAGGATCTTTTTCACTTGGTTTAAGAACAAAAGTATTTCCACAAGCTATAGCTAANGGAAACATCCACATAGGAACCATTGCTGGAAAATTAAATGGAGTTATACCTGCACANACTCCAATTGGCTGNCTTAAAGACCAAGAATCAATACCTGAACCAACNTTTTCAGAAAATTCTCCCTTCAGAAGTTGAGGAATACCACAAGCGAATTCAACAACTTCTAAACCTCGAGTTATTGACCCCATAGCATCTGGTAAAGTTTTTCCATGTTCCCTTGTAACAATTCTTGCCATCTCTTCTTTATTTTGATTCATAAGTTCAAGAAATTTAAATAGAACGCGCGCNCTTTGAACAGATGGTGTGGATGCCCATTCTGGAAAAGCTGCTTTTGCAACATCTATAGCTTCATTTGTAGTTACTTCATCTGCGTATGGCACTTCAGCAATTTGTTCGCCAGAAGCTGGGTTAAAAACAGGACCATTNCGCCCCTTTGATGATTTAACAGCTTTTCCGTTTATGTAATGATGAAGTTTCTCCATTTTACTCCCCTTATATCATTAAAATAAAAATAAATATTATGTTCTAATAACTAATGACTGAAGCTGAGGTTAAANCTTATCACGAATCTATACCATCAATAATGATAACATCTACGTCCGCAACGTCTTTTCTAATTTTCTTTATTTTTTTATACTCCTCTGAGTTCCACATGTCATGTATTTGTTCAAGTGTTGGGTATTTTGCTATTAGAATTTTTCTACTTTTATCAAAATAACCTTCTAATATATCAGAAATACTNCCTTTAGCGAGATACTCACCACTATATATTTTGATTAACTGTTCCATTTTTTTACCATATTCAGCAAATTGATTTGGGTTGTAAATTTTTGCACTTACAAGCATATAAGCAGCCATTATAATCACCTCTAAGTTTTTATCCAAAAATATTTAGGCATTAATATCAGTAGTAGTTTTATCATACCCTAATCGTGATTCTCTGTATGCTATATAAACAGTGGACATAATAATAATTAGCCCGCCTAAAAGGGTCCAAATACTTGGAATTTCTGAAAAAATTATAAAGCCTGCAAAACTAGCAAAGATTATTCTTATATACTCTATGGGAGAGACTATAGTAGTATCTGCTAATTTTAAAGCCCTTATGGAACAGTTTACGCTCAAAGAACCAAATATAGCTAATAAAATAAGTAACAAAAACTCATTGATACTGGGTGTTTCCCAGAAAAAAAAACATAGTGGCAATATAAATAATGATGAAAAAAAACCTTGATAAAACATAAGAGTTGTTGGAGCCTCGGTCGCAGAAAGTTTTTTAGTTGTTATCATTACTACAGCAAAAATAAATGAGCTAAACAAAGCAATTAGTACTGCCGGTTCAATTTCTCCAGTAGGACGAATAGCTATTATAATACCTATAAAGCCAATTATTGTAGCAGACCAACGTCTTGCCTTAACAATTTCATGTAAAAAAATTATAGCTAAGGGAATCATGAACAAGGGCCTAGAAAACCCTAGAGTTGTTACTAATGTAAGGGGTAAAACTGTAACAGCATAAAATCCACTTAACATAGCCATTATAGCTAAAAACCCTCTTACTATGTGCAATTTAATTTTTTTTGTATAAATTGCTTTTATCCCTCCTCTTTTTAAAATAAAAGGAAAAATAATCATTAACCCAAAAAATGCCCTAAACCAGGCTACCTCTATAAAAGGCAGTGAATTCCCCAGGTGTTTTATTAAAACTGACATTCCCGTCATAAACACAGTCGCTAAAATAGCCCAGAAAATTGCTCTAGTTACATGCGGCAAACGAATCCAGAAAGTATATATATTTTTCATAATTAATTACTTGAAACTTAAGGCTTAATAGAGATTGGGTTAAAAAAAACTTGAAAATTAAATTGATTTATCAAACATATTTTCTTCAATTATACTCTCTTCTTTTAACTCAATGCTTTGTATATTGTCGTANCTATTATAACCCCANCTAAAGGAGTCAAATGNAGAGCATTTACTGCATAATGGCAGCCAATTGTTNCTTGAAAAANCGCAACTATCACACACCCACAACGGCAATAGCAACTTCTGCTTTTCTTCATACCAGGGTTTAGATGCTAAAGGACCTTTTTCTTGTTCTTCAATTTTAGCCATTAATGCATACCCCCGTTTATCAGGAATTTTTTCNATTAAATTATTTAATAATTCTCTTGCACTAGTGTAGTTTTTAGACAAATAAAGCACTTCTGCTTTACTTAAACAGACCTCAACATCAGAATTATCAAATGATTCTGATAATTTAAAAGTTCTTCGCGAAAATTTATCTCTACTATCAGATTTATGTATTTTTTTAAATAGTTCAAATAAGTCNGGNTGAGGATTTAATTTCCAGCTTTTCTCTAGAATTCTATTAGCTTTTCTTATTCTACCCCTAACTAAATACAACTTTGATAACTCTAGAGCCAAAGGTACAATTTCACTCGACAGCTCATATGCCTCGCTAAATTTTTTTAACTTTGCTATATAATCTTCTTGATTATAATTTTTTGCTTGCTCAAACATAGAAATTGATATTTTTCTATCAATATTTACAANTTCTCTGCCTCCATTTTTTTTGTAACTTCTTAATATTTGCTCTACTTCACGCCAATTTCCTAATTTTGCTTCTAATTTAAATAAGTTATTAAAAACCCACTTAGATCTTGGATTAATTAAATACGCTCTCCTAGCATATTTAATTCTTTCATCTTCAGATTTTGCTTGAAGCATCAAACCACGAAGACCAAGAAATTCAAGCTCTTTATAGTCAAGCATTTCTTCAAAGAAGGATGTGGCTGTTTTTTTATTATTATTCAAATGNGCTGAATGAGCAGATAAAAGAATNTTAAGAGGAGATAATATTTTTGGTATATTTTTAGTNTCATTAGAAAGTTTTTCAGCCATCTCACCATCACCACTTATCAAAGCAACAATACCTCTACTTAGAGAATTAATACTTCTATCCTCTCTTTTACTAATAATATTGCTTTTGATTTTATTTTTAGTTTTTACNATTGANAAAATTATATTATATAAAATTAAAGATAAAAAAATTACAATTAACATTAATATAAAAGCTACTGAAATAGATGTACTAATATTGTAGCCTAACCAATATACTTGAATTGAACCTGGTTTTGTTCCAACCCAACCTGCAGTTAAGGATAAAATAATTACAAGAATAGAAAAAAATAATACCTTAAACATTAATTATTATTTCCTGGCTCAATNGGCATACTTTCAAAAAAATTAAGTAATTTCTCAAACTTCACAAGATTTCTGCATGATTTAATCCAACCTTCAAATTTTTGGCCATAGTTAGGTGATATTTTTTCTATTTCATTAAGCGCTTCTTCTAACTGATTCTTATAAAGAAACCTTCTTACTTTCAGAAAATTATTGTNAGCTTCAGATATATCNGGGNCTTCGATNTTTTTTATTTTTACTAATGAAGAAAAATAACTAACGGGATTATCAAAACTTTTNCTTTCAAATACCAAATTATTTTCTTTAAAAATAGAATTTTCAATGTCTTCAAATAAAATTATTAAATCACCTCGGGTTTTAATTCCTTCAGCTAACAAACCTTCGATTTTTAAAAAAACATCCAAGTAACTTGGGTTATTAGAATTCTCAATATAATATTTTAAATTATTTAATGGAACGCTTAAATTGCTTTTCTGTTGGACTGCTTCTTTTAGCCTTTCAACAGTTATAATCATAGAAAAATAATTAATCTTATTATTNAGCAAAACCTCNAANCTANNTAGTCTTTNAGATAAATCNACAAAATCTCCAATGTTCCCATTTTTTTCATTTAATTTAAATTTAATACTATTTATATCACTATAAATTTTTTTTTCACTTTCCTGGATTATATTATTAACTTCTCCTATTATACCTTTAGAGGAATTTTCAATATTTGAAAGTTTATTATCAATACCACTAATTTTTTCACCAAACAATTTCTGATAATCTTTTTGTTTCTCTGCTAGCTCAGTATACATAATTTCAAAATTACTTTTTTTCTCTCCAGAAGATATTGTTTTAATAGTTTTCTTTGCTGGATCGTAATTTTTTTTGGTAACATTACTAAAATAATTTTTAATACTATTCGCCTCTTCAGTTGAAAATATAAACAAAATATAACCAACTATTATTCCTAAAAATATAAAGAGAAAATATTTAAAAAACCTTAAAGATGTATTTGTTCTACTTTCAAGGGCGCTTTGCAAATTATTTATTTTATTTTTTGTTTTATTCGATTGAGTAATTTTACCTTTAGTATTTTTAGGTTGGAAAATCATAATAATTTAATTATAAAGATAGCTCAATAATTCAATTAAAGAACTTTTAGTAGATTTTGTCGAAACATAAGACATTTTCCAATTTAACCTATTTACTTCTTTCGCAATATTTCTACTGATACAAAACGCTCTAAGCTCTTCGGTAAGATTATCTTTTCCTGCTTTTTTTAGCAAATTTAAAAAAATAGCTGCCGAACGAGGGGAAAAAAATACAACTCCATTGATAATACCATTTTCTATTTTTTTTAAAACCCCTTCTGACAAAGAACTAATAGGAATAAAGTCATATAAAACCAATTTTTTAACATTGAGACCATTAAAACTAAGAGCAGTTACGACATCATATTTCTGATTTTCACCGCAAACATAAAGAAGGTTAGCACTGCTTTGAGATAAATCGGATTTAATTTGTTCACATAACTCAATAATATTGTTATTTCCCAATCTTATATTTGTGAAACCCTTTTTATAGGCCTCTTCTGCAGACCCTTCCCCAACAACATACATACATACATCTCTGGAAGAAAATTTTTTTGCAAAAGCTCTAATACCATTTTTGCTAGAAGTAATTATATATGAAAAATCATTTATTCGAGGTAACTTTGGTGCAAATTCAACAAATTCAAATATTGGGTAAACAGAAGAACTTAATCCAATATTTTTTAAATCTGACGCTAGAATTTTTGCGTCATCTCTTTGTCTTAAAATAAGGAGGTTCGTTTCCATGACTCAATTATTCTTCTAGGGGTTAGATTAATTAACTTTTTGCCCG
Organism: Rhodospirillaceae bacterium; assembly: GCA_002701885.1. Classification (GTDB taxonomy): domain Bacteria; phylum Pseudomonadota; class Alphaproteobacteria; order SHVP01; family SHVP01. The sequence continues at coordinate 26,296 of NZXH01000018.1, read as the reverse complement.
CCTCTGATCCAATAAATTCTGCATCAGCTACTTTGCCTTCAATTTGGGTAGAATACGAATCTCTACCATCCAAAGAGTAAACCTCAGATTGCAAAAAAATTTGGTCATTATTAATCTTTGCTAAACCGCTAACTGGAGTATTGCAAGTTGCACCTAGCGAGGTTAACAAAGCTCTTTCACAATTTAGTTCATTAAAGGTATTTTGATGATTAATTTTTGAAACTATTTCTCTTACTTGATAATTTTTTTCCAAAACTGTTAAACCAATTATTCCTTGAGCTAAACATGGTAACATAGAATCTAATTCAATTAGAAAACCATTAGCACTTATCCCTAACCTTTTCAAACCAGCATAAGCTAAAATTGTTGCATCAAATTCCCCTAAATTAAACTTTTCAATTCTTTTTAATATATTGCCTCTCAACTCAACAAAAGTCAGGCGAGGCTTCTTATTTTGTAATTGGGCTTTTCGTCTCAAAGATGATGTTCCAATAATAGCATCATCGTCCAGACTCTCTATATTTTTAGCTGTTTTAGAAAGCAAGAACTCTCTTGGATCTTCCCTTTCAATAACGGCTGCAGTTAATAAACCAGAAGGTATTGTAGAATCCACATCTTTCATAGAGTGGACAGCAATATCAATTTTATTATCTAATAATGCCTGGTCTATCTCTTTAGTAAATAAACTCTTGCCACCAATATTTCTTAAAGGTTTATTTTTATACTTATCACCTGAGACTTTTATCTTCTTAACCTGAATAACTTCAGTAATAGAGGGAAAAGTTTTCTCGAGTTCATCAACCACTAATTGAGTTTGAGCAAGAGCAAGCGGTGAGCTTCTGGTACCGATTATTAATTTGTCTATATTATCTAATTTCATTGAATAAAAATCTAAATATAATGTTATAATGATTATCTTAAACTGTAAAATACTGGATCTTCAACAATGATTGTACTAGGAATTGAAACTTCATGTGACGAAACCTCAGCTGCTATTGTATCAAGCAACAAAAAAATCCTTTCAAATGTAATTTCTTCCCAAATTGATATCCATAAACCATTTGGTGGAGTGGTTCCCGAAATTGCTTCCAGGTCCCACGTTCAAAATATAGATGAAGTAATTAGAATATCCTTACAAAAAGCTAATGTTCAATTGGAAAAAGTTGATGCTATTGCTGCTACAGCAGGCCCAGGCCTTATTGGAGGGCTTATTGTTGGTCTTTTAGCTTCTAAATCAATGGCCTTATCAATAAATAAGCCACTTATTGGTATAAACCACCTAGAAGCTCATGCTCTAATGCCAAGATTAACGAACAAAATAGTTTTTCCATACCTACTTCTATTGGTTTCAGGTGGGCACACACAAATATTAGAAATTCATGGAGTAAGAAAATATAAGCTAATTGGAACTACCCTTGATGACGCTTGCGGTGAATGCTTTGACAAAGTTGCAAAAATGCTAGACTTAGGATTCCCTGGTGGCCCGGCCATAGAAAATGCTGCAAAATTTGGTGACGATGAAGCAATTGAATTACCCAGACCAATGATTAATCATTTAACCTTAGATTTTTCTTTTTCTGGACTTAAAACAGCTGTTTTAGGCAAGGTATCTGACACTATGAGTGAAAAAATAAAAAATAATATAGCGGCATCCTTTCAAAAGTCTATAGGGGATATTCTGTATAAAAAAATTGAGAAAGCTTCAAATAACTTTTATAAAAATTACTCTTATAAACCAAATATTGTTTTTTCAGGTGGAGTAGCATCTAATCAATATCTAAAGAATAGACTATTAAATTTGTCAGAATTAAATAAAGTTAATTTTTATGCACCGCCAAGAGAACTTTGCACTGATAATGGTGCAATGATTGCTTGGGCTGGAATAGAAAGACTTTTTGAAAACCCTAATATTTGCGAATATGAAATTGCAGTTAACCCAAGATGGCAATTAGATAAGCTGCATCTTTAGAGAGAGAGTTATGGAAGAAGATTTCTTTGAAAAAAATAGAGTAGAAATAAAAAATGCCTTTCCTACTCCAATTATTATGACCCTGATACCTGATTTTGAATCAATAAATAAAATACTTAAAAAAGTTATTATGGCTAGAGAAAAAAAAATTGGTAAACAAAAAAATTATAGTAGTAATATAGGAGGATGGCACTCTGATAGAGATATGCTATCATGGGGCGGTAAGCAGTTTGAGAAAGTAATTAGTATAGCAAAAATTATTGCAAGCAGAAATACTGCTTTGAGAAATGGCAAACCGAATATTTTTTCTTGGTCTGCTAATGCATGGTCAAACATAAATAGAAAAGGAGATTCAAATGAATTTCATATACACCCAGGAGCATTTTGGTCTGGTGTATATTATGTTGATGACGGTGGCTGCTTTGAAAACCAAAAATTTGAGGGACAATTTGTAATTATGGACCCAAGAGGTTCCGGCCCTACCATGTATGCACCTTCATACTGCTTCCAAGGGCCTGAGGGTAGAAGCTTAGGAGCAACTGAATTACTTTCACCAAGAAATGGTATCATGTTAATTTTTCCATCCTGGTTATATCATGGAGTAAGAACCTACAAAGGAAATAGAGAGCGTATTTCAATTTCATTTAATTTAAGTGTTTCTGAAAGTGATAATGAATAATAATAAAATAGCGATAATAGGCGGCGGAGCTTGGGGGACTGCTTTAGGTTCTAATTTGAGCAATCAGAATAAAAATATTATATTATGGTCAAGAAATAAAAAAGTAGTTGAGTCTATTAATATAAACAATTTAAATAATTTATATCTCCCAGATATATCATTATCCAGTAACCTTAAATCTACTAGTTCGATTGAAGAACTAAGGGATTATAAGATATTAATTTTTGCAGTACCAACGCAATATATTAGAAATATTTTAATGCTTTTTAAAAAAATAATTACTAAGCATACAATAATAATTAATTGCTCAAAAGGAATTGAGAGAGAAACCTTATATTTTCCATCAGAAATTTTCAAAGAACTTGTGCCAAGTTCATCATTTGCAATCCTTTCTGGACCAACATTTGCATCTGAGGTAGCAAGAAATTTACCTTCAGCAATAACATTAGCATGTGATGAAAAATTACACCACCTGAGTATAGCTAAAGAATTACCTTCGGAAAGTTTAAGATTATACTTCTCTGATGATATTGTAGGTGTTGAAGTTGGGGGTGCAATAAAAAATATTATTGCTATAGCAGCTGGAATAATAAATGGAGCTAGTTTAGGAAGAAATGCTCACGCAGCACTGCTATCAAGAGGTTTAGCAGAAATAAGCCGATTTGGCTCAGCTTTAGGAGCTAAACCACAAACCTTAATGGGTCTATCTGGTCTTGGTGATTTAACTCTTACATCAAACTCAAATCAATCCCGTAATTTTTCACTTGGTAATGCTATAGGTCAGGGGATTTCTTCTTACGATTATTTGTTAGATAAAATATCAATTACTGAGGGTATTTATACAACAGAAGCAGCAGTATCACTAGCGGATAAAATGAATGTTGATATCCCTATAATTAAAGCAGTAAACTATATACTTAAAGGGGATAAAACACTTACAGAAACTCTAAAAGAGTTTTTTGCTAGACCATTAAAATTTGAAAACGATTGACTAATTTTATGAAAAATTTTTGGCTAATTAAGACTGAACCTGAGAACGATTGGTCTTGGAATGATCAATTAAAAAAAAATATAGAAGGTTGGGATGGTGTGAGAAATTTTGCAGCGAGAAAAAACTTACAGTCTATGAAGATAAACGACCAAGCATTTTTCTACCATTCAGGAAAAGATAAATGTATCATGGGTATAGTTAAAATCATTAAAGAAGCCTATCCTGATCCTAGTGATAAAAGCGGAAAATTTGTTATGGTAGATGTAAAAACATATAAATCATTTAAAAACCCAGTATTATTAAAAGAAATTAAATCAGTTAAAAAGCTAAATAAAATGGTTCTTGTAAATAATTCAAGACTTTCTGTTCAACCAGTAATGCCTATAGAATGGAAAATAATTTGTAAATTAGGTATATAAATTCAAAAATGGATAAAAATTTTATTTATATTTCTGATAATGGTATAACCAATTTTTCCCCTAAAAGCTTACCTCCTGGGAAAAGTCAGGTTTTTATACATAGGAATAATACTGAAAGTTATGAAATATTTCTTCATAAAATAATAAATAAAGTTGAGAAAATAAATGAAAGTTTATTCGCATTCAAAAATATTTGTCCTCATCAAAAAATTCCCTTAGATTTAAAACCTGGAGTTTTTTTAAACTACGATAACAGTGCTATACAGTGCTCAACCCATGGAGCGTTATTTAGAATTGAAGATGGATACTGCTTTAAAGGCCCTTGCTTAGGGAAATATTTAGAAAAAATAACATTCAAAATTAAAAATGAAAAAATAATTTTTTGTATAAATAGAAAATAGAATTTGGCCATGAACAAATATAGAATTAGAATATGAAAAACGAAAAGATATACCCAGTTCCAGAAAATTGGAAAGAATCTTCTTGGTGTAATATTGATCAATATAAAAAACTTTATAATAGTTCAATAGAAAACCCAATAAAATTCTGGGACGAGCAAGCTCAAAGAATTGATTGGATTACCCCATGGTCAACTGTCAGTAAAATAAATTTTAATGATAATATAGATATAAACTGGTTTATTGAAGGTAAATTAAATGCAGCTTCAAATTGTATAGACAGGCATTTAGAAGAGAGAGGAGATAAGATAGCAATTATATGGGAGGGAGATGACCCAAATATTTCTAAAAAAATTTCCTATAAAGAGTTGCACGAAGAAGTATGTATTTTTGCAAATATCCTAAAGTTAAATAATGTAAAAAAGGGTGACATAGTCACAATATACTTACCAATGATACCAGAAGCTGCGTATGCAATGCTTGCATGCTCCAGAATTGGCGCCATTCATTCAGTAGTTTTTGGTGGTTTTTCTCCAGAGGCTTTATCTGACAGAATAAATGACTGCAAGTCTAGTTTTGTGATTACTGCTGATGAAGGGGTAAGGGGAGGAAAAAAAATTCCGCTTAAAGAAAATGTTGATAAAGCCCTAGAGAAATGCTCTGGTATTAATAATATTCTTATAATAAGTAGAACCAATGCAAAAATAAGTTACAATAAAAATAGAGATTTATTTTATAGTGAAGAAAAAACAAAAGTAACAAAAAATTGCGAACCTGAAGTAATGGATTCTGAGGATCCTTTATTTATTCTCTACACTTCTGGATCAACAGGGAAACCTAAAGGTGTACTGCATACAACAGGTGGCTATGTAGTTTATGCATCATTAACACATCAATATATTTTTGATTATCATGAAAATGATATTTTTTGGTGCACAGCCGATGTAGGTTGGGTTACTGGACATAGTTACATTATATATGGCCCTCTTTTAAATGGTGCAACTACAGTTATGTTTGAGGGGGTCCCTAATTATCCTAATTCTTCTCGCTTTTGGGAGATATGTGATAAACATAGTATTACCATTTTCTATACAGCCCCAACAGCTATTAGAGCTTTAATGAAAGAAGGAGAAGGACCACTAAAAAGTACCACTAGAAATTCACTTAGACTACTTGGCTCAGTTGGAGAACCTATAAATCCAGAAGCATGGGAATGGTATTATAAATCTGTAGGGAAAACTAAATGTCCAATAGTTGACACCTGGTGGCAAACTGAAACAGGTGGTATTCTTATTTCTGCTCTACCAGGGGCAATAGACCTTAAGCCTGGGTCAGCTACACTTCCTTTTTTTGGTATAAGGCCGATAATTCTTGATGATAATGGAAATATTTTAGAGGGAGCATGTAAGGGGAATTTATGCTTCGAAGAATCTTGGCCAGGTCAAATGAGAACAGTGTATGGAAACCATGAACGATTTAAAGAAACATATTTTAGTCAATTTCCAGGTAAATATTTTACAGGAGATGGGTGCAGAAGAGATGAAGATGGATACTATTGGATAACAGGAAGAGTGGATGATGTAATAAACGTATCAGGCCATAGACTTGGGACAGCTGAAATAGAAAGTGCACTAGTTGCTCATCCAAATGTAGCTGAATCAGCAGTTGTTGGATATTCACACGATATAAAAGGTCAAGGTATATATGCTTATGTAACTCTTCAAGTTGAAACCTCTCCATCAGAAAAGCTAAAAAAGGAATTGATTAATTGGGTAAGAAAAGAAATAGGTCCTATAGCAACGCCAGATATTTTGCATTGGGCGCCAAACCTACCAAAAACAAGATCAGGAAAAATAATGAGAAGAATATTGAGAAAAATTGCTGAAAAGCAATTCGAGGAATTAGGAGACACATCGACCTTAGCAGATCCGAATGTTGTAAACCAACTCATAAATGAAAGTGAGAAAAACAAATAAATTTAAAAGTCTACAGCAATTCCCTTGACTTCCCAATCACCATATCTTGTAGGATCTAGACTTTTCTTTTTTTCATCATCGCTTAAACTTGCACCATTTTCTTTAGGTTTGTTTTGAGATTTTTTTTTGTCATTTGATGTGATTTTTTGTAATTTATTTTCACTCATTCTATAATCCAATTATTTAATTAACATTACTAAAAATATATATATATAATTATATTTTTCAATACCAGGCAGATATAAATTGAAAAAAAATAAAAATAGTACAAGAGCTTTTGCTTTAAAAATTTTATACAAAATTTTGCATAAGAAAATATTCTTTTCAGATGCTATAGCTTTATATGAAAATAATTTTGATCAATTTTCAGATAGAGATAAAAAGTATATTTATCAGCTCGTGCATACGGTATTAAGAAAAAAGGGATATATTGATAAAATTATAAATTTATATCTGGAAAAACCCTTGAAAAACCCAGAAATAAAATTGATCTTAAAAATTGGCATAGCTCAAATTGTTTTCTTAAGAACTCCTGGTTACGCTGCAGTAAATCACACTGTTGAGATAATAAAACCTAAATTAAAACCATTTAAACCACTTGTTAATGCTATTTTAAGAAAAATATCAGACAATGAAAATATTTATAAAGATATCATAGATAATACTATCTATATACTGCCTGATTGGATTTTAAAAAGATGGCAAAAGAATTATGGAGAACGTACGACTAAATTAATAACTAAAAGCTTAACCAATGAACCTTATTTAGATATAACAATAAACAAAAATCAAAATAAAATTTTTAGAGAATACAACCCAACGGTTCTACCTAATAGTTCATTGAGATTAAAAAAATTTAGCAAAATATCATCTCTTCCTATGTATGATCAGGGAAGATGGTGGGTCCAAGATGCAAGCGCTACTTTTCCTGCTAATTTATTAATAAATAAATTACATAATTTAAAAAAGATTGGAGTTATTTTAGATACATGTGCAGCTCCAGGAGGAAAGACTATACAATTACTAAGTGCTGGATTTGATGTTATTTCAATAGATCATGATATTAAAAGGATAAATATTATGAAAAATAACTTAATCAGAATGCGGTTAAATCATTCTATAGTTAGTACTAATTACTTAGAATGGAAACCTAAAAGTAATAATATATCAGGTATACTAGTCGATGCCCCTTGCAGTGGGACAGGAACCTTAAGAAGAAATCCAGATATTATGTGGAATAGAGAGAAACATGAGATTTTGAAGTTATCTAATATTCAAACAAAACTACTTCAACATAGCTTAAGTCTTCTTCAAACTGGAGGTATACTTGTATATTCAGTCTGTTCTATTGAGCCCGAGGAAGGAATTAATATAGCTAGAAAAGCAATGAATTGGCCTAATATAAGTGTCTCAAAAATTTCCGCAGATGAAATGCCAAAATTGGAAGATTCAATTACAAAAGAAGGTTTTGCCCAAATACTTCCTCATTATTGGAGTGATTTTGGTGGACTCGATGGTTTTTTTATTGCTCGATTTGAAAAAAAATGATTTTAGTAATTAATAAACATAAAAAGATAAAAAGTTTAGTTTAAAAAATGAAAAATAACCTAAAAATTGCTCCATCAATCCTTTCCTCTGATTTTTCTATCCTTGGAAAAGAAGTTGAGAATATTACCTCCGCTGGAGCGGATTTGATTCACATAGATGTTATGGATGGACACTTTGTACCTAACCTTACTATCGGCCCAGATATTATTAAATCAATAAGAGCTTATACCCAACTAGAATTTGATGTACACCTTATGATAGAAAATGTGGACAGATATATACCTAATTATGCTAAAGCTGGAGCAGACATAATTACTATTCACTCTGAGGTCAGTAAAGATATTATAAAAACAATAGACATAATTAGGCAGCATGGTAAAAAAGTTGGTTTAGCATTTAACCCATCTTCACCTATTACAATTCTTAATCAAATCATAGAGAAACTAGACCTTGTGTTAATAATGACTGTAAATCCAGGCTTTGGAGGTCAGGTATTTATGGAAGACCAAATAGAAAAAATTGTTTCCACAAAAAAAATTATTGATATGAGTAAAAAAGAAGTTCTTCTTGAAGTAGATGGTGGAATTAATGAAAATAATATTAAAATTGTTGCTGAATCGGGCGCTTCTATAATTGTTGCAGGTTCAGCAATCTTTAAAGGTAATAAAGATAATTATAAATTAAATATAGAAAAACTAAGAAACTACAACTAGAGATATTAAGCTAGATCAAAAAATGTCAAAAGAAAATGCTCTGCATAGATTAATTTTTAGATCTAAACTTTATAATAACTCATTAATTGAAAATAAAATTAGAAATGTTTCCAAAATAAATATTAATCCTTTTCCTGGAAATAAAGAAATAGGAAATAAAATTTTTAAAGGTAATTTTTTATTATCTGGGCATAATTTAGATCTGAGGGGTCAGTTGCCCTGGCAAACAAATGCACCAAAGATATGGAAAAGAGATTTTCATAGTTTTTTTTGGCTTCACCATCTAAGGGCAACAGATAGTTTGTCCGCCAGCACATACTCGCAAACTATAATCAATAGATGGATTGAAGAATATGGTCAATGGGATGAATTTGTTTGGAATTTACCTTTGATAGCAAAAAGACTTGAGAACTGGATTCTCAACTATGATTTTATAGTGCTTGATGCAAAAGAAAAATTTTTAAATAAATTTATTCATTCTTTTTACAAACAATTAAAACATTTTTTACGGTGGAATAATTTAAATGAGAATAGTATAGATAATATTCAAAGTGCTTTAACACTATATCTATCTGGTGTTTTTATAGGTAAAAAAAAATTATCTCAAAAGGGTGTTAAACTAATTAATAATGAAATTGAAAAAAATGATGCTAATAAAAATATGTTTAAATGCTCAAACTCTTCAGAAATTCTAACTATTCTTAGAATTTTATCTATTTTAAATGAAATAAATGACGAAACATTTAAATTTTCTATAAATAAAATAGATCAATTAATAGATTATTTTTTTAAAGTAATAATTACTTTAACGCACCCTGATGAAAGACTATCTATTTTCAATGGAAGTTTTGAAGACAGCGAGTATGTAAACATTACCTTGAAGAATTTAAAGCTAAAAAAAACAAATATAAAGCCTCTCCTCAGTATTACAGACCTGGGTTTTGAACGTATGAATGTTAAGAGGCTTTTAATCATAGCTAAGTCAGGTAAATTTAATTCACCAAAAAAATTTCTGGGACCCTTGAGTTTTGAAGCCTCTGTTGGAAAAGAAAGACTGATTGTAAATTGTGGAACCTTCTCCGGTGAAGACAAAAATTGGAAAGAATTATCTAATACAAATCAAGCTTACTCTACTTTAACAATAAATAATTCAGATCCGGAATATGTTTATGAGAAAAAATACTTTGAACCTACCCTACGTGGCGATGAAGAAACTAATTCATGGTTAGAAATTCGACATCACGGTTATAGAAAAAAATTTGGTATAATTCACGTTAGAAGAATACATGTTTATCATGATGCTATGGAAATAAGAGGAAATGACACTGTTATTGCTATAGAAAATTTTGATAGTAATAAAAAAAATCTTGCGGTGTTAAGATTTCATCTTCATCCTTCTGTTTCAGCATCCTCAACGGGAAACAATGAAGAAATTTTATTGAGACCTAGTAAAGGTGCAGGCTGGCTTTTTAAAGTTAACTCTCTTAGCGCAAAGGTAGATGAGAGTGTTTATTTAGGAATAAAAGGAAAAATGAAAAGATCACAACAAATAGTTGTTGAATTTGATATTGTTTCTTCAAGGCAAGAAATACTTTGGAAATTTCTTAGACTTCCTGGAAGAGGTTTTTAATTATGTGTGGAATTGTAGGAATTTTTGACAGGTTTAATATTTTCTCAACCGATGAACTAAGCTCTACTGTTAAATCTATGGCAAATAGAATTAAACATAGAGGTCCAGACTCATCAGGCTTATGGCAAGACAATGAAGATGGAATATCCTTAGGTCATAAAAGGTTATCAATTATAGACCTTTCAGATCGGGGATCTCAACCAATGACGTCTTCAGATAAAAGATACATCATTGCTTATAATGGTGAAATTTATAATAACTCTGACTTAAGAGAAGAACTATTTAAGCATAATGTAAATTTTAGAGGTGACTCTGACACAGAAACATTATTGGAGGGTATAAGGATATGGGGGCTTGATAAAACCCTTAACAAACTAATAGGAATGTTTGCTTTTGCTTTGTGGGATACAAAAAATAAAACTCTTCAACTTGTAAGAGACAGGTTAGGAATTAAGCCTCTTTACTGGGGGGACTTAGGAAAGCTTATTATTTTTGCCTCAGAGATTAAGTCATTTGAAAGAATGCCTAAAATAGAGTTAACAGTTAGTAATGAATCACTAACAAGCCTATTAAAATATAATTATATTGCTTCACCTAATTCAATATATAAAAATGTTCATAAACTTAACCCAGGTTCAATTTTAACTATCAACTCAAGCGGTAACAAAAAAATACATAAATTTTGGGATATTAATAATCTAACTCATACTCAGCAATTTAATAGATCACCAGCCAAAACTTACGAAGAATTAGAAAATCTGATTCTTGATTCTGTAAAACGCAGAATGATTTCTGATGTACCGATAGGTGCATTCTTATCAGGAGGAGTTGATTCATCACTGGTCACAGCCTTGATGCAAAAAGAAAGCTTGAACCCTATTAAAACTTTTACTATTGGATTTAATGATAAAGATTATAATGAAGCAGCCTATGCAAAAAAGATTTCTAAACACTTAGGAACAGATCATACGGAGCATTACATAGATAATAATGAAGCCCTAAAAATTGTTTATAAGCTTCCATATATTTATGATGAGCCATTTGCAGATGTCTCTCAAATCCCAACTTTTCTAATTTCTGATTTAGCAAAAAGGTCTGTATCTGTTGTTTTATCAGGTGATGGAGGCGATGAAGTTTTTGCTGGTTATACTCGCTACCTTTGGTCTTACTATTATTCAAAGAAAATAAATATTCTTCCTAAATTTTTAAGAGAATTAATAAGTAGAAAAATTAAAGAAACTAGACCTGAAACAATTACAAAAATATTTAATTGTTTACCAACAAAATTTAGACCTCCTCAAGCAGCTGATAGGTTGAAAAAACTTGCTTCAGTTTTAAATTTAGACAGCCAGTCAGATATATATGGGAGTCTAATATCTCAATGGGAAGACCCCAGCAGCGTTATATTAGGGAAAGTAAATAAAGGACCAATTGATGAAAATAATTTTATTTCCGCAAAAAGCGATATCTATAATATGCAAATACTAGACCTTATTAACTACCTTCCTAATGATATTCTCACTAAACTTGACAGAGCATCAATGAATCTAAGTTTAGAGGCACGTGTCCCTCTTATTGATCATAGAGTTATTGAAAGTGCTATAAACCTTCCTGACAGCATGAAAATTCACAAAGGAAAAGGAAAAAAAATACTTAGGGACATATTATCAAAATATGTTCCAGACAATCTAATTAATAGACCCAAGCAAGGTTTTACAGTCCCTTTAGGTGAGTGGCTTAGAGGGCCATTAAACGAATGGGCAGAAGATATGCTCTCAGAAGAAAAAATCAAAAGAGAAGGTTATTTTAACCCGGAAAAAATTAAAATTTATTGGAATGATCATAAACTTGGAATTGCTAACAGACAAAATCAGCTGTGGAGTATTTTAATGTTTCAATCTTGGATTTCTAAATAAATAATTATGAGTAAAGACCTTAAATTACTAATTATTCTAAATGACTTACCCTTCTTTATTTCCCATAGACTCCACTTGGCTGTTGAAGCTAAAAAAAGAGGCTTTGATGTTCATATTTTAGCGCCTTATCATAAAAAGAGCTACTTAACTGTAAATAAATATGGCCTTAAGTTTCATGATATACCTTTAAAAAGAGGAGGGAAAAATATTTTCTCTGAACTAAAGCTGTTTATTTCTATTTGGAAACAAATTTCTAAAACCAAGCCCCATTTAGTTCATTTCGTATCAATGAAACCTGTTCTATATGGAGGCATTATTGCAAGAATTCTCAAAGTACCAGGAACAGTTAATGCAATTACAGGACTTGGTTTTTTGTTTGTTACTTCATCTTTGTTAACTAGAATTTTAAGAGAATTCGTTTTTATTATTTATAAATTTTCATTAAATCATAAAAATAGTATTTCTATTTTTCAGAATAATGATGACCTAGAACTTTTTTTAAGAAAGAATTTGGTAAAAGAATCAAATACCGTGCTCATAAAAGGTTGTGGCGTAGATATTAATGAATTTAAACCAAAAAAAAATCTTAATGATGAGACGATAGTCATGTTCCCTGCTAGGATTATTGGCGATAAAGGAGCAAATGAATTCTTTAATGCCGCTTTAATGCTTAGAAAAGAAGGGATAAAAGCTAAGTTTGTGTTAGTTGGAAGATCTGACCCTGATAACCCTACAAATATAGATAAAGAAACTATTAAAAAACTTGTTGAAAATAAGGTTTTAGAATGGTGGGGCTTTTCTGAAAACATGAGCGAAACACTATCTAAGGCATCAATTGTATGCCTTCCCTCTTATAGAGAAGGGCTTCCAAAAGTTTTAATTGAAGCTGCTTCTCTAGGCAAACCAATTGTAACCACTGATGTACCTGGATGCAGAGAAATTGTGATAAATGGACAAAACGGCGTATTAGTTCCTGTAAAAGATAGTATAAAATTATCTTTAGCTATTAAAAAACTTATTTATGATGAAAGTATGCAAAAAAATATGGGTATAAAGGGAAGAAAGCTAGTAGAAAAAAATTTTACTTCACAAGATTTTATTTTAAAGTCTATAAAAGTATATGAAACTATACTAAAGAAAAAAAAAATTAATTTAAATAATAAAGATAAATATATATAAAATGTTTTGGTATATTATTTCTATTTCAATATTTGCATTCTTGGCTTCATTTTTTGGATGTAAATATTTAATTATAGTATTATCTAAAAAAAAAATATTTGATCAACCAAATATAAGATCAAGCCATGTGAGTGCAATACCTATTGGAGCAGGTATAATAGTTACTTCGATTATTCTATTTTTTTTATTTTTTTATACAATTATAAATTACTTTATTTTTAATAATTTAATATTCTCAAATATATTATTATTTATTGCATTAATATCGCTTGCATTAGTTTCATGGAAAGATGATTTAACTCAACTTTCTATACTAAACAGAATAACCTTTCATTTTTTTGCTGCATCCATTGGAGTAATCTGCTTATCTAAAACAGGGTTTGTTTTCCAAGGTATATTTCCAGTTTATTTAGATATTTCAATTACAATTTTTCTATGGGTATGGATAATTAATCTTACTAATTTTATGGATGGAATTGATGGGTTAACAGCAACAGAAGGTATATTTATTTTTCTTGGGTCTCTTATAATTATTTTGCTACTTCGTGAATCTGTAGAATTATCCAATAAATTTTTTTTAGTAGCATTTTTATTACTAACATCTTGCTCGTTAATTGGATTTCTATTTTGGAACTGGCATCCCGCAAAAATATTCTTAGGAGATGTAGGCTCCATACCCATTGGTTTTCTTTTAGGCTGGATAGTGTTTGAGCTAGCAACTATGGGGCTATGGCATGCAAGCATTTTATTGCCAATGTACTATTTTTTTGATACGACTTTAACTTTAATCAAAAGAATCATAAAAAAGGAAAAAATTTTTGAAGCACATAGAAGCCACTTTTACCAAAAAGCTTGTAACTTTAATAAACATTCAAAAATTGTATTTTTTATATCAACTTTAAATGTTATTTTACTTTTGTTATCAATTCTTGGGTCTTTTTATTCTGAAACAAAGTTTTTTTTAGTCCTATTAGGTGCATTATTAACATTAATTACATTATTATTCTTTCAAAAAATTTCAAAGAGATATAAATGAAGAATTTTACACAGTTACCTTTTTGGAGAAACTTTATTGTAGCATTACATGATCTTATCATGGCTTGTATAGCTTTTGAAATTTCTATTTTAGCTCGGTATGAAATAATTGGATACCCGCAAGAGATCTTTTTTTTGTGGCCAGCAACATTATCATTTGTTCTTATATGCTCAATTACTTTCTGGCATTTAGGGCTATATAGAGGAATTTGGCATTATGCTTCAATTACAGATTTGTTAACTATTACTAAAGCGGTAATAATATCAATACTTCTTTTTTTCCCATTAATGTTTTTGGTTACACGTCTGGAATCGTTCCCACGAAGCACCCTAATTCTTTTATTTCCTATGCTAATAATTTTTTTATCAACGCCTCGACTAATTTATAGAATAATAAAAGATAGAAACTTAGAAAATATATTTGAAAATATTTCAAAAAATAAAATTCAGGTTGTAATGGTCGGCGCTGATAATGAAAGTGAACGATTTATAAGAGAAGTGAATAGACCAGGTTCATCGCCTTACAAAGTTATTGGAATTATTGATAGCTCTATAAAAAGTGTTGGAAGGAATATAAGAGGAGTAAGAATATGGGGCACTTTAACTGACCTTGAAAAAATAATTTTCAGGTTGAACTCTAAAAATTTCAATCCACAAAAAATAATAATTTCAAATGCAAAGATAAGTAGTGATAAATTAAACATTCTATTAGAAAGCGCAGAAAAATTAGGCTTAACAGTATCAAAATTACCTAGAATTACCGAGCTATTTAAGGCTGATGATTCTGATAAGCTAAATTTCCCTATCTATTCAACACTTCAACCCTTGGCTTTAGAAGATCTGTTACAAAGGCCTCAGCAGGCTCTAAATAATGACAAAGTTGACTCTATGATTAACGGCCAAAAAATCCTGATCAGTGGTGCTGGAGGAACTATTGGTTCAGAAATAGTTAGACAGATTATAAATTTGAATCCAAAAGCAATCTGTGTTTTAGACAATAATGAGTTTGCCTTATATAAAATACAGACTGAAATAAGCGAGAAATACCCTGACTTAGAGAAAAATATTGTTATAGGAGATATTAGAAATATAGATACTATAAATAGAATATTCCAAAAATTTAAACCTGATATAGTTTTTCATGCAGCAGCATTAAAACATGTCCCACTTGTTGAACAAAACCCTACTGAGGCTATTTTAACCAATATAATAGGAACAAAAAATATTGCTAATGCCTCAAAAAATTTCTCTTGTAAGGTTATGGTACTAATATCAAGTGATAAGGCTGTTTACCCTTCTAGTGTTATGGGGCAAACAAAAAGAATTGCAGAGTCGTACTGTCAGTCATTAGCTATATCTGAAATTAATAAACCTAATAGAAATACAAATTTTGTTATTGTTAGATTTGGAAATGTACTCGGCTCAACTGGATCAGTAGTTCCATTATTTCAGAGACAAATTAAAATTGGTGGACCGATAACTGTTACTCACCCAGATGCAACAAGATATTTTATGACTTCTAAAGAAGCAGTTAGACTTGTTTTACATGCAGCTACGCTTCAGGAAAATTACGAAAATTTAAATAGAATATTTATACTTGACATGGGAGAACCAATTAGAATTCAAGATCTAGCCCGTCAACTTATTAGAATGGAAGGCCTCCAACCAGATAAAGATATAAAAATTAGTTTTACTGGATTAAGAAAGGGTGAAAAAATTCATGAGTCTCTCTTTTATAAAGAAGAAATTTTAATGACAACAAATATAAGTGGGATAAAGGAAGCAAAACTTTTCGTTCCTGATTTACTTGAAATAGAAAACAATATGAAAAATCTTAAATTTTTATCAGAGTCTGGGAAAATTGAAGAGGCAAAAAAATTATTAAATAAAATGGTTAACGAATATACTAAGCCATTTAAGTAAATTTAGTTTATATGGGGAAAAATTATGAAAATTTGCAGAGCATTAATATCTGTATCAGATAAAACTAATTTGATAGAATTTGCAAAAGAACTAGCGAATCATAATATTGAAATACTCTCTACTGGTGGAACTGCTGCAGAATTAAGATCTAACAATATCAAAATTAAAGATGTATCAAAACATACTAATTTTCCAGAAATTATGAATGGTAGAGTAAAAACACTTCACCCATTAATACATGGAGGAATATTAGCAGTTAGAAATAATGAAGATCACACTCAAGATGCTAAAAATAATTCAATTCAATTTATAGACCTAGTAGTTATTAACCTTTATCCATTTGAAGAAACTGTGAAAAGTAAAAAACCTTTCATTGATTGTATTGAGAATATAGATATTGGGGGGCCCTCTATGATAAGAAGTGCTGCTAAAAATCATGAATTTGTAACTATAGTTACCGACCCATCTGACTATAACAAACTATTGCATGAAATGAAAATCAATTCAGGAGAAACTTCTCTAAATTTTAGAAGATCAATGGCTGTTAAAGCTTTTGAAACAACAACTAAATACGATGATTATATTTTTAAATGGTTATCAAATTTTAGTAACGAAAGAAATGACGATGAAATTTTTCCAGAAAATGTAAAGCTTGACCTATATAGAAATTCTTTATTAAGGTATGGAGAAAATCCTCATCAAAAAGCAGCTCTGTATACAACTAATTCTAAAATAAATGGTATTTTTTCATCTGAGCAGTTACATGGAAAACCACTAAGCTACAACAATATAAATGATACTGATGCAGCCGTAGAAATAATTAATGAATTAGAATTTTTTAATAAACCAGCAATTGTAATAATCAAACATGCAAATCCATGCGGTGTTGCAATCAATGATAATTTAAAAGCTGCTTATATAAATGCTTTAAAATGTGACCCAGTGAGTGCTTTTGGTGGTATTNTTGCTACCAATAAAACTATTGATATTGAAACAGCTAAAGAAATAGCAAAAATATTTACCGAAGTGATTATTGCNCCTGATTTTGAAAAAGANGCAATTAAAATACTTTCAAAAAACCAAAACCTTAGAATTTTAGCCAATAAAAATTTAAGTAATTTAGATTATAATGAAAATATAATTAAGTCTATTGCAGGCGGTTATTTAATTCAAAGTAGAGACGCGGTATCAGTTTCGGAAAATAATTTAGATACAGTAACAAAAATAAAACCAACAAGAAAACAGATTAATGATATGTTGTTNGCTTTTAAAGTTGCAAAACACGTTAAATCAAATGCAATAGTCTACGCAAAAGACCTAGTAACAGTTGGCATTGGGGCAGGCCAGATGAGTAGATTAGATTCAGCATTTATAGCAGCACATAAATCTGAGATTGCGGCAAAAAAATTATTAATTGATGAAAAGCTTACCAAAGATTCTGTTGCTGCATCTGATGCTTTCTTCCCTTTTCCAGATGGACTTGANACTGTAATTAAAGCTGGTGCAAAAGCAGTAATTCAACCAGGNGGTTCAATTAAAGATATTGAAGTAATTAAATCTGCTGATAAACATAAAATAGCCATGGTATTTAGTGGAGTTAGNCATTTCAAACACTAGATTTCATTTTTTTTAAATTATATCTATTCTTTTNGTTGTTATTTTTAGGTNANCGAATNATAATANNTTAGGGATTNATTTATTNACTTAATAGNAATAATTACAATAGCGAGGAATTNAAAATGGCAGTATCAGATCATGTNGATTTGCAAGGATTTATGGATGGGGTAAAAAGAAGAAACCCNGGNGAGAATGAGTTTCACCAAGCAGTNTATGAAGTTGCTCAATATATNTTTGATTATATAAAAGATAANGAAATTTANCACCAGCANCAGATTCTTAGACGAATAGCAGANCCAGACAGAGTTGTTAGCTTCAGAGTTTGNTGGGAGGATGATAAAGGTAATGTNAGAGTTCAAAGAGGNTATAGGATTCAAAANAATAATGCTATAGGCCCTTATAAAGGCGGACTTCGGTTTCACCCAAGTGTTAATCAAAGTATTCTTAAATTTCTTGCTTTCGAACAAACATTTAAAAATAGCTTAACAGGTTTACCTATGGGTGGNGGTAAAGGAGGTTCTGACTTTAACCCAAAAGGAAAATCAGANAATGAAGTAATGAGATTTTGNCANTCATTTATGACAGAACTATATAGNCATGTTGGAGTAGATGTTGATGTGCCAGCTGGTGATATAGGTGTTGGGGCTCGAGAGATTGGTTATATGTTTGGTCAATACAAAAGAATNACTAATCAATATACAGGTGTATTAACTGGTAAAGGGCTTGAATATGGAGGAAGTTTAGTAAGAACTGAGGCTACCGGTTATGGAGCAGTTTACTTTCTTGAAGATATGCTAAAAGAAGCAGGAACAGCNATTGAAGGTAAAAAGGCAATTATTTCTGGTTCTGGAAATGTAGCAACTCATGCAGCTGAAAAGATTTTACATAGAGGAGGTACNCCTCTCACATTATCAGACTCTGAAGGATTTATTTACGACCCTGCGGGAATTACACAAGAAAAACTTGATTGGGTTAAAGAACTTAAAACTATAAAAAGAGGAAGAATAAGTGAATATGCAAATGAATTTAAAGGTTCAGAGTTTCATAAAGGAAAACGTCCATGGATAGTAGAAGCTGATCTAGCCCTTCCATGTGCTACACAAAATGAAATCTCAACTGAAGAAGCTAAAGTTATGATTAGCAATGGAATTAAAGCTGTATCTGAAGGGGCTAATATGCCAACTGAACAAGATGGAATTCACGCTTTTCTTGACGCTAAAGTTTTATTTGGACCTTCTAAAGCAGCGAACGCAGGTGGTGTAGCTGTTTCAGGTTTGGAAATATCTCAAAACCTCCAAAGGTTATCATGGTCCAGTGAAGATCTACAAAAGCAACTAAAGTCAATAATGCACAGTATTCACGACCAATGCGTTGAATACGGTAAAGATAGCAATGAAAACTTTGTTGATTATGTTAAAGGTGCAAATCTCGCAGGCTTTATCAAAGTTGCTAATGCTATGATAGCATACGGTGTTGTATAAATAATTTTATTGGGAAGAAGAAAAGTTTACTTTTCTTCTACCCAATAAGCTTTTTTACCCACAGAAGGCTGTCTTCAGGTAGCTCCACCCAATTTAATGATGGATAGTTTTTCTTTAAATCACCTTTAAATCGATAGTGAGGATTACTCTTGTTTCCAGCAAAATTAACTTTTGTATTTAAAGAATTTATTANNACTTCTTCATTTTCANCAGCAACAACCCTACAAANATAATTCCAACTTTTTGATGCTTTTAGCAATGAAACAAGCCTCTGATGTAAATAATTTAACTCTAAATTACTTTCATCTAAAATTAAATTTTCACTTTTATTTTCAAACCATGGATAAAAAAGAGAAAGATCTCTTAAAAAATTCCAGCATTTAATCAAGTGCTCTCCATATTTTTTAGGAGTGATGTCAAAAGAATACATATTGTAGTAATTTTTTTTATCCAGTTTAGAAAAATCTTGATAATTTACTAGGAATAAATTTTTAACTTCACTTGATAGATTTTTAGCTACTTGTAATGATATAGCACTACTATTATTCATTGAAATAATATCAAAATCATCTATTCCAATTTTTTTAATTACTTCTATCAAGTATTCTACAATATTTGCTAATGAATAGTCATCAACAGGCATAGTGTCAGATTCACCGTGACCAGGCAAATCAAACGCAAAAGCATTAATTTTAGCTTCTGTATACCTTGATAAAGAATTATTATCGTCACCAATCTCATGTTGAAAAATTAATGGCCTTCCAACACCATTACTCCTTCTGACATGAAGCTGAAAGTCATTTAAGTCAATAAAATCTTGCCAAAACCTTCCCTTTATTGGCTTTGGCTCCTGAAAGACTGGGGTATTTCCTGTTGCATATTGATTGAAAACACCTTCTAGCCACTCTATAACCTCTGAACCTCTCTTATTTCCTAGCCTCTCAATACTAACTTCTGGAGGAAGTTCTGAAGGTAATCTACTTAAGAACCTTACAGTTGGATCCCAGTCAGATGCACAAATAATTGTTGGCGATGTAAAAGTTTTAGCAATTTTATCACCTTCAAACATAAAGGCAGCACCATACGGCTTTCTATATTCATCACCAGATCGAAAAAATTCCATTAAATTTTCGTGAATTTGATCTGGATCCGGCAAATTTGATTTCATTCTTGTTTCTTCAGAGATTCTATACCATGGAAAAAAAATATGTTGTTCTCTGAGTCTTGCCCAGGACCACAATAAGTGGCTACCATCCCAATTGAATTTAAGCGGTGTAAGATAATTATCCATAATATCTTTGCGTTCTTCAGAATTAAGGGCAACAAAGCCATTGAGTACGGCAACATTCACCCTTTCTGGAAATTGACTAGCAAAAGAGCCCCCAACAGATGCACCTGTATGAAAACCATAAACACATACTTTATCAATACCCAGAGCATCTAAAAAAAGCTTTATATTTTTTCCATAGTCTATCATGGTTGGGCTCAGCTCTGTTAAAGGGTCAGAGTTGCCATTACCAGGGGTATCAGGAGCAATACACGTAAAATTTTTCTTTAAACCGTCAATAACAGGAGTGAGCTCTTTTGAAGACTTTGGCGACTGATGAAGCAACAAAACAGGCGGGCCTTTTCCGGCTTTACGATAATGAATTTGTCTATTATTTTCAATAGAAATAAAATGTCGAGTAATTCTATCTGATTCCATGCTCATATTCAGCCTTTCCCTGTTTTCATATGCCTGGCAAATTAAATTCTTTCGAAAAATTTTCAATTTCATTGTTTAAATCCGATAAAGAACGAAAGTTTTCTTTACCTTTCAGTATAACAGAAATCCATTTAGCAATTTTTTCCATATCTTTTTCTCCCATACCTCTTGTTGTTACGGCAGGTGTGCCTATTCTTATCCCACTAGGTCTTAAGGGAGGATTTGGATCATCTGGGACAACTTGTTTGTTTGTAGTAATTCCAAAATCGTCCAGCATCTGTTCTGCAATTTTTCCATCTAAACCAACACTATTTACAGTATTAATTACTATAAGATGGTTTTCTGTTCCTCCAGTAACTAAATCAAATCCTTCATTTAAAAGTTCTTTAGCTAGTTTTTTTGCATTGTTTAATACATCAAAAGCATAGTTCTTAAATTCATCTGTGGCTATTTTCTTCATTGTAACAGCAGTAGCTGCAACTTGATTCATATGTGGACCACCTTGTAAACCTGGAAAAATTGAAGAATCAATTTTTTTTGAATGTTCTTTTTTTGACAATATCAGACCTCCTCTTGGGCCACGCATAGATTTGTGAGTTGTTGTAGTCATGAAATCAAAATCTGCATCAAGAGGGTTATTTAAATGATTAGTGGCAATCCAACCTCCTATATGAGAAACATCAGCCATTGTTAATGCTCCAATTTTATCTGCAATTTCTTTAAATTTTTTATAATTAAGATCCTTAGGATAAGATGAATGTCCACATAAAAGAATCTTCGGTTTATGTTTATATGCTAAATCTTCAACTTCATCCCAATCTATAATTCCTCCTTTTTTAATAACTGTCTTATATCTTATAAAATTATATATTTTTCCCATGTGCGATACTGGAGCGCCATGTGTCAAATGACCTCCATGTGATAATTCCATACCAAGAACAGTATCTCCAGGTTTAAGGTAGGCATGATAAATCGCTTGATTCATTGGAGATCCTGATAAAGGTTGGACATTGGCATGCTCAGCACGAAAAATTTTCTTAGCTCTTTCCCTTGCAAGCTCCTCAATCAAATCTGTAAATTGCTGGCCTCCATAATATCTCCTTCCAGGATAACCTTCAGAATATTTATTTGTAAAAGCAGAACCTAGTAATGCCAAAACCTCTGGAAATGCAAAATTTTCCGAAGGAATTAACTCTATTCCATTTTTTTGTCTTTTTTCCTCTCCTATTAAAGCATCATATACTTCAGAGTCAGTATTCTGCAAATAAGATCTATTTTTTTCAAGTACACTATCCAACATAATTTTTATTCTTTCTTAATTATTTTACTTTAAAGGGTTATCTTTAGTACTCATATAAATCCATATTTTAGTTATTTTTTTATCTCCAAATTGGAATACATTCACATTTGAACCTGACTCTTCTTGATTATTAATATCAGTTATTTTCCAATCAAATTTTAAAACTATTAATTGATTATTTACATCAACAATTTTTTTAAAATTACCATGCCATAGTAAATGGTAAGATTGAAAATAGCCTTGCAACATATTTGCTATCTCTAATGAACCTGAATGAACCAGGTTATCAGTAACAATATTTATAGCAGCATCTTTATTTAAAGTTGCAAGTACTCCATCAATATTTTTTTTATCAACATTTCCAAAATATTGATTTATAGCTATGTCTTGAAGTTCATCTGAGTTTAACATGGTTTTAAGTTTTTTCCTCTTATTCTTCTACTATTGTTCGGTGCTTATTTATTTTCATGGTTACATGATCGCCTGAAGTTATTTTTTCATATTTTGGAACCTCCCCAGATTGAATACATGTTGGGATGCATTCAATAATAGCATCATAATTTGGTTGATGAAAAAATGTCATAGAGGTCTTTGAAGTTGTTGAATGTTCAACTGGTGGGTTCACAACTCTATGCATAGTTGATACCCATTTATCATTCGTCCATTCAGCCATTAGGTCTCCTAAGTTAACAACAAAAGCTCCTTTAACCCATGGAACAGGTTCCCATTCATTATTTTTATTTTTTATTTCAAGGCCACCTATATCTGTATTAGTCTGAACAATTGTTAAACTGCCATAGTCAGAATGAGCTCCTGCTCTTAATTGATTCTTTCTTGGCTTTTTTATGTCCTGCCCTGGATAATGTATTACCGAGAAATTAGTAATATGTTTATCTATTTTATCTTGAAACCAATCTTCTTTCAAACCTAAAGAAACTGCAAAAATTTTCATTAAATCTCTTGATAATCTTTCCATTTCGGAATAATAATTTTCCCAGACATTTTGCATTTCAGTAGGTTTTGATGGCCAGTAATTTGGTGCAAAGTATCGTGAACCTGCTTCTCCAAAATGATACTCATCACTAGGGTGATTAAAAGGCCCAATAGAGAATGATTCTTTTAAGTCAGGAGGTGATATTTCATCTAAACTGTTAGCTAAATTTTCTGATCCAAATGGGGTATAACCTCTATACCTGTCAGGAGGCATCTTGTATTTCATTTTTTCCCACAGAGGCCTATTAAAATATTCTTCACTTACTTTATACATAGAATCAATAAGGCTATTTTCAACTCCATGGCCAGTAATCACTAAAAAACCAACATTAGTGCATGCCTGGTTAATTTTGTCAGCTACATCTTCCTTTTCTCTTTTACCACCTTTAAGAAAAGGCTCAATGTCAATAATTGGAATGGTTTTCATTAATTAATACCTTAAAGCTGGAGCGGGCGATGAGATTCGAACTCACGACATCAACCTTGGCAAGGTTGCGCTCTACCCCTGAGCTACGCCCGCATTTATTGCAAAGAAATATATTTATATGTTAATTTTATACATAAAATTGTATAAAAAAACAAAAATATTTTTTTTTATAATACTATCATATTTTTATATAATGAATTTAAAATGGCAGAAATAAACGAAAAAGAGGTAAAATTATTTAATTTATTCAAATTAATTAACATTAATACAAAGACATATAGACATAAACCTCTATTTACCGTTGAAGAAAGCCAGAAATTACGTGGGGAAATACCAGGAACTCACTGCAAAACTCTATTTTTAAAAGACAAGAAAAATAACTTTTGGCTAGTTATTGTTTCTGAGGAAAAGAAAATAGATCTAAATAGTTTAGCAAAACAACTAAATGTTGGAAGGTTTTCTTTTTGCTCCCCAGAAATAATGAAAAAAATCTTAAATGTAGAACCAGGCTCAGTTACACCATTCGCCATAATCTCTAATAGCGCTAGAAATGTTAAAATAGCCATTGATGGTGAAATGCTTAAATCTAATAAATTAAATTATCACCCGCTTCATAATGAGGCCACAACCACCATAAACAGCAAAGATCTTATAAAATTTATCTCTTATTTCAAAAATCCCTATAAAATCGTTGAAGTTCCTGAAAAAAATTTATGAGTTGTTTATAATTACGGGTATTGATATTCTAAATCAAATAATTATTTTCTGTATATGAGCAGGTTTTATAATGGTTGAACAATTGATAGGTTCTTCTCCTAATTCTTCTGATGTAATAAAAGATACATCCACTGAAAGTTTCATGGATGATGTAATTGAGGCTTCTAAAGAGATTCCAATACTAGTTGATTTCTGGGCCCCATGGTGTGAACCATGCAAGCAACTTGGCCCAATTCTTGAAAAAGTGGTGCTAAATTCTGAGGGAAAAGTTAAGTTGGTAAAACTAAATATTGACGATGATCCACAAATACCTCAACAACTTCAGATACAATCTATACCAGCTGTTTTTGCATTTCAAAACGGTCAACCTGTTGATGCTTTTGTAGGGGTTCAAACTGAATCACAAATTAAATCATTCGTAGAAAAGCTAACTGGTCCAATTGGGCCATCTCCAGTAGATCAAGCTTTAATTGCAGCTGAAAATGAGTTTAACAGTAAAAATTTTGATGCTGCTGAAAATTTATACTTACAAGTAATTAGCTTTGATGCAGCCAACCCCCAGGCTCTTGCAGGTTTAGCTAAAGTTTATATTAAAAATAAAGAATATGAAAAAGCCAAAGAATTACTAGATGGTTTAACTGGTGAAATTCTAGAAAATGAGTCTATAATTTCCGCACAGTCTGCTTTATCAATGGTTAATGATAGCATCAGTCCATCAAATTTAAGCTCTCTTATTGAATTAACAAAAAATGAACCTGAAAACCTTAAAGCAAAGTTTGAGCTTTCGGCTGCTTTAGCTGCAGATAATCAATTTGAAGAAGCAATAGAAAAACTGTTAGAAATAATGAAAAAAAATAAGGAATGGAATGATGGAAAAGCTAAAGAAAAATTATTAAAAATATTTGAAGTCCTTGGCCCAAATAGTGAGCTCACAAAATCAAGTAGAAAAAAAATGTCATCAATTATTTTTAGCTAAATTTCATGAAAAACTTTGCAAATACTCCTCCTATAAAAGATTTACCAAGAGTTATACCAATATTTCCTCTTAAAGGTACAATAATTTTGCCTGGCGCAGACCTACCTCTTCATATATTTGAAGATAGGTATAAGAAAATGTTTGTAGAATCTTTAAAAAATGACAGGATTATTGGAATGATCCAGCCCTCAGAATCTCTAATGGAACACGATTTGTACAAGATAGGTTGCTTAGGAAGGATTATTGGATTTAATGAAACTAATGACGGAAGATTCTTTTTTACCTTAAATGGTGTTTGTAGGTTTGAACTAGTTAATGAAATTGAATCAAATAAAGATTTTAGAACTGTTGAAGCTGCTTATGATAAATACGATTCAGATTACAATTTAAATCAAGATTTTGAAGAATTAATACAGAGAGACAATCTCATTCCTTTGCTTGAAAAATATTTTACAAAGCACCAAATAGAATTAGACTTGAAATCTCTAGAGTCTTTTTCGGATAATGCTATTATTCAATCTTTATCTATGAGTTGCCCGTTTGAACCAAATGAGAAGCAGCTTTTATTAGAAGCAAAAGATATTAAAGAAAGGGCTAATTTATTTTATTCGCTTATTGAAATATCAGTTAATTCAATAATATCTCTTTTTGAAAGAATTTGTTCTTCATCAGCGATTGCAAGTAAATCTTCATCAAATATTTGT
>NZXH01000017.1 GCA_002701885.1 Rhodospirillaceae bacterium | reverse complement strand
CATCACTCTCCTTGGGGAAGAGTTATGAGAGCTATTCGAGATAACGATAAGGCAGCAGAAGCTATTGGTAAAAATGTTGAGAAATTCAGAATTCAAGCGTTTGTATTTGGCTGTGCATTAATGGGTCTTGGAGGGGCTTTAACGGCTCATTATTTTAAATTTATTGGTCCTGAAGCAACAGAGCCGGTAATGGCAACATTTTTGATTTGGGTGATGCTAATAGTAGGTGGAAGCGGAAATAATTTAGGAGCAGTTTTTGGAGCTTTTCTAGTTTGGGCAATATGGTCTGGTATGGAGATTTTTACAGCTCAACTTCCAACTGACTGGGCTGTAAAGGCAACATTTTTAAGAATATTTCTTGTTGGCCTTGCTTTGCAACTTATTTTACAAAAATTTCCACTAGGAATTTTTCCTGAGAAGCCCCCAAAAAGAGATTAAACAAAAGAGCCTCTAATTTAATTAGAGGCTCTTTATAAGGTTTATAAATAATTTAATTTAAGATTTGATTTTCAGAAAAATCTTCACCTTTAATTATAAAGTCAGCATAAACACCACCCACATCCCCAGCTTTGTCAAAGTCATGAGGTCCTGATGCTCCTGTATAGTTTATACTTTTACCAGATGCTAAGGCATCTACTGCTTTCTTCCAATCGCCTGGACCAACTTCAACACCAGGAGCACTTGAAATATCTCTTAATGCTGCTGATATTTTTTTTCTATCTGTTGATCCTGCTTTTTCTATGGCAAGAGCAATCATCATTGCTGCATCATACCCCTGAGCAACGAATGGTCCATTAGGGTCATTACCATCTGCTTTAGCAGCTTTTTCAAAAGCTGATCTTGCATTATTTTTTGGAGATGTTGGACTGATAATCAAAAGCTTGTCTTTAAGTGCAGCAGCACCTAATTTAAATAATACTTTATCCCGCATTCCATCAGCACCTACAAATTTTGAGAAAAATCCATTCTCAAGACTTTGTCTAATTATTGTTAGTCCACTACCGCCAGCATATGCTAATACCACCAAGGCATCAGGTTTGCCTTTGGCTAAGGTAGCTAACTCAGCTCTATAAGATGCTTTTTTATCCTCATGCTTTTCTTGTCCAGTAATTTTACCTCCCAAAGCTTCATAAGCTGATGAGAATGTTTCAGCAAGACCAACTCCGTAATCATTATTTACATACGTTACGGCAACTGATTTTATGCCTTTATCTATTACGTACCGAGCTAAGACTTTACCCTGATAAGCATCAGTTGGAGCAACTCTAAAGATAAGGTCATTATCTTTTAATCCAGTAATTTCTGGAGAAGTTGACGCAGGGGAAACCATAACAACATTTGAAGGTATTGCAACGTTATTTGCAGCTCCAATTGTTGCCCCAGAACATAATGCCCCTACAATAGCAACAACCTGCTCAACATTAACAAGTTTAGTAGCAGCATCAACTGAAGCTTGAGCATTGCATCCAGTATCACCAACTATAAGCTCTAATTTTTTTCCATTAAGTATTCCACCAGAGGCATTAATTTGCTTTATTGCTAATTTTGAGCCATTGATAATAGGTGGAACCAATTTAGCAATAGGTCCAGTAACTGCAGATAAAGAACCTATTTTCACCGTATCAGCAAATGCGCTTCCGGATATAGCTAAAGTTAATATAGTTAATAGTGAAATTAACTTTGTACTTCTAAATGCCATAGCAAACCTCCCTCTGGCTATTTATTTCAATATTATTTAGTCAGACTAGTTGAACAATTTGTAAGAATCAAAAAAATTTTCAAATTTAAGTAAAATCAGAATATAAGAAATTAAATACTGCAGAAAATATACATAAAAATAAAAAAAATATTTATTAATACCATAAAATATAATAAATTAAATTTTATATAAGTTTTAAATAAAATAGTAAATAAATAGGTTTAATACTAAATATAATAAACTGATAAAGAGAATCAAAATGAATGATAAATTTAATATAATATCACATTTAAAAAATAAAGGAATTGAAGCTGAATTAGGTAAAATAAAAGGTAAAATTTCTGCAAGAGAAAAGTCTAAAATAGTAGCTAGAAATGCACGTAAACAATTATCCTTAATAGAAACAGCAACTTATACATTAAAAAAATCTGATTGGATTACTGAAGAAACAACAGGTACATGTCTACTATCAATTAGGTATAAAAATCAGTTAATACCTTTAGATGGAAAAGAAACTAAAATTAGACTTCCTAACAGAGTTGAAGCTGTTAAAGCACTAAGGCAAATTGCAATTGATTTGGAAGAAGGGCTCCTAGATAATCTTTTGGAGAATGTAAAAGAGAGACAAAGAAAGCATAAAGGGGGTAATGTTGGTTTTTAGGTATATAATAATTTTATAAAATATTTTATAATATTGGAAATAAAATATATATTTTAAGTAATTGTTAATAAAGAATAAAATTACTATACAAATAAAAAAATATTAATATATAAATAAAAAAAATTATAATATAAATTTTAAATTTATATGGCACCATACGCACTCTCTAAGGTTTATGATTTAAACTATTGATTTTAAACAATATTATTTAAACTTAAAAAAGGTATATAAATGCTTGAAAATATTGACTTATTTTATTCTTTGAGAAGCTCTTATTCTTACTTAGCTTTAGACAGAATTTTAGATTTGCAGAGAAAGTATAATATAAATATTAGGGTTAAGTTAGTTCTGCCACTTGCGGTAAGAAAAAAAAATTATTTTGAACAATTACCAAAAAATAGAAAAAGTTACGGTGTAATGGACAATATTCGAATAGCAGAATATTACAATATACCCTTCCAATGGCCTGAACCAGATCCAGTAAAATTTACCAATGGTGTTCCAGATGTTCATCAGCCGCTTGCATATAAAATTTCTAGACTAGGGGTATTAGCAAACATAAAAGAAAAGGGTTTTGAATATGTAATATCATTATCAAGGTTAATATGGGACGGTAAAACGAAAAACTGGAATGAGAAAAATTTGTTAAAAAAAACACTAAACAACATAGGATTAGATTACGAAAAAATGATAGAAGATATAAATGAAAACCCCGATATTTATGACCAAATATTAGAAGAAAATGCTCAAGAATTAGAGCTGTCTGGGCATTGGGGGGTGCCTACTCTTGTTTTAAATAAAGAGCCTTTTTTTGGTCAGGATAGGCTTGAAATATTTGAGTGGAAATTAAAGAAATTTCTCAATAATTAAAATAATCCCTCAACTTTTCCATTTTGATTAATTAAAATTTCTTCTGCTGCGGGTTTTTTAGGTAAGCCTGGCATAGTCATTATTTCTCCACATATCACTACAATAAAGCCAGCGCCAGAATGAAGCCGTACTTCCTTAATAGGAATTTGAAATTCTTTTGGAGCACCCAAAAGTTTTGGGTTTGATGAGAAGCTATATTGTGTTTTAGCCATACAAATAGGAAGGGAACCAAACCCACTATTTTCCCAATTACTTAATTGATCAAGAATTCTTTCATCTACTGAGATACCATCTGCTCGATATATTTTTTTTGCAATTAGATTAATTTTTTCAATTAACGGTTGATTATCTTCATACAAAAATTTAAACGGGGAATGGCTTTTTTCTGATATCTCAACAACTTTGTTAGCTAGCTCTGAAGCTCCATCTGAACCGTTTGACCAGTGTTTACATAAAATTCCTTCTATACCTAGTTTCTTAGTAAAATTAATAATCTCAGATATCTCTGCTTCTGTGTCTGCTTCAAAATGGTTTATTGCAACAATTGGAGTAACCCCAAAAGATTGGATGTTTTCTATATGCCTTTGAAGGTTATCACAGCCTTTTTTGACAGATATTAGGTCTTCTTTAGTCAGATTATCTTTTTTAACTCCTCCATTCATTTTAAGAGCTCTGACAGTAGCTACAATAACAATACAATCAGGACGCAAGCCAGTAAGTCTACATTTAATATTCAAAAACTTCTCTGCACCTAAGTCGGCCCCAAAACCAGCTTCAGTGACAACATAATCAGAATTTTGTAATGCAACCATTGTTGCTGATACAGAGTTACAACCATGTGCAATATTTGCAAAAGGGCCACCATGAACAAATACTGGATTATTTTCGAGAGTTTGAACAAGGTTAGGAAGAATAGCCTCCTTTAGTAAAACAGCCATTGCTTCATTAGCTTTTATATCTCTGCTAAAAACTGGGGACTTATCGTACCTGTATCCAATGATTATATTGCCTAATCTAAATTTAAGGTCTTCAAGATTTTTAGAAAGACATAAAATAGCCATAACTTCTGATGCTGCTACAATATCAAAACTTGTCTCTCTGGGATATCCATTAGGAACTCCACCTAGTGCTGTAACAATTTTCCTAAGAGATCTATCATTCATATCCATAACCCTTCTCCAGGTTATTCTTCTTGGGTCTAGGTTTTCTTTATTTCCCCAATAAATATGATTGTCTATCATTGCAGAAAGCAAGTTATGTGCCGAAGTAATAGCATGAAAGTCTCCTGTAAAATGTAGATTCATATCTTCCATAGGAATGACTTGAGAATACCCACCTCCAGCTGCTCCTCCTTTCATTCCAAAACAAGGACCTAAGGAAGCCTCTCTTATACATATTGTCGCTTTTTTACCAATTTTATTTAACCCATCACCTAGGCCAACAGTAGTAGTTGTTTTACCTTCTCCTGCAGGAGTTGGGTTTATAGCAGTAACCAGAATTAGTTTCCCAAGTCTATTATCCTTTGATTTTTCTAAGAAATTTGGAGATAATTTAGCTTTATCATACCCATAAGGAATGATCTCATTTCCAGAAATATTAAGTTTTTTTGCAATATCTAAAATATTTTTTTTGTTAGCATTTCTTGCAATTTCTATGTCTGATTTATTTGTCATAATTTATCCAATTAAAATTTTATTAATAAAAAAAACTTAAGAAGAAAATACTCAATAGTTTTACTTACTAATACTACTATTTTTTTTGGTTATTGACAGAAAAACTTCTTCTAGGTCTGTTTCCTTAATTTCAAAATCAATTACCTCTAGGTTGCAATTATTAATTTTATTTAGAATTTTCTGAAACTCTAGATTCTTTGCTTGATAAGTAAATTTAACCTTCATGTCTGAGAGTATAATTGGGTTTAAATCATCTAAAAGAGCTGGTAATGAGCTAAATTTATTTTTAAATTTCACAATCAATTCTTTTTTATCAATCAAACTTAATAATTTATCCTTTGTATCGCATGCTACTAGATTTCCATGATTAAGGATTCCTATTCGATTGCATAGTTTTTCTGCTTCCTCTATATAGTGTGTGGTTAAAAGAATTGTCGTTCCTTTTTTGTTCAGGTCTTCAACCATACTCCATAAATGTCTTCTAAGCTCCACATCAACACCTGCTGTGGGTTCATCCAGGACAAGAATTGGAGGTGAATGAACCATAGCCTTTCCCACCATTAGTCTTCTTTTCATACCGCCTGACATTCTTCTGGCATATCCGTTAGCAACATCAGTTAGCTTCAGGGCAGAGAGAATTTCCTTAGTTTTCCTATTTTTTTTTCTTACGCCATACATTCCGGCTTGTAACTCAAGCGAATCTTTAGGGCTAAAAAAGGGGTCGAGAGTTAATTCTTGAGGGACAACGCCTATAGACTGCCTTGCTTCTCTTACATTACTGTCAATATTAAAACCGTTTATATTTACTTCGCCATTGGATTTGATTACAAGCCCAGCAAGAATATTAATAAATGTAGACTTACCAGCTCCGTTGGGCCCAAGCAGTCCAAATATTTCACCTTGATTTATTTTTAAATTAATTCCTTCAAGTGCTGTTTTTTGTATTTTTTTCTTATCTCTGGCAAGATATACTTTTCTGAGGTTTTTTACTTCTATAGCAGGCTTGTTTTTTGAATCAATATTATTATGCATTAATTAAATCCTGGAAACATTAAGTTTAATAAGAAGCTATATTTTGAAATTATCTTGAAAGCAACTAATTATTGGCTGAAAAATTAATTTATTAACTATATTGGCGGAAAGATTAAAAATGAATACTGATAAAGACAATAAGATTATTGAAATTAGAGAAGAAACATTTTTTTGTGATGGGGGTGATTTAGGACATCCAAGAGTATATTTAACTTTTGAAAATGGCAGAGTTCAATGCCCTTATTGTGGTCAAGAATTTGTAAAAGTATAAGTTTTTAAAACTATTTGAATTAAAAATTATTAGTATGACTAAAGATTGTATTTATTTAGTAGATGGCTCTGGTTATATTTTTAGGGCCTATCATGCTCTCCCTCCTCTTTATAGAAAAAGTGATGGCTTGCCAACGGGTGCAGTGCTAGGTTTTATCAATATGTTAAATAAACTAATTGAGGAGCATTTTAATAATAGGAAAGCGAGTCATTTAGTTATAATTTTTGACAAAGGCAGCAAAACATTTAGAAATGAAATATTTAAAGACTATAAGGCTAATAGAGGAGAAACACCAGAAGATTTGATTCCTCAATTTCAATTAATTAAAGATGCAACAAAAATTTTTAATATTGCTATGGTAGAAGAGGAAGGTTATGAAGCAGATGATATAATTGCTTCTTATGCAAAAGTTAGTGCAAAAAATGATTTCGAAGTTAAAATAGTATCTTCTGATAAGGACTTGATGCAATTAGTTGAGCCTGGCATATCGATGTTAGACCCAATGAAAAATAAGATTATAAATGAGAAGGAAGTTTTTGAAAAATTTGGAGTTGCCCCCAATAAAGTTATTGATGTCCAGTCATTAGCAGGTGATAGTTCAGATAACGTTCCCGGTGTTCCAGGGATAGGAATCAAAACAGCAGCGGAGCTAATAAATAAATTTGGCGACTTAGATAGTCTCCTAGAGAGCGCTGAACAAATAAAACAACCGAAGAGGAGAGAAAAATTAATAGAGTTTGCTGGGGATGCTATTTTATCTAGAAAACTAGTGACATTAAAAAATGATATAAAAATAAAAATCCCTTTAGATAAATTAAAATACACCCCTCCTGAATATACTAAGGTTATTGAATTTCTAAAAGAAATGGAATTCACTAGTCTAGTCAATAGGCTTACAAGAAAATCAGATAATAATGAACTTAATAATTATGTTAGCGATACTAACTACGAAAAAAATTATCAGGTTTGCTTATCCGCTGCTGATATAGAAAAATATCAAGATTTAGCCATAAGAAATGGGATATGTTCAATAATAATCTTTGATGACCAACTGACTTTCGGAAAAGAAAATATTAGTGGATTATCAATGTGTTATGAATTAGGTAAGTGTGTTTTTTTCCCGATTAATGGAAGAAGTGAAAAAGAAGGAATCGGTCTTAAAAAGCTAATTACATCTTTTGCTAAGCTTTTTGAATGTAATGCAACCGTTAAAATATTTTATAATGTTAAACAAGTCTTAAAAATAGTTAAGGAATACGGAATCCTTCTTAGCTCCTATGATGATGTAATGCTTATGTCATATAATTCTGGCACTGGTAAGTATAATCATAATTTAAGTGAAATTATGAAAGCCCACCTGGAGAGTGCTTATTATAAACCTGAAGAGATTTTAGGGTCTGGTAAGTTAAAAAAAAATATAAATGAAATAGATATAGAAGTATTGAGGAATTTTAGTTGTTCTATTAGTGATTCAATTATGCAACTTCAAAACTTGCTTAAAATAGAATTAGTTATGAGTAGATCATATAATATACATCATAATATTGATAAGCCTATGATAAATATTTTAGATAAGGTTGAGAATAAAGGAGTTTTAATTAATACAGAGATACTAAAACAAATATCTATTCAATTTCATTCAAGATTAGAGTTATTAGAAGAAAAAATATTCAAGGAATCGGGCAGGGAATTTAATATAGGCTCCCCCAAACAGCTAGGAGAGGTACTTTTTGATGAAATGGGCATTGAGGGAGGTAAGAAGAGTAAGGGTGGTTCGTGGAGTACAGGAGCAGAAATTTTAGATCTTTTAAGTCAGCAAGGTATAAAAATTGCAGAACTAGTTTTGGATTGGCGGCAATTAGCAAAGTTAATTAATACTTATTCTGAGAAATTGCCATTGTTAGTAGACTCAAATACTAAACGTATCCATACTACTTACTTAATAGCAAGCACAAGTACAGGGAGGCTCTCATCAAATGACCCTAACCTTCAAAACATACCAATTCGGACAGAAGATGGGAGAAAGATAAGGGAAGCATTTATAGCTCCAGAAAATTTTATTTTACTTAGTGCTGATTACTCCCAAATTGAACTAAGACTTTTAGCTCATATGGCTGATGTCCCGCAATTAAGCCAGGCTTTTGAAGATAATTTAGATATACATTCTGCTACAGCTTCTCAAGTCTTTGGTGTTAGTAACGAGGAAGTTTCGTCCGATTTAAGAAGAAGGGCTAAGGCTATCAACTTTGGAATAATATATGGGATAAGTCCTTTTGGTTTGGCTAAGCAATTGAATATATCAAATAATGAAGCTAAGGAATATATTTCAAATTATTTTAAACAATTTCCAGGAATTCAAGATTATATGAGTTCACAAATTGATTTTTGTAAGATTAATGGATACGTTACCACATCATTTGGCAGAAGAATTTACATATCAAATATTAATAATAAAAATAATACAATTAAATCTTTTGCGGAGAGGCAGGCAATTAACGCTCCACTTCAAGGTGGTGCAGCTGATATTATTAAAATGGCTATGATTGAGATTTCAAAAGAGATAGAAACTAGTAATAATAAACTTGCTCTTCTACTTCAGGTCCATGATGAATTGGTATTTGAGGCTCTTGAAAGTGAGGTAGAAGTTTTTGCAAAAAAAATAAAAAAAACAATGGAAGAGGTAATAAATCTAAGAGTGCCTCTAGTAGTAGATATTGGTACTGGAAAAAATTGGAGTGAGGCTCATTAATTTTTTTAAGATAGAGTTTCTCCAATTAACTTTCCAAAAGTTAAAGTTGGGCCAACCCCCATCCCTGCTATATAATATTCTCCCATTATTCTAGTATTACCAATTATTTCACCGGCTGCATAAAGGCTTTCTATTGGGATATTATCATTATTTAAAACTTTAAATTGTTCATTTATTGCTATACCTGCAGGACTTGGTAATGCAAAAGCTACTGATTCAATGCTATAGAATGGTGGTTCTTCAATTTTTCTTGGCAAATGTTCTCTTCCAAAAAAATCTTTCTTGTTTTCTACTGAGTAATTGTAGTTTTTTATTGTATCATAAAGATTATCTACTTTGACATTTATACCTTTTGCTAGCGCTTCAACTGATTGATATTTTTCTAAGACAAGCTCTTCCTTAATATGGCCTTGTAGTCCTCCATCATTTGTAATTGAAATTGATGGAGAATTAACTAAAACTCCTTCATCAAAAATAATAAAGAACTTTTGTTTTGTTTGTATATTTACCTTGTGGCGTCTATAATCAGCACTTGGGTGGTCTTCACGTAGAAACCTGTTCCCTTCACAATTGATCCAGATTTCCCAAGGTTGCCTATCCTGTGGAATTGTATTCAATGATATTGATACAGAGTGTTTATCATTTTTTTTGTTTAGAACTCCACCTATCATTCCTTTATATAAATGGCCACCATCTAATTGAATGTTGTATGAATGTGCCAGCTCATGAACTAGACCTTCTGAGCCAGTAAACTTTGGAGTGTATAGAGTAACTCCAGGTGAAAATTTATTAAATATTTTTTCATTATTAGTGTAACCACCAGCGGTTAAAACAATATTATTTGAGTAATATTTTATTTTCTTATTTTTATTATTAAGTAAAGTAACACCTTCTATTTTATCATTT
Organism: Rhodospirillaceae bacterium; assembly: GCA_002701885.1. Taxonomy (GTDB): domain Bacteria; phylum Pseudomonadota; class Alphaproteobacteria; order SHVP01; family SHVP01. Next base: position 6,406 of record NZXH01000017.1, on the reverse strand, counting down.
TTATCTTTAATAAAGTCTATTAAAATTGTTTCATTAATTATTGTAATATTATTTGTATCGATGTATTTATTAATCAAAATTGACATACAGTCTAATATTTCTTTACCATAACCTATTGGCCACTGATACCTTCTAGTAGAGTAAATATCATGTTGGTAGGTAATGACAGGATGATTTTCTGGAAAATTTACACCAATTGTTTCTAACCAATTTACTGTATCAGCAGCATTATCAATTGCTAGTTTAAGTAAGCTAAGATTGGCAGTACCTTTGCAAATTTCCCATGCTTCTCTGAGGTGTAAATTTGGGTTATCTTGAATTTTTTTTCTTTTTTGAATATTCGTTCCAGCCGCAGCTATTTGTCCAGTGCTTCTATCTAATTTACCTCCAATATTTTTATTTTTATTTACTAATAAAATTTTTTTGTTTCTATCAGCAGCTCTTATAGCACAAGGCAAACCTGCCATACCTGCACCAATAATAATTATATCAAATTTCATTATAAAATAAATTTAAATTCCTACAATAGTTCTCCCACCATTGGGGCTAATTGTTTGTCCTGTTATTGATTTTGAAGAAGGGGAAGCTAGAAATGCAACTAATTCTGAGACATCTTCAGCATCTGGTAATGATCCCATTGGTGCATTTTTTGATTCAGAATCTAAGAAGGCTTCACCGACGCTAGCAAGGGTAAGTTCGCTTTTTAAAAGTGTTGGAGCAACTGCATTCACACATATTTTCCATGGCGCTAATTCTCGAGCCCAGCTCTTTGTTAGTCCAAGCACAGCAGATTTTGAGGCTGTGTAGTGAGAGGCAAGTGGACTACCGTACATTGTAAAATCTGAAGCGATATTAATAATTCTTCCCCAGTTATTTTTTTTCATATTTTCAATTAATTTTTGTGTGATAAAAAACATAGATTTTAAATTTACAGACAACATATTATCAAATATATCTTCAGTAATCTTCTCAAATGGGAGAGACATTCCTGAGATGCCTGCATGATTAACTAAAATATCAATTGGATTCCTTTGTTTTAACCTTTCTAATGCATCATTAACTGCTTCTATATTAGTTATATCACAAACAATAAATTCAGAAGATCCTCCATTTTGTATAATTTTTTTCGAGACAATCTCAGCTTTTTCTTCTCTTTTATCAAAAACAATTACATGTGCGCCTAATCGAGATAATTTTTCACAATGAGAGCTTCCCATAGCAGGCCCACCTCCACCTGTTACTAAAGCGTTTTTATTTTTTAAAGGGCCATTAAGCATATTAATTTTTTTTCCAATGAAGGATTTTTTCCCCTAGTAATTTACCGAAAGCAATTGCAGGCATTAAAGACATTCCATTTACAAAAGCTGAACCAGATAATCGTGTAAAGCCTAGAACCTCACCCGCTGCAAAAAGATTGGGTATTGTTCTGCCTTGAATATCTAATACATTAAGCGATTCATTAGTTTTTAAGCCTGCTGGACTAACTACTGTTATACCACCTGCATGGATAGCATAAAATGGCGGTTTTGAAATCTTTCCAAACATTCTTATGCGGTTAAATTCTTTATCAATGCCATTTTCTGTGGCCAAATTATATTTTTCAACAGTTTCAATAAGGTTTTTTTCAGGTACACTGATTTTTTTTGCTAACTCTATTAGTGTATTTGACTTAGAGTAGTGTGGGTGATTTCCATATTTATCATCTATTGAAGATTCTATTAATGGATTTATACAAGGCGCATTCTGTTTTATTCTTTCATCAAATATAATAAACATTTTTTGGTTTTTTTGGTCTAATAGAGCGTGCTCTCTTGCATGCACACTGGGATGGTCCTCTCTAACAAATCTATTGCCGTCACTATTTACATATATCTCCCATGGTTCTCTTACTTGAGGAGAAAATTGCATGCCTAATGATGTAGAGAATGGATCTTCTGGGTCTTCAAGAACACCAGCGAAGGTACACAAAAATTTATTTGCCCCATCATAATCTGCACCTATCTTCCTAGCAGCGATTAGACCATCACCAAGGCTATATCTGTTTGTCCAGGCTCTGAGAGGAATATTGGGAGTTAATTCTTTCCATAGGTCTTTATTATGAGCATAACCACCAGTAGTAATTACAATATTTTTCCCATAAAAAACATCTTTGCCATTAGCTGATTTAGCTTCAACGCCTATAACATTATTTGATTTATCTTTTAAGATTTCTACCATTCTGCAATTTAGGCGCAAATCTATTTTTTTTTCTTCAACAAGTTTTTCATGTATTGGTTTTAAAACGTCAAGAATTGCTATGGCAGCATTATCTGCCCAATGATATCTTCTTTTTAAATAAGGCTCATGAGCACCACCAGCTACTGGGTGATTATTTATAGGTTTATATCCAATACTTTCTAACCAGTCATATGTATCTGCAGCATTATCAATTGCTAGTTTTCCTAAAACAGGATCAATTGTATTTTCTGCAATACGTTGGGCGTCTTGATAATGTTCTATGGCACTATCTTCTATTCCCATTTTTTTTTGTCTTTTTGTACCTGCCGCAGAAATTTGACCTGATGATAACATTAAAGTTCCACCTATCTTGTCATCCGCTTCTATCTGTAAAACTTTTGCTCCTCTATTAGCGGCAAATATAGAGGTAGGTATTCCTGCACTACCTGCTCCAATAATTATTACATCCCAATCTTTTGACATTTTTATCTCCAAAGAAAATTATATTTAAATTTACCACGATAATAATTTTTGCCCTAGAAGTTTTCCAAAAGTCAGAGCTGGTGTAAGCATCATCCCTCCAGCTGAACATTTACCCATAGTTTGCCCTGAGCCTAATATTTCTCCTGCAGCAAATAGGTTATTTATTGGTTCTTTTTTTGCATCAATAACATTTAGTTGGGAATTTACAGTCAGACCGACTGTGCTTGTTATAGAAACTCCATGGGTACATATTGCATAGAATGGTGGTTTTTCTATTTTTAGAGGCCTATGAATTCTCCCAAATGGGTCTGGTTTATTATTTTCTATAGAATAATTATATTCGCTAATAGTTTTTTTTAGTCCTTCTTCTTCTACGCCTGATTTTCTTGCTAAATCACCCAAATCATCAGCAATATAGAACATAGGGTGATTTGAAAAGAATGAATTAGTATCTTCTTTAGAAAAGTCTTTTAAAAGTGCTGGAGATTTTTTATTTATTTCTTCGTCAAAAATAACCCAGGACATAAGGTTTTTTTGTTCAAGAAGTTTTTTTTCTCTTATATGAACTGAATCATAATCTTCTTGAAAAAAACGTTCCCCTTTAATATTTACATGAATCTCCCAAGGGAGTCTTATATGAGGGTGAGATATCACTCTAGTTGTAATTTCGGTTGGATAATTAAAGCTTTTTAATATTGCGCCGTACCCGCATAAGTAATTCTCACCTCCCCTTAGAACTCCACCAATTTTTTTAGCTAAGGTAAGTCCTTCTCCTCTAGAGTAGGGGTAAGCACCTTTCCAGTATAGTTTAGGTCCACTAAGCTCCCTAAATAATTCAGGGTTTGAAGAATAACCACCAGTTGATAAAATAACATTTTTTCCTTTAATGGTAGCCTTAGTTCCATCCTCGGCTTCTATATCTATTCCTATTATTTTTTTGTTATTTAAAATTAAATTCTTAAGTTTAGTTTTAAGGCTTATAACAACTTGTCCAGAGGCTATTTGTTCATCAAGTAAAGGACTCATTGCTTCTAAAATTGATATTCCAGCATATGGACCCCAATAATACCTTCTTTCACTATATGGTTCATGAGCATTTCCAAGAACGGGATGGTTTTTTAATGGAGTAAAGCCGTTATTCATTAACCAATCAAATGTATCAGCTGCATTATCAACTGCTAGTTTCACTAAGTCTCTATCAGCAGTATTTTCACTAATTCGCATAACATCATCAAAGTGGTCTTTAGGGTTGTCATTTATACCTAATTTCTTTTGTAGAGCAGTACCTGCGGCGCTCATTTGTCCTGTAGTTAAGTGAAGTGTACCTCCAATTTTATCAGCTGCGTCCAATAGTAAAACTTTTGCACCTCTTTGTCCTGCAAAAATAGCAGCAGGAATTCCTGCAGTTCCAGCGCCGACTATAATGACATCCCAATTTTCTACCACAGTGATATCCTCCCAAATAACTTCTAGAGTAAGAAAGAGCTTAAATTGTATAGATTTTAATAAAAAAATATATAGAAAACTATAATCTAGAAAATACAAAACACTTAATAAGAATTATCGTTCAATTCTAATTACAACACGCCTGCCTTCTTCTCGGTTTTCTGGTATAGGTGCTCCTTCCTGATTCTTAAAAGGAAAGCCGTCCTTCGGCTTAGTATCGGCATAGCCAACTGCTCTAAGTCGATCTCCAGGCACTCCCCTAGATATCATAAAACGAACTACTGCTGATGCTCTTGCGGATGATAATTCCCAATTAGAAGGAAATTGTGGAGTGCTTATAGGTGTATCATCAGTATGCCCTTCAACTTCTATTTTATAATTTTTCTTTCCAAGTCTAAATGTTACTAATTGAGCAACTCTATCAAGGGCCTTTATACCCTCAGGAACAATATTTGCTGATCCCGGTTCAAACATTTTTCTTGATTTAAATTCAAAAGTTAAGCCTCTTTTTGTTGACCCTACTTTAGATGAGTCTGATTCAGATTGAACTTGAGAAAGATCTTTAGATAAATCTGTAAAGGGAGTTTTTACACTACCTCCTCTTAAAGACTCAACCATCCCTTTAGTCACCGCTTCAAACTTTTCCGTATTAGGATCTGAAACTGTGTAAAGAAGAACAAAGAATGCCATTAAAAGCGTGATGGCGTCTGCATAAGTTAAAAGCCAGTCTTCTTTTTCTTCTTCTTCTGGAGGTGGAGGAGGTAACTTTGCCATTTTTAATCTATCAAATGATAATTACTAGGCTGCTTTTTTCTTTTTATCTTTTCCACCGCCGCCTTTTTTGTCGATAGAATAGTGTATTTCAGGGTCAAGAAAGCTATTCATCCTATCTTGAATGTACCTTGGACTTCTATGCTCAGCTAACATTGCTAGTCCTTCACAAACGAGAAGGTTTCTAAATCTTTGAATTCCAGCTTTTTGAGAAGCTTTTGTAGCTGCAGGAGCAAATACCATACGAGCAAAAAGAACTCCGTATAAAGTAGTTAAAAGCGCAACAGCTAATCCTGCTCCGAGACCGTTTGGATCCCCACCAATATTTTGTAGCATGATTATTAGACCAATAAGTGTTCCAATCATTCCAAAAGCTGGCGCAACTGCAGTCATGTTTTTTAATATATCTGCATTTACCATTGCTCTTCCAAACATCTCACCAGCTGCAGCTTGCATCATATCTCTAACCTCGTCAGCAGTATAACCAGTTATAACTAGATCTATTCCATAGTTAAGATAATAGTCTTGATCTTTAGCTGACTTAGCTTCTCTTTCAAGAGCAAGAATACCATTTTTCTTAACTAAAAATCCCCACCGAATTATTTTACCAGTTTCTTGAGTAAGTATATTTCTATTTACAGTTTCTTTTTTTACAAGTGCACCAATATCCTTAAGGGCTTGTATTACATATCTTGCTTGGAAACCAATGAAAGAAGCAGCTAGTGTTCCTCCGACAACGATAAGCATTGAAGGTATACTAATAAATGAAGCTAGGTTGTCTGTTGAAATAGCAATGGAACCAACAACTAGCCCTAGTCCGAAAAGAACACCTAAAATAGTAGAAATTGACATTTATTTTATTTTTCCTAATTTATTAATACTTAGACTCTGTAATGATAAAAAAAATAGTAATTATGGTCAAGTAAGGTTAGCTTTTAAACCATATACATAGAGAAAAAAAATTATTCCAATAAAACTGCACTTCAACAGGGTTAATTTAATGCATTTCCATACTTTTTAATATGAAATAAAAAAAAAAAATTCAAATTTAGGCCAAATTTTTATTTTTTTTAAAAATGTAGACTAAAAACTGGAGAAAACTATATATTAGTATCTGTAATACTCAGGTTTAAATGGACCAGAATTGTCTACCCCAATGTAATCAGATTGTTCTTTAGTTAGTTTTGTAAGTTTAGCCCCGAGCTTATCAAGGTGAATAGCTGCAACTTTTTCATCAAGGTTTTTAGGTAAAACATATACCTTTTTTTCATATTTATTTGGATTATTCCAAATTTCAATCTGTGCGAGGACCTGATTTGAAAAAGATGCGCTCATAACAAAACTTGGGTGGCCCATTGCATTTCCTAAGTTTACTAGCCTACCTTTAGAAAGAAGTATAATTTTTTTGCCATCGGGAAACTCAACTTCATCGACCTGGGGTTTAACCTCATGCCAGTTCATGTTTCTAAGGCCAGCAACCTGTATTTCT
>NZXH01000016.1 GCA_002701885.1 Rhodospirillaceae bacterium | reverse complement strand
TTTCATAAGTTAATTGCAATTCTATCAACTACTGATAACCCATGCCCATCTAACCCAATAATTGTTCTATCACTATTAGATAATAAAATCATATTTTTAACTCCTAAGTCAGCTAAAATTTGAGCTCCAACTCCATAATCTCTTAATGGCTGTTTCTTTACTTCTTCACCAAGCTCAAAAAGGACTCTGTCAGATAAGCTAGTGGGCCTAGCATCTCTAATTAATACAACTACGCCTTTTCCATTTTTTCCAACCATTTTAAGTGCAGCAGAGAGTTCTCCGCCCATACCACTTTTTTCACCGAGTAAATCTTTCATAATATTAAACAAATGCACCCTAACTAAAACAGGTTCATTGCCATTGACCGACCCCTTAACAAGAGCAATATGCTCAGTTTTATCTATTGTATTTTTGAATATAAGCATCTTCCAATCATCACCATAAATTGAATTAAATGGTCTCTCGATGATTCTTTCAACAATCGTATCGTTAGATCTACGAAAAGCTATTAAGTCTGCAATACTTGCTATTTTTAAATTATGAAATTCTGAGAATTTAATCAGATCAGGCATCCTTGCCATTGAGCCATCGTCATTCATTATTTCACAAATTACTCCTGAAGGATTTAAACCTGCTAGTCTTGCAATATCTACAGCCGCCTCTGTATGTCCACTTCTTACCAGAACCCCTCCTTCTCTTGCAATAAGAGGGAATACATGCCCAGGAGTTGAAATATCACCAGGTCCAGAGTTTTTATTTATTGCAACCTGAATAGTTTTATACCTGTCAGAAGCAGAAATACCTGTTGTAACCCCTTCTCTTGCTTCAATTGAAACTGTAAATGCAGTTTCAAATTTACTTTGGTTTTTTCGGGCCATTAGAGGAAGGTTAAGTTCAGCACACCTTTTTTCTGTCAAAGCTAAACAAATAAGGCCACGTGCAAATTTTGCCATAAAATTAATTGAGTCGGGCTTAGTTTTCTCAGCAGGGATTATTAAGTCACCCTCATTCTCTCTATCTTCATCATCAACTAATATGAACATACGTCCATTCTTAGCCTCATTGATAATTTCCTCTGGGGAAGACAAGTGATTATATTTTTTCATAACTATCTTTTAATTAAATTTATTTAGTTGGTTGATATACCTAGCAAACATATCTACCTCAATATTTACCCATTGACCAATATCTAGCTCACCAAGAGTAGTGTTTTTTTGTGTATGGTCAATAATATTTACTGTAAATTCATTTTCAAGAGATTTATTAATTGTAAGAGAAACGCCATCTATAGAAACTGAACCTTTTGGCGGTATAAATCTTATTAGATCTTTATTTTGTTCAAACGTTAACATTATTGAACCTGAATCTATTTTTCTGTCTATTAACCTTATTACTCCATCAATATGACCTGTAACAAAATGCCCTCCAATTTCATCACCCACTTTCAACCCTTTTTCTAAATTTATTAAATGACCTGATTTCCATTGGCCAATATTTGTTTTAGAAATAGTTTCATTTGAAACTTCAACTGAAAAAGAATTGTCTTCTGATTCTATAATGGTTAAACAAGGGCCTGAACAAGCTATAGACGAACCAATAACTAAATCATCTTGCTTAAATTTTGTTTGAATTGATACTTTTAAGTCTTTATTTTTTGAAATTTTCTTTATTTTTCCAATATCAGTGATTATACCTGTAAACATAATTATTTTAATACCTTATATGTCTCAATTATATTATTTTCAAATTGCTCTAACTTTGTAAGCTCAAGCTTAACACTATCAGATAAATTTTCTACATTAATTGTATCTATTGATGATAAGCCATCACCACCAATTAATGATGGTGCGCGATAAATTATAATTTTATCAACTAGTTTTTCATGTAATAAGGCTGATGCCAGTTTACCTCCACTCTCAACCATTACTCGAGTAACCCCAGAATCAGATAAAGATTTGAAAACTTCTTTTAAATTCACTCCATAACTAAATTTATCCTTTTTTACAATTATTATTTTTGCACCTAATTTAATTGATTCTTGATTAATCTTTTCATCACTAGGTACAGTTGTAAAAATCCAAAGAGGTATATCTATCGCATTTTTGAATATTTCCAAATCATTTGGAACTTTTCTAAATGCATCCAACAGAACTCTGATAGGGGAATAACTAATCATCCCTGGCAGTCTACATGTTAAAGATGGGTTATCTTCATTGACTGTAGCAGATGAAATAACTATAGCATCATTTCTAGCTCTTAACATATGTGAATGATCACGCGCGCCCTGAGATGTTATCCATTTACTTTTTCCAGTTTTTGTAGCAGACCTGCTATCAGTTGAAACTGCAAGCTTCAAAGTGACGAATGGTAGTTTTTGCATGGTGGCTTTAAAATAGCCCTCATTAATTTCTAGCGCTTCTTTTTCAAGAATTCCAGAAACCACTTCTATACCTGATTCTTGTAATTTTTTTATTCCCTTACCTGAAACCCTCTTGTCAGGATCTAAAGTAGCAATAACTACTCTGCTGACTTCTGCCGAAATTAAGGAATCTGAACAAGGTGGTGTTAAACCATAATGCGCGCATGGTTCAAGTGTAACATATACTGTTGAACCTTTAGCTTTTTTTCCTGCCATACCCAAAGCAACCGACTCAGCGTGAGGTCTTCCACCTCTGCCTGTTACACCTTTCCCAATAATAAGGTTTTCTTTAACTATTACGCAGCCAACTGAAGGATTGGGACAAGTAAGGCCTAATCCTCTAGTTGAGATATTAATTGCATGCTGCATATATTTAAAATCATTCGAGAAGGTCGTCTTCTATACCTCCACCCATTTTACCAACAAATGTTTCAAAATCTCTTGCTTCTCTAAAGTTTCTATATACAGAAGCAAACCTAACGTAAGCAACTTGATCAAGGTTAGCTAAGCCTTCCATAACTAGCTCACCAATTGTATCACTAGATATGTCGCTTTCTCCTAAACTTTCCAGCCTTCTTACAATACCATTAATCATCCTATCAACTCTCTCCGCTTCAACAGGTCTTTTCCTTGTAGCTATCAAAATTGATCGTGAGAGTTTATCTCTATCAAATGGTGCATGTTGACCATTTTTTTTTGCAACAGTAAGTTCTCTAAGTTGCACTCTTTCAAAGGTAGTAAATCTAGAGCCACAACCTGGGCAATACCTCCTCCTTCTAATGGCTGAGTGGTCTTCTGCTGGCCGAGAGTCTTTCACTTGTGTTTCATCGTTTCCGCAAAAAGGACAGCGCATCAGTTAACCCTCTCTCTATTAATCAAATCAATTTTTTTAACTCTATTAGAATGCCTGCCTCCATCAAAAGGTGTATTAATAAATACATCAACACATTCTTTTGCAATTTCTACATCAATGACTCTCTCTCCAAGAGCAAGAATATTTGCATCATTATGAGACCTTGCTAACTTAGTGGAATTAACATCGTTACATAACGCTGCTCGAATACCATTATGCTTATTTGCAGCCATAGAAATACCTATACCAGTTCCACAAAAAATAAAACCAAAACTTGCATTACGTCTTATAAACTCCTCAGCAGCCAAGTGCCCAAAATCTGGATAGTCCACAGGATCAGAATTGTTTGTTCCCAAATCTATAATTTCATAACCTTTGGTAGTCACTCGATCGCATATAATATTCTTTAAAAGATGACCAGCATGATCTGATGCGAGGATAATTGTTTTTATAGTCATGATGTATCAGCTCTTTAAAAAATTTACAGTCTAATTTAAATATAAATTATATCAAGTATCATATAGTTTCTATAAGAAATCTTATCTCAATATATTTATTCAAATTAGATAAATTAATGGTAAATACTTAAATTCCAAGGTTTTTACCCCCCCAAAAACATCTTTCCAATCTCTTCACTTCTAAGAAGGTTTTTCCCTGTATCCTCAAATCTATTTCTTCCCATTACTAAAACATATGCCCTATCAGCAAAAGATAATGCTTCCTTAGCATTCTGCTCTACCATCAAGATTGAAACCCCTAATCTATTAATTTCTATTACCTTTTCAAAAATTAGATCTGTAAACTTTGGTGACAAACCCGCAGTTGGTTCGTCTAAAAGCAATAAATCTGGATCCATCATTAATGCTCTTCCAATAGCAACCATTTGTCTTTGCCCCCCAGATAAACTACTAGCAGGTTGTTTATATTTTTCCCTTAATGGAGAAAATATTTGATAAATTTTTTCAGCTTGATCTCTTATTTCATTTTTTCCCTTTTTTAAATTATAGGCACCCATTTCTAAATTTTCATCAACTGATAGAGAAGAAAAAATATTATTTTCCTGTGGAACATAACCAATTTTAAAATTAGCAATCTTATCTGTTCTTAAATTAGTAATATCTTCTTCTTTAAAATTTATTGAGCCAGAATTTATATCCACTAGCCCACAAATTGATTTCATTGTTGTCGATTTTCCTGAACCATTAGGACCAATAATTACAACAATCTCTGACTTTTTGACAAAAAGAGATATTCCGTTAAGTATATTTACCCCTCCATATCCTCCAAAAATATTGTTGATACTTAAAATTTTCATTATTTATCTAGTTCCAAGATATGCTTCTTTAACTAATTCATTTGATCTTATTTTTTCAATATCCCCAGAGGCCAAAACCGTCCCCTCAGCCATAACAATTATAGGGTCGCATAGCGTTGAGATTAAATCCATATCATGCTCAATAATACAAAAAGTATAACCTCTCTCTTTATTTAATTTCTTAATAAAACCAGTTAACTTTTTCATTAGCGTAGGGTTTACACCAGCACCGGGCTCATCTAATAAAACAACTTTTGGATCAGTCATCATTACTTTCCCAAGCTCAAGTAATTTTTTTTGACCACCCGATAACTCTCCTGCAAATTTTTTAGCTATGTGTGAAATTTCTAAAAAATCTAATACTTCTATTGATTTTTCATAGATTTTTTTTTCTTCATTTTTTATTTTTTTTGAGCCAATAAGTGAAAAAAATAAATTTTCTCCAGACTGATTCATTGGAACAGCCATTAAGTTATCTAAGACGGTCATCCTATAAAATGAAGCAGGAATCTGAAAAGTTCTTATCAAACCATTTGCAAATAAACGATGAGTTGGATGATTTGTAATATCTTTTCCATCAAGTATAATTTTGCCGCTATCAGATTTAAAAAAACCGGTAATAATATTAAATAAAGTTGTTTTTCCGGCACCATTAGGGCCTATCAAAGCTGTTATACTTTTTGACATTATATCAAAACTAGCATTATTAAGTGCTTTCAAGCCTCCAAAGTTTTTGCTTATAGACTTCACAGATAATACTACTTTAGTATCATTTATTTTTTTATCTTTATCATTCATATTAAGTTATCAACTGCTTTTTTCTTATCCTTATTCATAACATACTCAAGTTTTTTGATTGCAACTCTTTTTAGCTCTGATTTCGATAAATTTGGATCTCCTACAATTGATACCTCTGTATTAGTTATAGGGTCAATAGCTGAAACCTTTACATAAGCACCCACCAAATTAAACTCGAATAAATATTCTTTAATAGACATCTGATTAATACCTCATTAGTATGATACACTAAGATTTATAAGAAAAAAATATATCAAATCGAGTATACTTAACTATCTTTATATAATTCTCTAAATTTAATAATTATTGGAATCTATTAATGCACAAGAATACTCTAAAAAGTCTTTTTAGGGATAAAAACTTTGTAAAGTTATGGACTGTAGGCGCTGCTTCAATGGGCAATCAGTGGTTAGAAATGCTCGCAATTACTGTGTTTATATATAACGCCACTCAATCAGCACTTGCAGTTACTTTAGCAAATTTTGCTAGAGCAGTGCCAATGATTTTTTTAGGTGGATTAACCGGCGTAGTGTCAGACTATTTTAGTAAAAGGAAAATACTCATATTTGCATATGGTCTTTTAGTCATATCATCTTTAATACTTGCAATACTATCTTATTTTAAATTAATTCAAATTTGGCACATAATTATTGGAATGACTCTTACTGGTGTAGTCTTTTCGACTGACTTTCCTGTTAGAAGAAATATGCTTGGTGAACTTGCTGGGAGTGATCGAGTAGGAAGCGCAATGGGATTTGACTCAATAGCAAGAAATGGAACAAGAGTTATAGGCCCATTTTTAGGTGGAACAATCATGGAGTTTTCAGGACTACATGGGGCCTATTTAATTTTAAGTTTTTTTTATGCTTTTAACATGTATCAAATTTTCAGAGTAGTTGAAGATAAATCAAATTCTAAAAGCAATAAAATAAAATCAACTTATTTCAATGATTTAATTAATGGAATTAATTTTGCCCGCAAAGAACCTTCTATACTAGGTTTTTTACTAATAACTGTAACAATGAATTTGTTTGCATTTCCGTATATGATTATGGTTCCAGTAATAGCGCAAAATCAATTAGATGTTTCACCTTTTTTAATAGGAATCCTTGTTAGTATAGATGGTATAGGTGCAGTTATAGCAGCTTCACTGATATCAATTATAGCCTTAAAGAAACTATATAAGTCTTTTTACTTTTTTGGATCATGCTTGGTAATGATTGGTATATGTTTATTTGGTTATAGTAATTATTACATTTTATCAATTTTTATAATGTTTTTAACTGGAATTGGGATGGGAGGGTTTTCTACGATGCAAGGTACTCTTCCATTTATAATTGCACCTAAAGAAATGCGAGCAAGAGTTTTGGGACTTATATCAGTTGGAATTGGGATGAATCCATTGGGAATACTTCTTGTTGGATTTCTCGCAATAAAATACGGCCCTGCATCATCAATTATTATATGTTCAGTTATTGGGTTGGCTACGCTAATAGGCTTATTATTAATAAATAAAAAAACAATCTAAGCAGCGGCAAATTTACCTATATCATGGTATGACCAAACTTCATTAAGAGCGATCAATAAATCATCAATCATTTTATCAGTATGAAGGGGTGTAGGTGTAAACCTTAATCTCTCTGTGCCTCTGGGAACAGTTGGGTAATTTATAGGCTGGACATAAACCCCATAATCAAAAAGCAACATATCTGATGCCCTTTTGCAGCATCTAGCATTACGCACCATAAGAGGAACAATATGAGTTTTAGAAGGTAAAATTGAAAGACCAGATTTAAAAAAACTAGATTTTAGCTTTGCTGCCCTTTCTTGGTGCTTTAATCTCAAATGATTATTCTCTTTTAAAAATTTGATGCTAGCTAGAGCTCCTGCAGAGAGGACAGGAGACATAGATGTAGTAAAAATAAACGGTGAAGCATAACTACGAACAACATCAACAATATTTTTTGAAGCCGCAATGTACCCCCCCATTACTCCAACAGCTTTGCCCAGAGTCCCTTCAATAACAGTTATTCTATCCGATAAACCATCTCTTTCAGAAATCCCACCACCTTTTTCTCCATAAAGGCCTATAGCATGCACTTCATCAAGATATGTAATAGCATTATATTTATCGGCTAAATCGCAAAAATCTTTTATAGGAGCTATATCCCCATCCATAGAATATACGGATTCAAAAGCTATAATTTTTGGTTTATTTATATCTGTTTGCCTTAATAGCTCTTCTAAATGTTCTACATCATTATGACGAAAAATCTTTTTTTCTGATTTACTCGCTCTTATTCCAGCTATCATTGAAGCATGATTATTTTCATCCGAGAAAACTACACATTCGGGTATTAAGCCAGCTAAAGTACTAAGTGTTGCCTCATTAGATATATATCCTGAGGTAAAAATCAAAGCAGCTTCTTTATTATGCCATGATGCGATCTCTTCCTCTAACAATACATGGTAATAGTTCGTCCCTGATATATTTCTTGTACCACCTGCTCCAGCGCCGCACTCATGGAGGGCTTTCTCCATTGCTTCAATAACATTCCTATTTTGCCCCATTCCTAAATAGTCATTAGAACACCATACAACTACGTCATTCTTGGAATCATCGTGAAAATGAGTCGCAACTGGAAAGTTATCCTTTTGACGAGATAACTCAGCAAATACACGGTATCTACCCTCATCCTTCAGTGCTTCAATTTTTTCTTTATAAAATTTTTCGTAGTCCATGAATAATTATGTGCATGCAATTGTTAATATTAAATATTGAATATCTTATATTTATATATACCTTCTATTACACGCAAGGGGATAAATCAATAAAATGGGCAATTTTAAGAATCATAGTTAAATTGCAAATAAAATTGTGCATTTTGTTGAGAATTATTCCTAAAATGTATTATATATAATGGTATGTTATTATAATAAACGAGCATATTTTGTTATATATTTATAATTAGGGTAATTATTATTTATTAGGATAAAGCTAATGCAATTAAAAGAAATATCTGAGTTAAAAAGTTCTGCTCCTCCTAAGTTCAACTGGGAAGACCCTCTTCTAATTGACGCACAGTTAACTGAAGAAGAGAAAATTATTCAAAAGACAACAAGAGATTATGCTCAGAAAGAACTAATGCCCAGAATTTTAGAGGCTAACAGATACGAAAAGTTCGATAGGGAAATTTATAATGAGATGGGCAATTTAGGTATTTTAGGCCCTACTATTTCTGGATATGGATGTCCTGGAGTTGGTTATACTGCTTATGGAATAATAACAAGAGAAATAGAAAGAATTGATTCTTCATATAGATCCGCTTTCAGCGTTCAGTCCAGTTTAGTTATGTGGCCCATAGCAACTTATGGAACCGAAGAACAAAAAAATAGATTTCTTCCAGACCTAGCAAAAGGTAAGAAAGTTGGTTGCTTTGGGCTAACAGAACCTGACCACGGCTCTGACCCAGGTTCGATGAAAACTACAGCAAAAAAAACTGAAGGTGGATATATCCTGAGCGGAAATAAGATGTGGATAACTAATTCACCCATAGCGGATGTTTTTATAGTATGGGCTAAAGATACTCAAAAAAATAAAATTAGAGGTTATATTCTTGAAAAAGAAATGGAGGGTCTCTCTGCTCCAAAAATAGAAGGAAAATTTGCATTAAGAGCTTCTATTACTGGTGAGATAGTTATGGATAATGTTTTTGTACCTGAACAAAACGCTTTCCCAGATATTGAGGGTCTTAAAGGACCTTTTGGATGTTTAAATAATGCAAGATATGGTATCGCTTGGGGAGCTATTGGCGCGGCTGAGTTTTGCTGGCACGCAGCAAGAAAGTACACATTAGAAAGAGAACAATTTGATAAACCATTAGCGGCGAATCAGTTAATTCAAAAAAAATTAGCAGATATGCAAACAGAAATTTCAATTGGATTAAATGCATGTTTACAGGTAGGTAGACTGTTAGATTTGAATTTAGCTTCACCTGAGCAAATATCTATTATCAAAAGAAACTCCTGTGGAAAAGCTCTTGATATCGCTAGATTATCTCGAGACATGCACGGAGGGAATGGTATTTCTGATGAATATCATGTTATTAGACACTTAATGAACCTTGAAGCTGTAAATACTTATGAAGGGACACACGATATACATGCTTTAATACTTGGAAGAGCACAAACAGGTATTCAAGCATTTAAGTAAAATCATTTAATATAGTGAATATAATTATAAATTTATTTTTAAATTCTTTTTTTAAAATTAATCCTTGGGGCATTGCAAATGTTAAAAGGTAACATAAATAGAACATTCCCCAAAGTAAGAATGAGGAGGAATAGAAAATCAAACTGGTCAAGAAGACTTGTAGCAGAAAATTATCTCAAAATTTCAGATTTAATTTTACCGTTATTTGTTATTGATGGGGTGAATAAAGTTCAGCCAGTTGCCTCCATGCCAGGAGTAAATAGATTAAGTATAGACAATCTTTTAGATACTGTAAAAAATGCTGCAGATTATAGTATTCCAACAATTGCTATATTTCCTGTTATTGAACCTTCACTAAAATCTGATGATGGAAGTGAGGCTATTAGAGCCAATAACCTTGTTTGTAGAGCTATAAATTCAATTAAAAAATCAATACCAAATATAGGAGTAATGTGTGATGTGGCTTTGGACCCTTATACTACTCATGGACATGATGGCATTCTGAAGGATGGTGAAATCCTAAATGATAAAACCGTAGATATCTTATGCAGACAGGCTGTTTTACAGGCAGAAGCAGGGTGCGATATAATTGCACCTTCTGATATGATGGATGGAAGAATTGGAAGCATTAGATCAGCCCTAGACTCAGAAGGTTTTTATAATACACAAATCATGTCATATGCAGCAAAATATTCATCATCATTCTATGGTCCTTTTAGAGATGCAGTTGGTAGCTCTGGAAGGTTAACAGGAGATAAAAGAACATATCAAATGGACCCTAGGAATAGTCAAGAAGCACTTCATGAAGTCGCACTAGATATATCAGAAGGCGCTGATATGGTAATAGTAAAACCCGGGTTACCTTATTTAGATATACTATATCAAGTAAAATCTTCTTTTGGAATTCCTACTTTTGCTTATCAAGTTAGTGGAGAATATTCTATGTTACTAAGCGGAATAAAAAATGACTTTCTCCCCAGAAAAGAATGTATCCATGAGAGTTTAATAGCTTTTAAACGGGCAGGAGCTGATGGTATAATTACATACTTCGCAGAAGAAGTAGCAAAACATCTTTCCAAGAGATAGCAATGGATAATAATAAGACTAATGAAAAAAATTTAAAACCCAGTATTCTCGGAGCTTCAATTTTATTTGGGATTATTTTAGGGACAGCTTTCTCAGGTTTTATGGGAAAATTTGAACTATGGATACCAATTTTTGGTGCTGCAGGGTTAATAATTGGCCTCTACTTATCCAAAAGTAAAGAAAACAATGTGTTTGAAAATAATCCTGAGGAAAAGTAATGAATTATTTAAAAAAAGAAGATTCTATTCAGGAAGTTTCCTCACTTAATATACCCGATATACAACAAGACAATTTCTGGGGTATGCATTTAATTATTGATATGGAAGAATGTGATAAAAAATTAATTAATGATAGAAAAAATATATATAATTTTTCTAAGAAACTAGTAAAAACAATAAATATGAAACCATTTGGAGAGCCAATAATAGAACACTTTGCAACAGACAACCCTAAAGCATCTGGCTTTTCTTTAGTCCAATTAATAGAAACCTCAAACATATGCGCTCACTTCGCAGAAAACACAAATAGTGTATACTTAGATATTTTTTCATGTAAGTCTTTTGTACCTGAAAAGGCAATAGAAGTATCAAAAGTTTTTTTTATACCAAATAAAATAAATTCAAAAATATTATTTAGAGGTTTAAAATAAGTTTTTAAAAAATAATTAAATGAATGAAACACCTTTTTTTATGCAACTAAAATTTTATAAAACCCCTCAAACAACATGCCCTTACCTTCCAAATAAGAAAGAACAACTTATTTTTACACACTTAGATGACCTTGACTCCGACCTTACTCACGATTTTATGGCCAAATCTGGATTCAGAAGAAGCCATGGAATTTTATATAAA
Source organism: Rhodospirillaceae bacterium (assembly GCA_002701885.1). Lineage (GTDB taxonomy): Bacteria > Pseudomonadota > Alphaproteobacteria > SHVP01 > SHVP01. Next base: position 1,737 of record NZXH01000016.1, on the reverse strand, counting down.
CCAGATTGTAATAATTGTAACGCATGTATGCCAATTAGAATCAATGCAAAAAAATTTAATTTTTCTAAAAAATATTTACGGGTATTAAATAAAAACACAGAAATCACTTCTAAAGATGTGAGGCTACTTGGCTCAATTGAACAATATGAATTATTTAATAAATACCAAAAAACTAGACATAAAAATGGTAATATGTCTTTAATGCAGTTTAAAGAGTATAAATCTATGGTTGAAGATTCACCCGTTAATACTATTCTTATAGAATACAGAAATAACAAAGATGAACTATTAGCAGTATCACTTACTGACCAACTATTTGAAGGTTACTCTATGGTATACAGTTTCTTTGACCCAAAAGAAAAAAAGAAAAGCTTAGGAAATTTTATGATTTTAGATCATATTAATAGGGCCAGACAAAATAACTACTCTTACATTTATCTTGGGTATTACGTCAAAAACTGTAGCAAAATGTCTTACAAAAAAAATTTTAAACCTTTAGAAATCCTGCAAAATAATAACTGGGATGAATTTAATTAAATTTTAACTGATTATTTAAATTATTTTAAAGTGTGAATTTATTATTCTTTGGAAAACCTTTTGGAACGATTCTCCCAGCTTGCGCTCTTTTACCTACCCATTGATCAAAATTTTTCTCAGTTCTAATTTTATTTCCTGAATGCCAATATAATCCTTTTGAGTTAGAGAAACAGATAGCATCAGATAAACTACCGTCTTTATACTTTTGTAGCGTAACCCCTCTACCTTTATTCATTACAGGTAATTCCTTTAATGAAAGAATTAACATTTTTCTATTAGTTCCAACAACTGCAACTAAATCCCCTTCAACAGGTGTGCATACAATAGATTTTGTATCTTTTTTTAAATTCATTACCTGTTTACCTGCCTTTGTTTGAGCCAAAATATCATCTTCTTCCGTTATAAAGCCCCTACCATCAGATGAGCAAATTAAAATTGACCTACCCTTATTGTAGGCAAACATAGAAATTAGATTTGATTCGCTAGGTAAATCAATAAACGATCTAACAGGATCACCAAAACCACGGCCAGATGGAAGCTTATCAGGGTTAACATAATAAAACCTTCCATTGTCTGCAAATAAAATTAATTTATCTGTAGTGAATGCTCTAATCCAAAATTTTGGCCCATCACCATCTTTATATTTTTCGTTTTTAGTTGGCTCTGAATGACCCTTTATAGAACGTATCCACCCTTTTTTAGAGCATATAATAGTTATAGGTTCTTTCTCAAAATATCCTTCAATTTCTCTCAATTTTATTTTTGGCTCAGTACCAATTATTGTTTTTCTTTTACCAATATCAGTTTTTTTTCCAAATCTATTTTTTATTTCATTAATTTCTTCTTTAATTTTTTCCCATCTTTTATCTTTAAATCTAAGCAAAGAATTTATTTCAGATTTTTGTTTCTTAAGCACATCAAACTCTTCCTTTATTTGTTTTTCTTCAAGCTTTCTTAAAGCTCTTAATTTCATATCTAAAATTGCTTCAGCTTGTATATCAGTTAATTTGAATTTATTAATTATTATTGGTTTTGGATTATCGTTTTCTCTGATTATTTTTATAAGTTTTTCAATATTTAGATATACAATTAAGTAACCTGATAGAATTTCCATTCTATTTTCAATTTTATTCAACCGAAACTTAAGTATACGAGTAAGAACTTTAAATCTGTGCTCAAGAAACGAAACTAATACTTTTT
>NZXH01000015.1 GCA_002701885.1 Rhodospirillaceae bacterium | reverse complement strand
TATCTAGAGAATTAAAATCACCTAATAATAAATTATCTTTTAAAATTTCCACTTCTTTAATATCTTCAAAAGATATCCCTCTTACAAGTGCACCAGCTACTTGACCTTTAGACCTAACCATAACCTGAGAATCTATAATTGGAAAAACTGATTTTATACCTTCAATAGAGCTAATATGACTTTTGACTTGGGTGAAGTTATTTATTGACCCATTTGAATTAGAAATTAATATATGAGGATTGATACCGAGAACCCTAGTGAATAATTCTTGCCTAAATCCATTCTGTACAGCGAGAACTACTATTAAAGCAGCCACTCCTATTGTAATTCCAAAAAACGAAAAAGCAGACACAATAGAAATAAAATTCTCTCTTCTTCTAGATCTGAGATAACGTAATGAAATAAAAAATTCAATATATCTAAACATAAATCAATTAAATTTTTCTATTAAGTGATTAATCATACTATCCAAAGATAAAAAGTATCTTTTATTTTCTGCTCTTTCTTTTATTTCAAATAAACCTGACTCTTTACTTTTTAAGCCAACAAATACTTGAAAGGGAATTCCAATTAGGTCCATATTCGCAAACTTAGAACCAGCTCGTTCAGATGTATCATCATACAACACTTCCACACCTGCAATTAATAAATTTTTGTATATTAATTTACTCATTTTATCACAATATTCATCACCCACTTTTAAATTTAAAACTCCAACTGAGAAAGGAGCAACATTTTTAGGCCATACTATTCCTTTATCATCATGAGAGTATTCAATAATCGCTCCCAATAATCTAGAAACACCAATACCATAAGAGCCCATATGAACAGGTATTTGCTCACCAGTATTATTTATAATATTTGCACCCATAGATTTAGAGTATTTTGTACCAAAATAGAAAACATGACCAACTTCAATAGCTCTACTATTTCCTTGATTTTCCCCTGTAACTTTTTCTTTGAATTCATTTAGATCATGCATATCATCCGTTGAAGAATAGTGTTTCGCCCAAGAATTATATTCATCATTAATCGATTCAGCATCTAAATAATTTTTGTTTTTTAGAGGGTCTAGTTCTAGTAAGCCCTTGTCATAAAAAATATCACTTTCTCCATTAGGGGCTAATATTACAAATTCATGACTTAAATCGCCACCTATTGGACCAGGGTTTGCTTTTACAGGGATTGCCTGAAGACCTAATTTAGCAAAAGTCCTCAAATAAGATAAAAAAACTTTTTGGTAAGTTAACCTTGCTTTCTCTATGTCTAAATCAAATGAGTAAGAGTCTTTCATAAGAAATTCTCGACCCCGCATTACACCATATCTAGGCCTTAACTCATCTCTAAACTTCCATTGTATATGATATAACATTATGGGGAGATATTTATAGCTTTTAATATGCGTTCTAAAAATATCAGTAATTAGCTATTCATTTGTTGGTCCATATAATAAATCTCGATCTGACCTATCTTTAACCCTCAACATTTCTTGACCGTAATCTTCATACCTCCCGCTTTCAACCCAAATATCAGCAGGTTGAATTGTAGGCATTAATATTTGTTGAGCTCCGATAGAGTTTTGTTCATTTATAATTATTTGTTCAATTTTATTTAAAACTTTAAATCCAAGCGGTAACCAAGAATATATTCCTGCAGAAGATTGCTTGATCATACCCGCTCTTAACATTAATTTATGGGAAATTACTTTAGCTTCGGATGGAGCCTCTTTTAAAGTAGGTAAAAAAAATTCTGTGAGTCTCATTGATTAATGGCCTTAAAAATTTAAATAACTCAATAATTTGTTATTAATAATATAAGATAATAAACAAAAAAATATAAACAAAAACAAATTTTATGAAATGTATATAGAATTCTCAATTATTTTAGTGAATATACAAATACCAAAAAAATTAATATATTAAGCATTATCAAAAAATCACCAACAACTGCCAGTTTTTACCATCAAAAACCAATTAATTGTGGATAAAATAAAAAAAAAATGACTAAAAAGGTGACTGAAAAGTAATAATATTATAATATATAGATCTTAGGCTAATTATGGCTAGACATTGGCCCAAGTTTAGGGAGGAAATAATCTAGTCGACGCGCTCGTTCAATGAATTTGAGCGCGACTTTAAAAGCAGGGTCAAAGCCCTGCTTTTTTTTATTTAATTTTCAAGATATTGAAATAAATTGTTAACCAAAGACAAAACCATAAAACAAAAGCAAGAAACGTAGTAATTAAAAATTTAAATAATATTCTTGGCTTTGCTGGAGCACTTTTTTCATTTCCTTCAATTACAATTTCTTCAGGTTTGTTTCCCCATGGCAAAACTACAAATAAGCTTATCCACCATATAACAAAATATACTGCTATACCTGTTAAAAAATTCATAATNAACCTGCCTCTTCTAATTCAATTAAGGTTCCNTCAAACTGTTTNGGTTTCAAAAANATTACAGGTTTTCCATGNGCACCAATAGAAGGAATCTTACTACCNATTATTTCAACACCAAGATCTGATAACTTAGNAATTGANTCTGNTATANTTTTAACCTCATAACAAACATGATGAATTCCACCATTTGGATTTTTTGACAAAAAGTTTTTTATNGGAGAATCTTGGCCTAATGGATGCATTAATTCTATTTTNGTATTATTAAGNTTTACAAAAACTATNGAAACACCATGGTCTTCTAAGTGCTTGNTATCTGACACATCTGCACCTAATAATTCCTTATACTTAAATTTNGCTTGCTCCAAATCAGGAACTACAATTGCAACATGATTTAACTTTCCTATCATNACGATTCCTTATAATCTATATCTTCTATAAATTTAATTACAANCTTTGGTCTTTTTTCAGAAAAACTTCTTATAACTCTATTTACACACTGNCTAACCATTAGATCTACATTATTTTTATTTATTAAATTTAATTTATAATTTTTTTTTATCTCCTTGGATATTAATTTTTCAAGTTTTTGATTATCTTCTAATACTCCTATTGATGAAAGATGTATGTTGATTTGTTTTTTTTCTAAGTTTAACAATAATATAAATATTACACCATTATCTCTTATCCTAATTCTTTCTTTTATAAGTTCGCTTGATGTAGAAATTTTTTCATTCCCATCTAATAATACCCTACCTGAATNAACAGTTGACTCTATATTAATTTTCCCTTGAGATAAGTTCACTATATCTCCATTATTAACTATAACTTGTTGCTCTATACCCATTTTTTTTGCAAAATTAGCATGTTCATATAAATGTCTTGCTTCACCATGAACAGGAATTAAAGCTTTAGGATTTAAAATATTATACAAATACTCAAGCTCTTCTCTGCCAGGATGACCAGATACATGAACAAAGTCATCTTTTTCTGTAATTATTTTCACACCCATTCTTGTAATTTTATTTATAATATTTCCAATTTTCTTTTCATTACCAGGAATAATTTTAGATGAAAAAATAACNAAATCATTATCTTTAAGTTTNANTTTATGAAAATCATAGGCAATCTGACTTAGCGCAGCCCTAGGTTCACCTTGGCAACCAGTNCATACAATGATAGTCTTTTCTTTTTCANGTATATTATTAAANTTTATCTGATTAGGNGATTTGCTTAAGTAACCACATGACCTNGCAATATCAAAAGATCTATTTAAGGAACCACCAATAAAACAAATTTTAATTTTTAAATTTTCAGCAATATAAATTAGAGTTGACAATCTTGCTATATTTGATGCAAAAGTTGTGACAAAAACTCTATTTGATTTTGACTTTTTTATTATTTCTAAAAGATTTTTTCTTACATCATATTCTGAACCTGAAGGCTTGCTATTAAAAATATTAGTTGAGTCACAAACTAAAACATCTACACCCTTCTTTGATAATTTTTTTAAAAACTTAGTATCAGTTTTATCTCCCACTAATGGTTTTTGATCGATTTTCCAGTCTCCAGAATGAACAATTAATTTATTTCCAACTGAAATCGATAAAATACTAGACTCTGGAACAGAATGTGTTATTGCGCCATATATTACTTCAAATGGACCAACCGAAATTGGTTTTTGGTAATGTACTTCTTTTAAGAAAAGACCTTCATCACAATCTGTATGCCTTACCTTAAATTCTAAAACTTTTTTAGCAAAATCAGTTAAATATATAGGGCAATTAAATTTATTAAATAAATATTGCAGACCCCCTATATGGTCTTCGTGAGAATGGGTAATAAATATTGCCTTTATATTTGCTGTTATTGAATCAATGAAAAAGGTATCTGGTAAAATAACATCTATACCCGGAAATTCATCACCTGCAAACATTATACCCATGTCAACAATGATCCAATTATTATTGAAACCATATAAATTTAAATTCATACCTATTTCATTAGAACCACCTAATGGAATAAAATACAAAACATCTTTATTAAAATCCATTTACAAACCAAACAATATTCAAATTAAATTCACCTCTCCACCAGAAATTACTTTAGTGGAGTTATCAAAGAGTTTAATAATTAAAGAGCCATCACTAGTAATTCCATTAAATTTTCCTTCAATTTTTTTATTTTGAATAACAATTGAAATTTTTTTACCTTTTGGATGAGAATATTTTAACCAAATATTTCTAATGTTTTCAAAACCATTAATTAACCAATCTTTATAAAATTTTTCTAAATGATTTGCTATTTCCTTAATTAATATATTTAAATCTACAAAATATCCATGTTCGTTCAGACTTGTAGCAAAATCTAATTCTTCTGGTGACTCAAATATATTTAGACCTATCCCAATTACAACCCAATCTGGTACATTGGAAACATTTGTTGGGGAGCATTCTAATAATATACCTGAAATTTTCTTATTATTTAATAGCATATCATTAGGCCATTTAAAAATAAAACCATTCATATTATTTGTTATATTTACTAAACCTTGTCTAACAGCCAAAGAAGCTACAAATGATAATTGAGAAATAACACTTATTGGTACTTTTGGCCTTAACAAAATTGAAAAAAATAAATTTCCTTTTGGTGAATACCAAGCCTTTCCAGATCTACCTTTACCTTTAGATTGCATTAATGCATGGACTAAAGTACCTTCAGGAAAAGATTTATTAGCAAGATCTTTTAAAATCTCATTCGTACTATCTACAGATTCATACTTGCAATATGAAAAAAAAGAACTCAGACCATCAATTTTACTCACTGAATAATTGATGAAGCTGCTTGTTGTGCCCATGAAATAAATGGTGTAGGCACTACAATAAAAAATAATGAAAATACTCCACTAATACTAAGTAAAGATAACATTGTGTTATTTATTGGCTTTTCAAAAGCTTCTGCTGGTTCGTCAAAATACATTATTTTAACAATTCTTAAATAATAAAATGCACCAATTACACTTGAAATTACACCTACTAAGCAAAGAATATACAATCCACTATCAACAGCAGCTAGAAAAACATAAAACTTTGCAAAAAACCCAGCTAAAGGAGGGATGCCTGCTAAAGAAAACATTAAAACTGCAAAAATTATAGCAAGAAATGGACTGTTTTTTCCTAAACCAGATAAGTCATAAATACTTTCTACCATAACACCGTTAACTCTCATCGATAGAATAACAACAAAAACACCAATATTCATGAATAGGTAAATAAGCATATATATCAAAACACTTTCTATACCTTGCAAAGTACCGGCTGATAATCCTAAAAGTGCAAAACCCATATGACCTATTGAACTGTAAGCCATAAGACGTTTAATATTTGTTTGCCTGATTGCTGCGAGGGAACCAATAATCATTGATGCAGCTGAAATCAAAACTACTATTTGTTGCCATTCTGGCACTAGACCATAAAAAGGAACGTAAACTAATCTTATAAATAATGCCATAGCAGCTACTTTTGGGGCCATTGATAAAAATGCTGTTACAGGCGTAGTTGAACCTTCATAAACGTCTGGAGTCCACATATGGAAAGGAACTGCAGATACCTTAAATGCCATTGCAGAAATTAGGAAAACAATTCCAATAATTATTCCTAAAGAAGGCTCATTATTAGAATCAAACATAGCCTGAATAGTCTCAAAATTTGTTGTTCCACTGAAACCATAAATCAATGAAGCTCCATAGAGCAACATTCCAGATGATAAGGCACCTAAAACAAAATATTTTAGTCCTGCCTCAGAAGATTTAAGTGTATCTCTTTTAAATGCTGCCAAAACATATAATGCCAAACTTTGTAACTCTAAACCTATATATAATGATATTAGATCGTTTGATGATACCATCATCATCATGCCCAAAGTTGAAAGCATTATGAGAATTGGATATTCAAATTTTTCCATACCTTCATTTCTAATATAATTTAATGACATTGCTAGAGCAGCAATAGCACCTATAAGAATTAAAACTTTTGAAAAAATTGAAAACTCATCAACAATAAAGATATTTGAAAAAATAATTATATCTTTTGGCCCAAATATACATAGAAAAAAAGTCAGACATAAACTTAGTATTACAAGCCAGGAAACAAGGTAGGTACTTCTGTCACCTTTAAATACCCCAAAAAGAAGTAGTACCATACATGCTAGCGACATAAATATTTCAGGTAAAGCTGGAATGAAATTAGGTATAGTATTATACTGCATAATAATTTACCTCATACCAACAACATTTTGATTAATAGTATTTTCTAAAGCCAAAGAATTTTGCAGAATTAAGTTCTCAACAGATGAGTGCATTACTGATAAAAGAGGCTCAGGATAAACCCCAAAAAATAATATAGATAAAGCAAGCGGAAGGAGTATAATTAATTCCCTTTTATTTAAATCAAGAATTTCTTTTAATTCAATCTTCACAAGATCACCAAAAATAACCCTTCTATATAAACTTAATGCGTATGCTGCACTTAGAACAACACCAGTAGTAGCAAAAACAGCAACCCAAGTATTTACCTGAAAGATGCCTACAAGCACTAAAAATTCGCCAATAAAACCACTTGTACCAGGTAAACCAACATTTGCTAGAGTAAAAAGGAGAAATAAAAACGCATAATTAGGCATTCTATTTACAAGGCCACCATACTTATCAATTAACCTAGTATGCATTCTATCATAAATAACACCTACACAAAGAAATAAAGCACCTGATATTAGCCCATGACTAATCATCTGAATTAAACCTCCCTCTATTCCTTGTTGAGTAAATGTAAATATTCCTATTGTAACAAAACCCATATGAGCTACAGAAGAATAAGCAACTAATTTTTTCATATCTTCTTGTCTAAGAGCAACAAAAGAAGCATAAACTATAGCAATAACACTCAGTACAAAAATTAATGGAGTAAAATATTCAGTTGCATTTGGAAGCATAGGAATTGAAAATCGTAAAAACCCATAAGCTCCCATTTTTAATAAGACAGCAGCAAGAATTACGGAACCTGCCGTAGGAGCTTCAACATGAGCATCCGGAAGCCATGTATGAACTGGCCACATTGGTATTTTTACCGCAAAGGATGCAAAAAATGCAATCCACAACCACTTTTGTAAAGACGGATCAAAATTAAAATCCATTAAAACAGGTATATCAGTTGTACCAGCTTGAAAATACATCACAATAATTGCAATTAACATTAGTAATGAGCCAATTAAAGTATAAAGAAAGAACTTAAATGTAGCATAAATTCTGTTTGAACCTCCCCAAATACCAATAATTAAAAACATTGGTATTAATCCACCTTCAAAAAAAATATAAAATATTAGAAAATCTAGGGCAGAAAATACTCCAATCATTGCAGTTTCTATAACTAAAAATGCAATCATATACTCACGCACTCTAGATTGAATAGAAGTCCAACTAGCCAAAATACAAAGAGGCATAAGAAAAGTTGAAAGAATAATAAACAAAAGTGATATTCCATCAATACCCATATGGTAAGTTATATTTTCAGACAGCCAAGCATTCTTTTCAACAAACTGAAATTCAGGTGTAGTTTTATCAAATCTAAGCCATAGTATGAGAGAAAGAATAAAAGTTATAATTGTTGTCCATAAAGCTAAATACTTTGCATTTCTAGCGACAATTTTCTCTTCACCTCTGATAAGTAAGATAAAGGCAGCTCCAACAAGCGGGAGGAAAGTAACTATTGATAAAATAGGCCAAGAAGTCATATTTACACCAATAAAAACCATGAAATAAATAGAACAATACCCGCAAGCATTACAAAAGCATAATGGTATAGTAAACCGCTTTGAAGGGTTGCTATTTTTTTAGATATAACATTTACCATGGATGAAAAACCATCAGGCCCAATTCCATCAATTATGTTACCGTCTCCCCTTTTCCATAAAAAATACCCTAACCATCTAGATGGTTTAACAAACAAAAAGTCATATAATTCATCAAAGTACCATTTATTTAGTAAAAATAGATAGAGAGGTTGATTCGCCTTAGCAATTACGTTGGGAGTATTTGGTTTATAAATATAGAAATACCACGCTAGAATAATTCCAATTATTGATACAATTACAGGTAAAATTTTAATGATAAATGGTAAAGCGTGGGCAGCATCTATTAAGTCTCTTCCTGGAAAAACAAATAGTGATTGACCCCAAAACTCAGAACTATGATGACCTGTCATTAATCCAACGCATAGTATTCCAGAAAAAATTGCTCCCAAAGCAAGTAAAATCATAGGTATGCTCATTGACAATGGCGCTTCATGAACATGAGACATTACAGATTGATCAATTCTGGTTTTTCCATGAAAAGTCAAAAATATTAAACGCCATGAATAAAAGGCTGTTAAAAAAGCCGCTAATAAAGCTATCCAAAACGCAAAACTGGAGACTGATGAAGTACCAGCAAAAGCAATTTCAATAATTAAATCCTTAGAAAAGAAACCAGAAAATATTGGTATACCCGCTAATGCTAATGAACCAATCCAAACCATCAAATACGTGACAGGAAGCAGAGTATATAAACCTCCCATTTTTCTCATATCCTGCTCATCTGAAACAGCATGTATTACTGACCCAGAAGCTAAAAATAATAGAGCCTTAAAAAAGGCATGAGTAAATAAATGAAAAATTGCAACTGAATAAGCTGATAAGCCAACAGCTATAAACATATAACCTAATTGGCTACATGTTGAATATGCGATCACTCTTTTTATATCGTTTTGAACAATAGCTACACTTGCAGCAAAAAAAGCAGTTATAGCACCAGTTAAAATTATAAAATTTAATGTAAATGGAGCATATTCAAATAAAGGAGAACACCTTACTACCATGAAAACACCAGCTGTAACCATAGTTGCTGCGTGTATTAGTGCTGAAACTGGTGTAGGGCCCTCCATAGCATCTGGCAACCAAGTATGAAGAAGAAATTGTGCTGATTTCCCCATTGCACCAATAAAAAGTAACATAGTAATTACAGTTAATAAATCTAAGTTGACCCCAAGAAAGATAAACTTCTTACCTTGAAAATCTGCGGCTTCAGAGAAAACGCTTTCGTATGAAACTGAATTGAAAAAGAGAAAAATTGCCATAATTCCAAGTGCAAAACCAAAGTCTCCAATTCTATTTACAATGAATGCTTTAATTGCAGCAGCATTTGCAGTAGGTTTTTTAAACCAAAAACCTATGAGTAAATATGAACACAAGCCAACACCTTCCCAACCGAAAAAAAGTTGAACAAAGTTATCAGAAGATACAAGCATTAACATTGCAAAAGTAAACAAAGATAAATAAGTAAAAAATCTAGATTTGTGAGGGTCCTTTTTCATGTACCCAAATGAATACCAATGAACCAATGCAGAAACTGAAGTAACAACTACAAACATAACTAAAGTCAATGAATCAACCATTATTGACCATGAAAAATTCAAATCACCTGATTTAATCCAACTCAATACCTCTATATTTTCATTTATAATTTTATGACTAAAAATAACTTTCAGAAATATATAAAATGAAATTAAAGCGCTAGCTGATACAGATATACTTGTTAAAAACATGGAAAAACCATGCCCAAGGATACGCCCGAAGACACCCGAAAATAAAGCCGCCAAGCCAGGTAAGAATACTATAGATAGGTATAACAAAAAATTTAACCTTTCATAATATTAACATTTTCAACATCAATATTCCCTCTGTTTCGAAAATATACTACCAAAATAGCTAGCCCTATTGCTGCTTCTGCTGCTGCAACTGTCAGAACAAACATAGCAAAAACCTGACCAAGCAGATCCCCAAGATGAGCGGAAAAACCTATTAGGTTTATATTTACTGCAAGCAATATTAACTCAATTGACATTAAAATAATGATTACATTTTTCTTATTTAAGAAAATTCCAAACACTCCAATAGTGAATAATATCGCTGCAACAGAAAGGTAATGAGTAATTCCTATTTCCATTATACACCTGTCCCTGGAGTAACTTTTTTAATTTCAACTGAATCTTCTCTTTTTCTTAAAACCTGTTTAGTTATTATTTGTTTTTTTACACCTGGCCTAGACCTTAAAGTTAAAACAATTGCACCAATCATTGCAGTTAATAAAATTAAACCTCCTGATTGAAATAGGTATATATACTTAGTATATAAAACGTTACCAAGAGCTTTAGTATTTTCTACATCTTCTATTGGAGGTATAGGTAAAGAACTAACAGCTAAAATTTGCGGCTCTTTAAATTGAGTGCTCAAAATTAAAATTAACTCAACCAGCAGGATAAGACCCACCAGCAAACCTATAGGTAAGTACTGAAGAAAACCTTGCCTTAACTCGACAAAGTTAATATCTAACATCATTACTACGAACATAAATAGTACAGCCACAGCACCAACATAAACTATGACCATAATCATGGCCAAAAACTCCGCACCAACCAAAACAAATAAACCTGCACCATTAAAAAAAGCTAATATTAAAAAAAGAACAGAATGAACAGGGTTTTTTGCTGATACCACCATTATAGCCGAAGCAATAATTATACCTGCAAAAACATAAAAGGCTACAGCCTGAATCATCATTGAATTACTCTCAAATATTAAATTGTTTATCTATAAATTGAATCTCTCTCTAAGTTTTTAGCAATTTGAACTTCCCACCTATCACCATTTGCTAAAAGTTTTTCCTTATTATAAAATAATTCCTCTCTGGTTTCCGAGGCAAATTCATAATTTGGACCTTCTACGATAGCATCAACAGGACAAGCCTCTTGACAAAAACCACAGTATATACATTTAGTCATATCTATATCATATCTAGTTGTTCTTCTTGAACCATCTTCTCTAGGTTCAGCTTCTATAGTAATTGCTTGAGCAGGACATACTGCTTCACATAACTTACATGCTATACAACGTTCCTCTCCATTAGGGTACCGTCTTAATGCATGCTCCCCTCGAAACCTTGGACTTAAATGGCCTTTCTCGAATGGGTAGTTAATTGTTGTTTTTTGCTTGAACATGTACTTAAAAGTTAAGATTAAACCCTTAACAAGTTCAATTAAAAAAAATGATTTAATTCTTTGTTCAATATTAAACATTATATTCTCCAAATCATGAGTTTGGTAACAAATCAAAAAACAATAAAAACCCTGCAGTCAAAACTACCCATATTAAAGAAAAAGGAAGAAAAATTTTCCACCCTAATCTCATTAGCTGATCATACCTATACCTTGGGAATGTTGCTCTTACCCAAATAAATAAGAAAAGAAGAAAAATAATTTTTAAAATAAACCATATTGGACCGGGTATCCAGTTAAAAGGAGCAATATCAAATGGTGGCAACCAACCCCCAAGGAACAATACTGCAGTCATTGCACTCATAAGAATCATGTTTGCATATTCACCTAAAAAAAATAACACAAATGGTACAGCAGAATATTCAACTTGATAACCTGCAACTAATTCTGCTTCTGCTTCAGGGAGATCAAAAGGATGCCTATTTGTTTCAGCTAAAGCAGAAACAAAAAATATTACAAACATAGGAAATAAAGGGATTGCAAACCAAACAGTTTTTTGAGCTTCAACAATACTGGATAGGTTTAAAGACCCAACAACTAATAATACAGTAACAATCACAAAACCCATAGAAACTTCATATGAAACCATCTGTGCTGCAGATCTTAAAGCACCTAAAAATGGATAACGAGAATTACTTGCCCAACCTGCCATTACAATCCCATAAACACCTAAAGATGAAACTGCAAATAAAAATAAGATTCCAACATTTAGGTCTGAGATAACCCAGCCTGGAGCANAAGGANTTACTGCCCAAGCAAGAAAGGCCAATATAAATGTTAAAACAGGGGCAGCTAAAAATACAACTCTACTAGCGCCAATTGGTATAATTGTTTCTTTAAAAAAAAGTTTTAAGAAATCTGCAAAAGACTGAAGTAAACCCCAAGGTCCAACTACATTTGGACCTCTCCTTAAAGTCATAGCTGCAATAACTTTTCTCTCAAACCACACTAAAAAAGCAACTGATATAGCCACAGGCAAGGCTACAGCGAGAATTTGAGCTAAAATAATAACTAAAGGTAATACAAAGTTTATAAAAAAATTTTCCATTTTAATTATTTATTCTTTTAATAAATTCACTTCTACATAAACTCATAGTTTGTGAAGCCCTAGTTATTGGATTAGTCATATAAAAGTCTCTGATTGAGAGCTCTAGTGGAGTATCATTTATTGAACCACTAATACCAAAGGGTTTCCATTCTTGAGATTGAAACAAATCAATATTTGAAAAAACTGGATACTCCTTCTCCATTAATTGGCGTAGTTCAACTATATTATCAAAAGGAATTGGAAACTTGATTACAGCAGATAGTGCACGAATAATTGTCCAATCTTCTCTAGCATCATTTGGTGGAAAAGTTGCTTTTGAGGTTCTCTGAACTCTACCTTCAAGGTTAACATATGTAGCATTTTTTTCTGTATAAGCTGCACCAGGAAGAATAACATCTGCATTTCTTGCACCTATATCACCATGATGTCCTTGATAAATAATGAAACTATTTGATAGTTTTTCAACATCAAACTCATCAGCAGCCAACAGGTAAACCATATCAAGGTTACCATTTGCACTATTAGTAATTATAGAATTAAAATCATAGCCTCCATCACCTGGCACAAAACCAAGATCTAATGCACCGACCCTTGATGCAACTGAGTTCAAAAAATTAAAACCATTCCAATCTTCTCTGATAAAGTTATATTTCTCAGCTATTTCCCTAGTTTTATGTAAAATTGCTAAAGAATCTGAACGACAGACTGCAGAATTACCAATAATAATCATGGGAAACTTAGCAGATTTAATTTTCTCAATTATTTCATGATTTCCAGATGCAATATCATCTAATACATTTGGTTCAGAACCTAAATTAGTATATGGGTAAGTCAGGCCGTTCTCTCTAGAAGGCAATGTACCTAAATGAGCTATATCAAGCATTCCAGTCAGATACCTTTTCCTAATCCTACTATTTAAAACCGGCGCCTCCCATCGAGGGTCAGAACCAATTAATAAAATGAAGTCCGCTCTATCAATACCAGTAATCTCAGAATTAAAAATATAACTTCCCCTAACAGAACTATCAACTAAACTTCCATCTTGTCTGCAATCTATATGAGGAGAGCCAATATTATTAAAAAGTTTTTTTAAAGAAAAAATTGATTCACAATCCGCTAAATCCCCAACGATTGCTGCAATTTTATTTGGTTCAGTAGATTGAATTTTCTCTGAAATAGCATTGAATGCTTCTGGCCACTCTACTTCAACAAGTTTATTATCTTTTTTTAGCCAAGGCCTATCAAGCCTTTTACACCCAAGACCATCAAATGCAAATCTTGTTTTATCAGATATCCATTCTTCATTAATATCTTCATTTATTCTTGGTAGAACTCTCTTTACCTCTCTTCCTCTTGTATCAACTCTAATGTTGCTTCCTAAGGCATCATGAATATCAATAGTTTCAGTTTTTTGAAGCTCCCATGATCTAGCTTCAAAAGCATAAGGCTTAGAAGTAAGTGCCCCAACTGGGCATAAATCAATAATATTTCCAGAAAGCTCGGAAGAAATAGTTTTTTCAACGAAAGTATCTATTTCCATTTCTTCTCCTCTTCCTGTTGCACCTAATTCTGATACTCCAGCAACATCCTGTGCAAACCTTACACATCTAGTACAGTGAATACATCTAGTCATAACTGTTTTAATCAAAGGACCAAGGTCTTTATCATTAACAGCTCTTTTATTCTCAATATATCTATTGCTATCTCTTCCATAAGACATAGCTTGATCTTGAAGGTCGCATTCACCTCCTTGATCACAAATAGGACAATCAAGGGGATGATTGATTAATAAAAACTCCATCACACCATTTCTTGCTTTCTTAACCATTGGACTATTGGTGAAAATAACCATTCCATCAGAAACAGGCATCGCACAAGAAGCTATAGGCTTGGGAGATTTTTCCATCTCAACCAGACACATTCTACAGTTTCCAGCTATTGATAATTTTTCGTGATAGCAAAACCTGGGTATCTCTATACCAATTGATTCGCATGCTTGAAGAATTGTCAAACCATTTTCAACATCAACTTCTTGCTCATTTATTTTAATTTTTGGCATTTAAAATTCTCTTACGCTGCTCTTTTTGGGTTATCGATAGCATCAAAACCTTGTTTATTACTATTAATTAATCTTTCTTCCACTTCATTTCTAAAATGACGAATTAGACCCTGGATAGGCCAAGCGCTAGCATCCCCATGTGCACAAATAGTATGGCCCTCAACTTGACTAGCAACATCTAACAAAGTGTCTATCTCATCTACTTCCCCTTCTCCCTTTTCAAGTCTAGACATAACTCGCCACATCCATCCAGTCCCTTCTCTACAAGGGGTACATTGACCACAACTTTCATGCATATAAAATTTTGACAATCTAGTAATTGATGAAATTAAATCAGTAGATTTATCCATCACAATAACAGCAGCAGTACCTAATCCAGATTTAACAGCAGAGAGCGAATCAAAGTCCATTAACACTGTTTCACATATATTTTTAGGAATCATTGGCACAGATGAACCACCAGGAATTATAGCTTTTAAATTATCCCAACCACCTCTGACACCTCCAGCATGCTTTTCAATTAGCTCTTTAAGTGGAATCCCCATCTCTTCCTCAACATTACAAGGAGTATTTACGTGACCAGAAATACAAAATACTTTTGTTCCAGTGTTTTTTGGCCTTCCTAAACTAGAAAACCAATTTCCTCCTCTTCTAAGAATTGTAGGAACAACTGCTATACTCTCAACATTATTTACAGTTGTAGGACACCCCCATAAACCCATATTTGCTGGAAAAGGAGGTTTTAATCTTGGTTGACCTTTTTTTCCTTCTAGGCTTTCAATTAAGGCAGTTTCTTCACCACATATATAAGCTCCGGCACCTCTATGGACATAAATATCAAAATCCCATCCACTCCCACAGGCATTTTTTCCCAAGAAGCCTCTTTGTTGAGCAGCTTCAATAGCAGATTCAAGCTTTTTTGCTTCATTTATAAATTCTCCACGGATGTAAATATATGCAACATGTGCACCCATAGCGAATCCAGCTAATAAACAACCTTCAAGTAATTTGTGAGGATCATTTCTCATTATATCTCTGTCTTTGCAAGTACCAGGTTCACCTTCATCAGCATTAACAACTAAGTAATGAGGTCTGCCATCCGACTCCTTCGGCATAAATGACCACTTGAGACCAGTAGGGAAACCTGCCCCTCCTCTTCCCCTTAAACCAGATTCTTTAACTATCTCAATAATTTTTTCTGAACCAAGTTCAATAAGAGATTTTGTATTATCCCAATCTCCCCTGGACAAAGAACCTTCTATATTCCAATCTTTCAACCCATACAAGTTTGTAAAAATTCTATCTTTATCGTTAAGCAATTTATTAATTTCCTTTGTCTATAAGTGAACTTCTTTGGCCTGATGGCATACTTCCATTTCTTCCTATTTGTGAACCTGGAGAAACTTTAATTTCTCCTTTTTTAAGCTGATCAATGATTGAATCCATAGACTCTTTAGAAAGGTCTTCATAATATTCATCACCTATCCAAACTACAGGAGCATTTACACAAGCCCCTAAACACTCAACCTCTAATAATGTAAATTTTTTATCTTCTGAAGTTTCTCCAAAATCTATATTTAATCTTTTCTTGCATAAATCAGCTATTTCTTTTGAACCTCTTAATGCACAAGGAGTCGTCGTGCAAATTTGTATTATATTTTCACCAACTGGGGATAAATTATACATTGTATAAAATGTAGCTACTTCATAAGCCTTTATTCTTGGCATCCCTAAAAAATCAGCAATATAGTTTATTGCAGCAATTGGCAACCAATTAGAATTTTGCCTTTGTGCTAAGTCTAACAAAGGAATAACAGCTGAAGCTTTCCTATTCTCGGGATATTTATTTAATTCTTTTTTTGCTAGCTCAAGATTTTCTTTAGTAAAAGAAAATTCTTTAGGTTGGTAATTATCCGGTGCTGGCTTTCTGTTACTTGTCATCGATCTATCTCACCAAAAACAACATCCATACTTCCTATTATCGCTACTGTATCTGCAAGCATATAACCTTTAGACATATAATCTGCAGCTTGAAGATGAGCATAGCCAGGAGCTCTAATTTTACACCTATAAGGTTGATTAGTGCCATCAGAAATAATATATACGCCAAACTCACCTTTTGGAGCCTCTACTGCTGTATAAGTTTCTCCCGGCGGGACCTTAAAACCTTCAGTATATAATTTGAAATGATGAATTAAAGCTTCCATAGATCTCTTCATCTCTTCTCTTTTTGGAGGCACAAATTTGTTATTCTGAACAATAATAGGTCCCTTCGGTATGCTATTAATGCATTGCTTTATTATATTTAAACTTTGTCTCATTTCTTCTATTCTTACTAAATACCTATCATAACAGTCTCCATTTTTTCCAACAGGTATATCAAAGTCTAATTCACTATAGATTTCATAAGGTTGAGATTTTCTTAGGTCCCATGGAACACCTGAACCTCTTAACATCACACCTGTAAAACCCCAATCCAAAGCATCATCAACAGAAATAATCCCTACATCCACATTCCTCTGTTTGAAAATTCTATTATCTGTAAGCAACCCTTCTATATCATCAATCAATTTTGGAAAGTGTGTACAAAACTCAAGTATATCTTCAAGAAGACCCTTTGGAAGGTCTTGATGAACTCCGCCCACACGGTAATAAGCTGCATGTAAACGTGCTCCGCAAGCTCTTTCATAAAACTCCATTAATTTTTCACGTTCCTCAAAACCCCAAAGGGAAGGAGTAATTGCACCCACATCCATTGCTTGTGTTGTTATATTAAGTAAGTGATTTAGTAGTCTTCCAATTTCGTCAAATATAACCCTTATATATTTTGCTCTAGTAGGAACTTCTAGATTTAATAATTTTTCAGCAGCCAGAACAAATGCATGTTCTTGATTCATAGGAGCTACGTAATCCAACCTATCAAAGTATGGTAACGCTTGAAGGTATGTCTTATTTTCAATTAGCTTTTCTGTGCCACGATGAAGTAACCCTATGTGGGGGTCAGCTCTTTCAACTATTTCTCCATCTAATTCTAGCACAAGTCTCAAAACACCGTGAGCAGCTGGATGCTGAGGCCCAAAATTCATTGTGTAACTACTTATTTTTGAATCACTCATTTTTCATTTTCCAAATCATTTTTATCGTCTTTAGATAATATATATTCTGCACCTTCCCACGGACTCATGAAGTCAAAATTCCTAAACTCTTGGTTTAACTTAACCTGCTCATAAACAACTTTATTCTCGTTTTCACTATATCTAACTTCAACAAACCCACTTAATGGAAAGTCTTTTCTTAGAGGATGGCCTTCAAAACCATAGTCAGTTAGTATTCTTCTCAAATCTGGGTGTTTTGAAAAAATTATTCCAAACATATCCCAGACTTCTCTCTCATACCATGCTGCTGTTGAATATACACTTACAACTGACGGAATAGGGTTTTCAGAATTTGTCATTACTTTTAATCTTATTCTTTGATTATGAGTTAAACTTAAAAGATTATATACCACTTCATATCTTATTTCTCTTTCAGGAAAGTCTACACCACAGATATCAATTAGCATTTTGAATTGACATGATGATTCATCCCTTAAGAAAGTTAGAACTTCAATTATTTTTTCTGAGGAAACAGTTAGTATAAGCTCATCATTTATTATTTCATGTAATAAGATACTTTCACCTACCGAAGAGGAAATAGTTTCACCGAGTTCATTAAGAAGTTTATCCATTTTTATAATTGTCTATGTTCTAGCAATAGTGCTTGTTCTTCTTATTTTCCTTTGAAGCTGAAGAATACCGTAAACTAATGCTTCAGCAGTTGGAGGACATCCCGGAACATAAATGTCAACAGGAACAATCCTATCACACCCCCTTACAACAGAATAAGAATAATGATAATAACCTCCACCATTTGCGCAACTACCCATAGAAATGACATACCTTGGCTCAGCCATCTGATCATAAACTTTGCGCAAAGCTGGAGCCATTTTATTTGTAAGAGTTCCCGCAACTATCATCAAATCACTTTGCCTTGGAGAAGCTCTAGGTATAACACCAAAACGATCTAAATCGTATCTTGGCATTGCAGCTTGCATCATTTCAATTGAACAACAAGCTAAACCAAATGTCATAAACCATAAGGAACCTGTTCTAGCCCAATTTACTGCATGGTCTAACTGGGTAACTACAAAACCTTTATCATCAAATTCCTGCTTTGCATATTTTAAATACAAATCGTCTGCTGTTTTAGACTGGGATGAGCTCTTAGTAATTAAATTATTATCTATTCCCATTCCAAAGCTCCTTTTCGCCATTCATAAATAAAGCCAACTGTTAATATTCCTAAAAAAATAAACATTGACCAAAAACCAAAAACTCCTGTTTCACCAAGTGTAACCGCCCAAGGAAATAAAAATGCTACTTCTAAGTCGAAAATTATAAATAATAATGCAACAAGATAAAATCTAACATCAAACTGACCTCTAGAATCTTCGAATGGAGCAAAGCCACATTCGTAAGTAGATAGTTTCTCTTCGTCAGGTTTTTGTTCGGCAGCAAAAAAGGAGGCAGCAATAAAAGCGACCCCTAAGACTATAAGCAAAGCCAGGAATACTAGAATTGGCAAGTATTCTTTTAAAAGATCATCCATAAACAACTCTCAGTTAAATACATTTAATAATCTNCTTAAATACATTTAATAATCTTCTTTTAGGTTTTCAATATTTGAGAATTATTCTCAATTAGAAAAAACCTATAACAACGTCTTACTATGAAAAGCTATTTCAAACAACTTTAAGAGGTAAAATTTTTTATAATTATTGGGAAAAATATCATTTTTTATATTTTTTTAAATAAATCTAAATACTCAAGCTAGGTTATTGAGTTTTTATCAAAAATCTGACTAAAAAATCATATTATATCTAACTAAATAATTTTTCATTAAATATCAATTTTTTCATATAGATTAAAAATTAAATTTCCATATTTGAAATATATAATAAAAATCCCAATAAGTTAGGTTAAAATATATTCTATAAATGGAGTAATGAAATTAATCTAATAAAGGATAATTTTCTTAAATTTATTATTATTTAATTTTATTTTATTGATTATATAACAAAACCAAGTATAAAAAATAATAATGTCTTTTATTAAAAACCAAATATTTAAATTTGCAAAATCTCAAGGAGTAAAAGCTGGGATTGTTCCAGTTAAGACTCCTGAAAACGAAATGTCTAGAGTCGAGGAAGTTAAGCGCCTAGGCATACTCAACAAGGATTTGAGCCGGGATAAAAGATTTAATAATATTACACAAGTTGCTGCATATTTAACAGATTGTCCAAAAAGTAGCATTAATATATTAGATGATAAATTTCAAATCACTAAAGGTAACTATGGATTTAATGTTTTACAGTCAACTTTATTTGAACAAGCACCTAGGGATATAACTTTATGTCAATATATCCTTGAAACTCCAAAAGAGCAGCTAATAATTAATGATATAGACTTAGATGATAGAACAAAAAATATGAAAAATATGGTTATCGCGCCTGAGTTACGATTTTATGCGGGCTCACCATTAATTACCAGCCGTGGTTTCACAATAGGAACTCTTTGTGTTATTGATAAAACACCTGGCAGCTTAGAACATCATCAAGCTGAGGGGCTAAGATTATTAGCTGACCAGGTAATATCTTTTTGTGAAAATGATTTTGAAAATTCTATAAATAATCAAAATATTCATGAAGATTTTAATGAAAAAAAAGATCAATCTCTCCAAGCTAACTACTTTTCATCAGCAACAGTATTGTTCACAGATTTTATAGGTTTTACTAGAATAACAGAAACCTTAGAACCTGGAGAATTGATAGCAACCCTAGACGAGTTTTTTTTAGGGTTTGATAAGATTTGTAAAAAATATAATATACGAAAAGTAAAGACTATTGGAGATTCGTATATGGCCGTTGGAGGTGTTCCAGAAGGATTTCCAGAGCACCCAAAAGAAACCTGCTTAGCTGCACTAGATATAGCTGAATATGTTATTGGAATGAATATTCAAAGAAAGGTTTTAGGCAAAGAACCTTGGAAAATAAGAATTGGGGTTCATACTGGCCCCATAATTGCTGGAAATTCTGGAGATAGTTTTGATATTTGGGGAGACTCTGTAAATATAGCCTCTCGAATAGAGTCAAGTAGTGAAGAAGGTAAAGTTCACATTTCCCTTTCAACTTATAAGTTTATTAAAGACTTTTGCAATGTAGAAAAGCGTGGCGAAATAAATTTAAAAAACAAAGGAAAAATGGAAACATTTTTTTTAAATTCTATAAATTAGAATTAATTTTTTAATTTATATTTGATTATAGGCCAACTAATACTTTACTTACCTCATAAAGTTTATCTGATAAATTATTATCTTCTACTTTTATGTTTGGCGGGACCATAGGCCAACCACCATCTCTATCTGATTTTTTTTTATAGACACCCACTTGAGAAAAAAACTTTCCAGACATTTCTTCAACTTTTTTATCAAGTAATACATGAAGAGTAGTATGGGCACCTATTTTGTAGTCAATTTTTCCACCTAAAATTCCGGCAACTATCTCAGTAAATAATTTGGCAAATATATTTCGTGCAACATATCTCTCCAGATTGCTCCTTACCCAACCTGGATGAATACTAACAACTGTTACACCATTACTAGATAACCTTCTGGATAAATTATTTGTATATAGACAATTAGCTAACTTTGATTGAGCATAAGCTTCAGCACGATTATATTTTCTTTTTTCAAAATTTAGATCCTCAAAATTAATATCGGGAGGTTTATTCCCTGGCAATCCATCGATTGCTACACTTGAGACGTTAACTATTCTAGAAGGAGAACTAGTTATAATTTTTTCTAATAGTAACTCAGTAAGAAGAAAATGTCCAAGATGGTTAACACCAAATTGAGACTCAAAACCATTTTTAGTTAATTTCTTTGGAGGCATCATTAATGCTGCATTGTTAACTAAACCATCAATAATATCTATATCTCTGAGAATTTCAGAAGAACATTTCCTTACTGAGTCAAGATCGGATAAATCTAAATGAATATAACTTGCTTTCCCTTGCAAGTTATCACTATTAATATTTGATAATGCAAATTTATACTTTGCTTCATTCCTACAAGCAAAAAAAACATTTGCGCCCTGCTTAAGAAGTTGTTCTGCAGTCCCCAAACCAACACCAGAATTAGCTCCAGTAATTATGTAATTTTTACCTGTAAGATCTTGTTCTAACAATTCAGGTGAGCATTTGATAGGTTTTGGGACATAAGCCATATTTAAAATCCTAGATTTATTTGATTTATCTAATAATTAATACATAAATAGTAGCATGCAACTAAAATTATTTTCATTGAAACATATAATTATTTATTATATTTCTACCCTTATTAAAAATTTATTACAAATACTATTTTTTGAAACAATTATCTATGTGCGGTAGATTTACATTAAAAGAAAAAAACAAAGTAAAAGCTATGTTTGGAGTTGATATTAACCCTTCTTTTAATATATGTCCTGGAACAAAAATACTAACAATTGATAAAAATAATAATATAAATTTTCTTAATTGGGGATATAGGCCAGTATGGGCTGGGGATACATTCAACCTAATCAACGCAAGAAGCGAAACTATTTTTGAAAAACCATCTTTCAAAAACTCTAGAAGGTGTTTAATTATTGCAGATGGTTACTTTGAATGGAAGAAAGAAATAAAAAAAGTTCCCTATTATTTTCATAATAATAATAAACTATTTTTTTTTGGTGGATTATTTAATGAAACATCAGGGTGTTGTATTGTAACAAAAGAGTCAGAAGAATCATTATCATTTATTCACAACAGACAGCCATTAATAATAGATGAAAAAGAATCAGATAAATGGTTACAAAACGAGTATGATTTTTCAACTTCTAATAGGCAAAATATATCTTTTCATAAAGTTAGCAACAAAGTTAACTCTCCAAAAAATAATAGTCCTGAAAATATAATGACCATAGAAGATTAGTTAAAAAATATTATAATAAAACATTATTAAATAATTCAAAATTATCTAAATTTGTGTTTTGTGAATTAACAAGAAAACTGCTTTCATCAATGTTTACAATTACTTTTGTTTTAAAGTTCTGAGCCAAATCAAGAGTCTTATTATTTTCTAAAATATTGAAAACCTCAGTATTTTGTTGAGAAAAAATAACATCTTCTGTATTTAATGGTGCTTTACTCCCATTAGAAACTAAATCAGTATTTTGCTTTATGGCTATATTCAATTGATCTATTGAACTCTTTTTATTTATATTATTATCAACTACACTAAGCGCTACTTCACCAAAAATAGCCCCATTACCATCAGAGCCTTTAATAGATCCAACTGAAAGCAATACACTGTCTCCAATAGATGCGTTAACTTCATTCACCTTTAAATTAAGCTCAGAAAAATCAAAATCAGATAATAATTTTAATTCACCATGATCGGTAAACCCATCTGAATCTTTGTCTTGCCATATTTTTAAATTTGCGAATTGGGAATCTAAAGAATTAATTACTCCATCTTTATTTTCATCTAATGTTGATAAAGCACCAACTCCAGTATTTACACCTTCTACAAAAAATTCAGAAAACATTTCTCTTATATCATCGACAATACCATTATTATTTTTATCCAAGACTAAAAAACCATCATCAGGCGCTACCCAATCATTCGGTTGTTGAGAAACATCTGGATTCATTGAAAATGAGATACTTTGGTTATCTATGTGAATAAACTCAAACCCATCACCATCTAAATCTAAAACAATTGGATCTACTAAGGTTGCTGCATATTGTACAAGGTTTGGCGCATAAATATCTCTTATGTTTTCTACACCTGGAGAATTGCCATTACCACTCATATGTTTGTTAATTGGAATTGATGAATAAATCACATGGCCTTGTCCCTGTGGGTAAACAAAAGTAACAATTTCATCTGGGTTATTAGTTGTAAAGAGAGGTATAGCATTATTTGGGAGACTATTTAACTCTACAAAACCATGTCGTGAATTGTTTACACCATCTAAACTGTTGTCATTTAAATTACCGGCCAAAC
>NZXH01000014.1 GCA_002701885.1 Rhodospirillaceae bacterium | reverse complement strand
AAGAAAACTATTGAAACTAAGGAAGCGCATTATTGGAGCAGATCTAGGAAAGATATCTGGCACAAAGGAAAAACTAGTGGTTTTATTCAAAAAGTAATTGATCTAAGAGTTGATGATGATCAAGACGCTTTATGGATGATGGTTGATATTGGAAATGGTGCAAGCTGTCATGTTGGTTATAAATCATGTTTTTACAGAGAAATTCTAACAGATGAAAATAAAGGTGTTTCTCTGAAATATAGAGAAACCGAAAAGATTTTTGATCCTTTAGAAATTTATGGAGATGTTCCTAATCCTACTAAGCTTTAATCAGTTAATTTCATTCAAAAATTCTTTTATTGCTTCACCAATCTCCAGAGGGCTATCTTCTTGTAAAAAATGTAATCCCTTAACAGAAACCTCTTTTTGATTTGACCAAGTTCTGCAAAACTCTCTCTGTTTCCCAATAAGAATAGACCCTGGCTCTCCGTTAATAAATAATTTTGGAATATCATTAGATTTCATCCAATCTAGAAATAGTTTAAATTTTTCAAACACGTCCTCTGGTTGAGAATCAATTGGAATTTGTCTAGGCCAAGCAAGTGTAGGCCTTCTATCTTCACCAGGCTTGGCAAATGGTCTCCTATATTCATTTATTTCATATTCATCTAAATTTCTCATTATAGAATTTGGAAGAACGGCCTCAATAAATAAGTTTTTATTTAAAATCATTTCTTCACCAGAATTAGATCTAAAACCTTTGAATATTTTGACTGCGTTATCAGGCCAGTCATCCCAGCTAACAGGGAGCACTGCTTCCATATAAACTATTGATTTAATTTTTTCAGAATTTTTACTTGCCCAATCAAAACCAAGAGCAGTACCCCAGTCATGTAAAACAAGTGTAACATTTTTTGAAATACCTATTTTTTTAAATAACTCTTCTAAGTAATTAGCATGTTCAGAAAATGAATAACTTTCTTCTCCTGGGCTATTTAGTTTATCAGAGTCACCCATACCTATAAGGTCAGGTGCAATAAGTCGGCCTAATCCTTCACAAAAAGGCATAATATTTCTCCATATATATGAAGACGTTGGATTGCCATGAAGAAAAATTATTGGGTCGCCACTTCCTTCATCAATATAAGACATTTTATATGAATTAATAGATATAAATTTTTTATTTGAATAAGGTTGGTTTGATTTATTATTGATAATCTTTAATCTCCTTTAAAAAATTTATTTATTTTATTTTTGATTAATAATAGCATAAATTATTATTTAAATAAATATCTATCTATTAGTTACTTTATTCATCTAGGTCCTTAATTTAAAAAAAATACATTATATTTTTAATGTAAACATATTGAAAATATATAATTACTGAGAGATAATCCTTTAATAATTTTAAAAGGAAAGCAGATGATAGATCTATATACTTGGCCAACACCTAATGGTCATAAAGTTCATATTTTATTGGAAGAATTAAAAGTTCCTTATAAAGTAATTCCAATAAATATAAATAAAGGCGACCAATTTAAAAAAAGTTTTTTGAAAATCAGTCCAAATAATAAAATGCCAGCAATGGTAGATAAAGATGGACCTTCAAGAAAGCCAATTTCTTTATTCGAATCAGGTGCAATTTTGATTTATCTTGCAGAGAAATATGAAAAGTTTTTACCTAAAAATACGAGAAGTAAGTATGAGGTTATTCAGTGGTTAATGTTTCAAATGGCAAGTGTTGGTCCTATGTTAGGCCAGGCTCATCATTTTAGAAACTATGCGCCTAAAAAAATTCCCTACGCAATAAATAGGTACACAAATGAAGCAACAAGAATTTATAGTGTAATAAATAGAAGGTTAAAAAAATCTAAATATATAGCAAATAATAATTATTCAATAGCAGATATTGCTATTTTTCCTTGGTTGCGGTCTTATGCTAATCAAGGTCAAAAATTAGAAGACTATCCAAATCTAAAAAAGTGGTATGATAAGATTGATCAGAGACCTGCTACAAAAAGAGCGCTAGAAGTTTTAAAAGATAAAAGAAGGGTAGGTTCAATGAGTAAAGAGGCAAAAGAAAATCTTTTTGGTAAGTCTCAATATTTAAAAAGATAGATTATGAAATATATTGATATAACTAAAAGTGGTGGTTCGAATGTTTTGAAATTAAAACATATGGGAAAACCATTACCAAAAAAAAGTGAAATTTTAATAAAGGTTAAAGCTGCTGGTGTTAATAGGCCAGATATACTTCAAAGAATGGGATTATACCCCCCTCCCAAGGGTTCTCCTCTTTATCCAGGTTTAGAGGTTGCTGGAATAATAGAATCTATTGGAGAAAATGTTTCTGGTTTTAGTATTGGTCAGCAAGTATGTGCCTTGTTAGCGGGAGGGGGTTATGCTGAATATTGTGTAGTTCCCTTCCAACAAGTGCTTCCGATTCCTGACGGTTTGTCAATGATTGAAGCGGCTGCTATACCTGAAACCTTTTTTACTGTTTGGTCAAATATATTTGATATAGGCAAGTTAAAAAAAAATGAGAGAGTTTTAATACATGGTGGATCAAGCGGTATTGGTACTACTGCGATTCAACTATGTTCTATTTTTGGTTCAGAGGTGTATGTTACTGTTGGTAGTGATGAGAAAAGAAATGCCTGCATTGATCTTGGAGCTAAAGAGGCTATTAATTACAATAAAGAAGATTTTTATGAATCTATTATCAGCCATACAGATAAAAGAGGTGTTAATTTAATTATGGACATGGTTTCTGGAGACTATGTAAATAAAAATATTAAACTTTTATCAGATAAAGGACGGTTAATTTTTATTGCTTTTTTAAAAGGCCCAAAAGCTGAGGCGAACTTTGGTTTAGTTATGCAGAAAAGAATCACTATAACCGGTTCTACCCTAAGGCCGCAGTCTAAAATTTTTAAGGGAAAAATAGCAAAAAATTTATACAAATATGTTTGGCCCTATTTAGAACAAAAAAAAATCAGACCAATTATTGATTCTGTGTATCCAATTGAAAAAGTTTCTGAAGCACATGATAGAATGGAAAGTAATAGGCATATAGGAAAAATAGTTTTAACAGTTTAATAATATGATGTTTAGAGTAGGCGCTTATAATGCATATAAAAAAAGGCTATGTCCCGACCAAATTTGGTCAAATTCATTATCGGTTCTGCGGTAATGGTCAACCTATAATTCTTTTGCACCCTACTCCAAGGTCTTCAATAGTTTTTGAAAATCTTATACATAAGCTTAGCGAAGAGTATGCGGTATTTGCGCCAGATACATTTGGTTTTGGTCAGTCTGATCAATTACCTAACGGCTTTGATTTTTATAAATTAGCAGAAGCGTTTTTTGAGTTTGTAAATTATTTATCATTAGATAAGGTAATAATTTTTGGTATACATACGGGAAATAAAATTTGTGCAGCGATTGGGTATAAAAATTATAGATGTGTTGAAAGTTTAATATTATGTGGAATGTCACATAGTTTAATTTTAGATAAGAAAAAAAGGAATTCTCAAATTAATGCAATCGCAAATAAAGATTCAAATAGCGATTCTTACGGAAACAGATGGAAGAAAACTTTCAACTTAATAAATAATTCATGGTGGACAAAAAAAATTTTAGAAAACAAAAATTTAAGTTCAAAAGATTTTAAATTAGCACAAAATGAAGTTTTGGATTTTATTAACTCTCGGAAAAGTTATGATTTGATATATCAAGAGAATTATAAATTTGACTTTGAAAAAGCAGTGAGAAATATTACTGTTCCAGTTTTAATTATAGAACTTATTTCAGATATGGAAAAAGATATAGGCCCTCAAGCTGGTTTATATAAATCTTTTGGGAGCCATTTCTATACATTTCAGCTAGAAAATAGTCATACAGGTATTTTATCCGATGAAGGTAGAAGGACTGATATTCTTGAAACAAAAGTTGATTTGCTATCGCAAAAAATAATTGAATTTAATAAAAACCATAAAATATGAAATAACTTTTTTATTTCTTTAATAATTAAAGTTTTTATATTAAGGAGAGAAATATGTCAGCGTATATGTTTGTATCGACAAAAATTCATGATCCAATTCATTTTGCTAAATATAGAAAAGAAATGCAGAATTTTGCACCTAAGCATGTAGGCAAATATTTAGCAAGGGATGCAATATTCGACGTTTTAGAGGGAAAATTCGATACTGATTGTCAAGTTCTTATAGCTGAATATCCTAGTATAGATACCATTAAAAATATATGGAACTCAAAAGAATATCAGGAAATTAAGAAACTAAGAGAAGGTGCTGGAGATGTGAATATTTTTATCACTGAGGGAAAAGATAAGCTACTGAAGAAGTGAGATTTTAATTATTAAGTGTCAAAAATAATTAGTTGATTTATCCTTTTTTTTTACCCTTAAAACGTATATTAATAATCATAACTATATTTTGAGAAATAGGAAAAAATGGATTTTAGTATTTCAGAAGAGCAAGCGTCGATATTATTATCTGTTGATAAAATGATATCTAAATTTTTACCGCCTGAGGAAGTAAGAAAAAGAGACAGAAATTATGAACCACCTGACTTTTTACTTAAACATTATGCTGAATTAGGTTTATTGGGTATTCCTTTTCCTGAAAAGTATGGCGGATTAAATGAAAAGTGGCTAACTGTTACTTTAGTAAATGAGCGTTTAGGTTATTTTGCTGCTATTGCAGCTTCCCTATATGGAACTACACTTGGTTTTGGGGGTATGTCTTTTCTTAAATATGGTTCAGAGGATCAGAAAAAAACTTATATACCTAAAATCATAGAGGGTAAACTTAGGTTTTCACTTGCTTTAACCGAACCAGGTGCGGGAACAGATGCAGGAGCACTGATTACCAATGGAAAAAAAATTAACAATGGATGGTTAATAAATGGAAGAAAGACTTGGATAAGCAGTGCAGATAAAGCTGATTATTTAGTAACTCCAGTTAGAACAATACCTAACTCTTCTGGTTCTGATGGTATCTCAATATTTTTAATTCCAAGAAAATCAGAAGGGATAAGTATGACATACCTTGAAAAAGTTGGAAATAATTGTTTAACATCATGGGATATTGGCTTTGATGATGTTTTCGTTTCTGATGAGAATATTATTGGAGATAAAAATGATGGTTTTCGAAATTTAATGTCTACGCTTCACTACAGTAGGTCATGCCAGGCATCAAATGCGATAGGTCAAGCGCAAAATGCAGTTGATATTATAAAAAAATATGTTGTTGATAGGATTCAATTTGGAAAACCTTTAAGTAGGTTCCAGACTGTTCGGCATAGAATCGTAGATATGCAATCAAGAGTTGATCAGGCAAGAATGGTTTTATATAGACTTGCGTGGTTGATAGACGAGGGTAAAAGGTGTCGTATAGAAGCTGCTCAGGCAAAAATTTTGGCTTCGGAGTGTCTTCAATATGTTACACACCATGGTATGCAATTACTCGCAAGTTCTGCATACAGTTTAGATAGTGATATGCAGAGGCTTTGGAGAGATTCTAGGTTATATACTTTTGGAGAAGGTGCAAATGAAATTCAAAAGGAAATTATTGCAAAAGAAATTGGATTATAATTTTTTACTAAAGGTTTATTATGAATAATAGAGTTAAGGCAATAGATATAGTAGTTAATTTATGGACTGAAGAGGCTATGAGATTTAGGTCAAAAACTAACCAGAGTTTTTTTGTAGATAAAATTGGTATATCTAATGAAACATATTCTGGTATCTCAATTGATCAAATGCTAGAAAGTATGGACAAATCAGATATAGAGGTTTCATTCCTTATAGCTAATAAAAATGGTCAATTAGGCTTACCTTCTAGCTCTCATTTACCATACGAATTAGTTGCTGATGCGGTAAAAAAACACCCTGATAGATTTAAGGGTTTAGCTGGGATTGACCCTACAGAAGGAATGAAAGGTGTAAGGAGTCTTGAAAAAGCAGTAAAAGAACTTGGTTTTATTGGTGCTCACTTCTATCCACATTGGTTTGACATGCCCCCAAATCATGCCCGAGTTTATCCTTTCTATGCGAAATGTGTAGAACTAGAAATTCCAATTCAAATGCAAGTTGGTCAATCTTTAGTATATAATCCAGAGCGGCGATTAAGAAGCGTAGGTAGGCCCATATATCTAGATGATATAGCCTGTGATTTTCCTGAGCTTAAAGTTGTTGGGATACATATTGGTATTCCTTGGACTGACGAAATGATAGCTATGGCTTGGAAACATGAAAATATTTTTATTGGTTCTGATGCTCATAGTCCTAAATATTGGCCTACTCAATTCATAAATTATATAAATACCTATGGTAAGCATAAGGTAATGTTTGGAACGGACTTTCCAGTATTAGGTTTTGAAAAAACTAGAAAACAAATTGATGAATTAAACCTTAGGGAGGAATCAGCTAAGCTATTTTTTAGAGAAAATGCAATTAAACTATATAATTTATAAGGGCTAAATAATGAATATTCCCATGCTATCAATTTCTGAATCAGTATCTCAAAATGCCTTAAGACGGCCTAATCACCCTGCTTTTATTAATAAAGATGGGTCAATTATAACTTATACTGAATTTAATAATTTGATGAATAAAACAGCTAATCATCTGAAAAATATAGGTTGTTTGGAGGGGGAAATTTTTGGTCTTTCTATGAAAGATAATTTAGAACATGTTGTTTTGATGCTTGCTCTTATAAGAATGGGCGGTATCGTTTTACCAATGGATGTTAGGTGGACACACCATGAAAAATTAAGTGTAGCAAAATTTTTTGGTGCTAAGTCGATAATCAGTGATGAAAAAATTGAAAATTTTAATACT
Source organism: Rhodospirillaceae bacterium (assembly GCA_002701885.1). Classification (GTDB taxonomy): domain Bacteria; phylum Pseudomonadota; class Alphaproteobacteria; order SHVP01; family SHVP01. The sequence goes on along the minus strand of NZXH01000014.1, from coordinate 3,609 downwards.
ATTGAAATAAATGATAACTGGAATGACAAAGTTTCAATGCAAAACACTTTTGGTAATTTTCCAACAGGGTTAGATAGAAACTTATGGTTATCTTTGTCTTCCGGAACAACCGGAATACCAAAGGGTCCAATGCTTACCCACAGACAAATGATATTGAGATTCATTGAACAATGTATTTCAGTTGGGTTTAATGAACATGAAATAAATGTACTAGCTACACCTTTATATTTTGGGGGAGGAAGAAACTTTACAGTCTCAATGCTATATTTTGGTGGTACAGTTCTTATGTATCCACCGCCCTATGATGTTGAAGATCTTGCAGAGGCAGTTAATAAATATAATGCTACTTCTCTTTTTCTAGTGCCTACACTACTAAGAAGGTTGTTATCAATTAATTCAAATCAAAGATTATTATTTCCAAAATTAAGATTATTAATTTCAAGTGGTTCTATCCTTCATAAAGAGGAGAGGTTGGAAATTCAAAAAAAATTATGCCCATCTTTTGTCAACCTATATGCTTCTACTGAAGCTGGTGCAGTTTCTTTACTTTCCCCATATGATCCTCCAGAAAAATCTGGATCAGTTGGTCAAGCGGCATTTATGAATACATTTGAGGTGGTAGATGATTTAAATCAGCCCGTCAAAGCTGGTGAAGTTGGAAGAATACGCCAAAAAGCACCCTGGATACCTAATGGTTTTTATAATAATGAGGAAGAGTCAAAAAAAATGTTTGTTGATGGTTGGTACTTTACTGGTGATTTAGGTAAAATAGATGAGGATGGTTTTTTATATATAGTTGGCAGGGTTAAAGATATGATAATAAGGGGAGGAGTAAATATCTACCCCTCGGAGATAGAACACATTTTAAATAATCATGACGAGGTTCTGGATACTTCTGTTGTTGCATGGCCTTCAGATGAGCGTGGAGAGGAAGTTGCTGCGTTTGTGGTAAAAAATAATGATATAAAAGAAGAGGAACTTATATCTTATTTAAAAAACTATTTAGCTCCATATAAAATTCCTAAGCAAATCTTTTTTATTGACGACTTACCTAAAAGTGCTCAAGGTAAAGTCTTAAAAAGTGAGTTAACTAAAAAACTTCCAAAGATATGATTATTTTAACTGTTAAATAGATGAGGTGGAAATGGATTTAAAAAACTTAGATAAGGTTCTTGAAGAAGCTTTTGAAGCTAGTACAAAATTATACGAAGAAAGAGGCTTTAAAAGAAGAATAGGTTTTGGAAAGAAACCCGCTCTTGTTAGCGTTGACCTAGCAAATGCATGGACTAGGCCGGGGAATCCATTTACTTGCGACCAGGATAAGATGGATAATGAAATAATTCCAGGTATGCAAAAATTGTTAAAGTCATTTAGAGAAAAGAAATATCCAATTATTCATGTTACTACTGGATATCAAAATACTGATCGTTCTGATCCAAACACTGATATGGGCCTTTGGCATTATAAAATACCAATGGAGGCGGTAGATTTAAAAAATGAAGAATTATGGCAAATTGATTCAAGAATTGCTCCTAAAGAAAATGAGTATGTATTGTTAAAGAAGAGAGCAAGCTCTTTCAGTGGTACACCATTATCTGGTTACTTAAGAAGTTGTAATGTTGATACAATCCTTGTAACTGGTGTTACTGCTACCGCATGTGTTCGAACAACAATCTGTGATGGTTTGAGTGAAGGGTTTAGAACTATAGCTGTAAAAGAATGTATAGGTGATAGAGTTCCAGGTGCAGTTGCATGGAGCTTATATGATATAGATTCTAAATTTGCTGACGTTGAAACAATTAATACTTGTGTAAATTATTTATCAAATTTATCAGAAAATAAATAAGAAATAGAATAGGGTTAAAATTGAAGAAATTTTCTGCATTTTCAATTTTAAAAGAGGGCTTAACTGGAAATAAAGGTTGGAAGCCACATTGGAAGTCTGTAGAGCCTAAAGAAGAATATGAAGTTATAATTATTGGGGGTGGTGGTCATGGATTAGCTACAGCTTATTATTTAGCAAAGAATCATAATATTACTAATGTAGCTGTCCTTGAGAGGAATTGGATTGGAAGTGGAAATACGGGACGTAACACTACAATAGTTCGTTCTAATTATTTATTAAATGAAAGTTCTAAACTTTATGAACATTCTTTAAAGCTCTGGGAGGGTTTATCTAAAGATTTAAATTATAATGTAATGTTTAGTCAACGAGGTGTTTTGAACTTAGCGCACAGTCTTCAAGAAATTAGAGACAGTAAAAGAAGAGTTTTTGCTAATAAGTTAAATAATATTGATGCAGAATGGTTAGACTCTAATGAAGTAAAGAAATATTGTGATATTTTAAACATAAGTAAAAGTTCTAGGTACCCAGTTCTTGGTGCTACTCTTCAAAAAAGAGCTGGAACAGCAAGGCATGATGCTGTTGCATGGGGTTTTGCAAGGGCTGCTTGTAATTATGGTGTAGATATTTGTGAAAATTGTGAGGTTACTGGCTTTAATATAAAAAATAATAAAATTGAATCAATTAATACTAGTAAGGGTAGTATAAAAACAAAAAAAATAGGAGTCGTTGTTGCTGGGCATGGGAGTGTATTAGCTCAAATGGCTGGTTTTAGGTTGCCATTAGAAACTCATACTCTCCAAGCTCTCGTTTCAGAACCTATAAAACCAATATTAGACTGTGTTATAATGTCTAATGCAGTTCACGTTTATGTTAGCCAATCTGACAAAGGTGAGTTAGTAATTGGTGCGGGTATTGATTCAATTAATTCTTATCAACAAAAAGGAAATTTTTCAGTCATTTCTGGTCAAATGGGTTCATTAGTAGAATTATTTCCTGTGTTTTCAAAACTTAAAATGCTTAGGACATGGGGTGGTATAGTGGATATTAGTCCTGATGCATCTCCAATAATTGGAAAAACGCCTATTGAAGGAATTTTTTTTAATGGTGGTTGGGGTACAGGAGGCTTTAAGGCAACTCCGGGATCTGGTTGGGTTTTTGCTCATACGATTGCTAATAACCAACCTCATGAATTAGTTGAACCTTTTTCATTAAATAGGTTTTATAAGGGAAAATTGATAGATGAACACGGAGCAGCTGCGGTTGCGCATTAGGTTATTTATATGTTGATTATTAATTGCCCTTACTGTGGAGAAAGAGATGAATCAGAATTTCATTATGGGGGTGAAGCAGGAATAACTAGGCCTGGTCATCCAGATAAGTTAAGTGATAAAGAATGGGGTAATTATCTTTTTATGAGAAAAAATACTAAAGGGCTTTTTTCTGAATTATGGTTCCATTCAGCAGGGTGTAGAAAGTGGTTTATAGTGGATCGTGATACAGTTACTAATGAAATTGTTAGCATAAAAGAGATCAGTAAAAAAATTTGAAAGGGTGTTATGCGTGTAACTAACGGTTATTCAATAGATAAATCTAAATTAATTAGTTTTTATTTTAATGGTAAACGTTACAAAGCTTTTGAAGGTGACACTATTGCATCTGGGCTTTTAGCTAATGGGATAATTTTTACTTCTCGTAGTATAAAATATCACCGGCCTCGAGGAATCTTTTCACATAGTTTTGAAGAACCAAATTCATTATTTGAA
>NZXH01000013.1 GCA_002701885.1 Rhodospirillaceae bacterium | reverse complement strand
TTTATACCAAAAGGCGACCACCAACTTTCTAAGCCTAATGAGATAAATGGAATTATTGAACTATTAAAAGAAATCAAATCTTTAGCTTAAGCGTTGATTATCGCTTTTAACCCTTCTCTGTAGGAAGGGTAGATTAACTTGTACTCCAATCTTTCTTTAATTAAATTATTTTTAACAAGTTTTCTTTCTTTATAAAACTCTTGTTGCTTTAGCGTAAGTTTTAAATCATTTAATTTTACAAATTTTGGAAGAGGTATATTTAATATTTTGCAAATAAATTTTGCTTGTTCATGGGTTGTAGTCGGCTCGTCATCAACAACATTAAAAATATTACTTTCTTTATTCTCCCTAAATGCGGCTAAAATTACCCCTACTAAATCATCTTGGTGTATTCGATTAAACTTAATATCATCATATATTACATAGTTGTTTAATGAATTATCCCTATATTTTTTTATTTGGTTCCTTTGTGGGCTATATATACCACCAACACGAAAAATTTGAAGAGTTGTCCTATTTTTACTAGAAATTTCTTGCCATTGTTCTTCTGCTATAATCCTATTTTTCCCTGTAGCAGTTTTTGTAATAGTTTTAGATGATTCATCAACCCACTCTGTGCCATGATCACCGTATACACTTGTTGATGAAATATAACCTAACCATTTATTTCCTTTTAATGATTCTAAAACCTTTTTGTAATGCTTTATTGACAAACATCCTTCTTCAGAAGGTGGAATTGAAACGATTACGTGAGTAGCACTTGCTAAATCGTCTTTTATGTCTGGAATTATTTCTGGAGAAGAAAAAATTTTAATGCTAAAACCCATACCTTCTAATAATTCTTTTTTTTGGTTATTTCTACAGGTACCATTAACCTTCCATCCCTGTTCTAAAAGTTTTAGTGATAACTGGGTGGAAACTTTCCCCATTCCAAAACAAAATAATTTTTTATTCATAAGACCTAAACCACTCACTTAAAACCCATAAATCTTTTTCATGCTTAATATATTGATTTCTTAATAATTTAAAATATTTTTTATCAGAAACCTGAAATATAGCCCAAATTGCCATTGCTCTAACTAATGGTGATTTATCCAAAATAAAAAATTCTACATCTTTGATAACATCTACATCTCCACTATTACCTATTGCTACTAAAACATTCCTTATAAATCTGTCTCTACCAATTCTCTTTATTGATGTTTTCCTAAATAACTCTCTAAAATTATGGTCATCAAGATACAAAAGCTCTCTAAGGTCACGTTTAGTTAAATCAAACAGAGGAAAAAAATTGGACTCATTTGCAATTTTTGCAAACTTATTCCAAGGACATACTGCCAAACAATCATCACAACCATATATTCTATTTCCAATTTTTGTTCTGTATTTCACAGGAATATGTTGTTTATATTCTATTGTTAAATATGATATACATTTATTAGCGTCTAACTTATATGGCTCGATTATAGCATTTGTTGGGCAAATATTTATACATGAAGTACACGACCCACAATGATCTTTTATCTTTCTATTTTTTTTATCTTGTACACTTAAGTTCGTAAAAATAGAAGCTAAAAAAAACCAATTCCCTAACTGTTTAGATATTAAATTTGTATGCTTTCCCTGCCACCCAAGACCAGCTTCTACCGCAATTGGTTTTTCCATAACCGGGGCAGTATCCACAAAAATCTTATATTTTCCACCATACTTTTTATAACTCCATTCAGTGAATAATTTTAGTTTCTTCTTAATTACATCATGATAATCGAGCCCCCTGGAATAACTTGATATATATCCATTCCTCTTATTGGTTAACTCATATAAAGGATCTTGGCCATAAAAATAATTAATACCAAGAACTATTACACTATTAACTTCGGGCCATAACATACGAGGATTGTTCCTGAAATCTATCTTATCTTCTATCCACTGCATGTCACCATGCATTTTAGCAGAAACAAAAATTGATAAATTATTTCTTACAGATTCACTTAAATTAGGCTTAGTGATGCCAAAGCAATCAAACCCTAGTGATATTGCTTTATACTCTAACTCTTTTAGCATAACCAAAAATTATATTTGTTAAAAATCTAAATTAGCATAGTGTGAAGGTGCGTTTAAACCTAAAATTCTATCATTTAAGAGAGACCTAAAAGATGGTCTAGACTTAACTCTAACATACCACGTCTTTGCTGTATCGTAATCATTCCAGGGTATATCACCAAGGTAGTCAAGGCACGAAATATGAGATGCTGCAGCTATATCAGCAAAACTAAATTCATCACCCACAAGCCAATTTCTCCTATCAATTAACCAACTTATATATTCCAAATGGTAATTTATATTTTTTTTTGCAGCTCTTATTACTTCTGTCTGAGGCTGTCCCATTGACATAAACCTCTTGAAAACTTTTTCTTCTAAAATTGGGAAAGTTACTTCATCATAAAATTTATTATCAAACCAAGCAACTAACCTTCTTGCCTCTGCTTTGTAATTTGCTTCAGACCCAATAAGTTTAGGGTCAGGATATGCCTCATCTAAATACTCCGCAATAGAATTACTATCTGATAGTGTAAGATTTTTTTCTTCTATTAATACTGGAACTTGACCTGCTGGGTTTAACTTTAAAAAACCTTCGCGTCTCTCCCAGAATTTTTCAAAAACTAATTCAAAATCAAGTTTTTTTTCACCCAAAATAACTCTTATTTTTCTACTGAATGGGCATAGCCAAAAATGATGCAAATATCTCATTTCTTTTAATCACTGAATTCCAAAATTAATATAAATTTAAAATTATTACTGAACGTTTTTTTTATTTTCATCAAAATCACTTAAGGGTTGCTCTAAACTCTTTATAGTTTCATTCGGAATTATCTGCCAAAATTTACCAACCTCAAGATCCCAGTGAATTAGCAGGTCCTCAGCAAAACTTGATCCTGTTTCTCTAAAATGTTCTTCAACAAGTGACCTGCATTTTTTTTCCCAAAAAGAAGAAGCTATCCTCTGACAATAAACGTGCTCAGTATTAATATTATTTTCAAAATTATTATCTAAATCTAAAACAAAAGCCATACCACCAGTCATTCCAGCACCAAAGTTATCTCCTACACTTCCTAATATAACTACCATCCCTCCAGTCATATATTCACAGCCACTTGTTCCACAACCTTCAACAACTCCCATTGCCCCTGAATTTCGAACCGCAAACCTTTCCCCTGCTTGACCTGCAGCAAACAACTTACCTGATGTAGCTCCATAAAGCACTGTATTTCCAATTATTGTATTTTCATTGCAAATTAACTTTGAGCTTGGTGCAGGACGAATAATAATTGTTCCACCAGATAGCCCCTTGCCGACATAGTCATTAGAGTCTCCATCAACCACTATTTTAAGGCCTTTCATCCCAAAAGCACCAAGGGATTGACCTGCTGAGCCTCTTAACTGAAGAGTAATGTGATCTGCTTTTAAACCATCAGGACCGAACCTTCTAACTAATTTAGAAGAAAATCTTGTTCCTATAGCTCTATGTGTATTTCTTATTGAATATGCTAGCTGCATTTTTTCACCTCTATCAAACACTTCTTTAGCATCATCAATCATTTTTTTATCAAGTGTATCTGGCACCTCATTTCTTCCTTTAATAGAAAAAATCCTTGGCATATCACCAACATCTGGCTGTACTAACAATGGGTTCAAATCTAAGTCGTCTAAATGAGGACTACCCCTACTTACTTGAGTAAGTAGGTCAGTCCTTCCAATAATCTCATTCAAATTTTTGTAGCCAAGTTTTGATAATATCTCTCTTACATCTCGGGCAATATAGCTCATAAGATTAACAACTTTTTCAGGGGTACCTATAAATTTCTTTCTCAGGTCTTCACTTTGTGTGCAGACTCCAACTGGGCAAGTATTTGAATGGCATTGTCTTACTAATATACAACCCATTGCAACTAAACCTAGAGTTCCGATTCCATATTCTTCTGCTCCCATCATTGCTGCAATTACAACATCTCTTCCTGTTTTAATTCCCCCATCAACTCTTAACAAAACTCTGTGTCTAAGTCGATTAAGGCTTAGGACCTGATTGACTTCTGTCAAACCCATCTCCCATGGAACTCCTGCAAATTTAATCGAAGATTGGGGGCTAGCCCCTGTTCCTCCAGAATGACCAGAAATAACAATTACATCAGCATTTGCCTTTGCTACACCAGCAGCAATTGTTCCAATTCCTGCCTCAGCAACTAACTTAACATTGACTCTTGCTGCAGAGTTAATTTGTTTTAGATCATAAATTAATTGAGCTAAGTCCTCTATAGAATAAATATCATGATGTGGAGGTGGGGAAATTAGAGTAACTCCAGGAGTTGAATGTCTTAATTTTGCTATTAAATCTGTAACTTTAAAACCTGGAAGCTGTCCCCCTTCACCTGGTTTTGCTCCTTGAGCAATTTTTATTTCAATTTCAGAACATTTATTTAGGTACTCAGCTGTTACTCCAAATCTTCCGGAAGCTACTTGCTTAATTTCGGAGTTTGCATTATCACCGTTAGCCCTTGGAATAAACCTATTTCTATCTTCACCACCTTCGCCTGAGTCAGACTTTGCACCAATCCTATTCATTGCTATAGCCAATGTTTCATGGGCTTCTGGGCTTAAAGCACCAAGAGACATAGCTCCTGTGACAAACCTTTTTCTAATCTCAGTTATTGACTCAACTTCATCTTCCTGAACTGGTTCGTTAACAGATTGAAAACCAAGTAAGTCCCTAATAGATACAGGCTTCAAATTGTTAGTAGAATCAGAATATTTTTTGTATGTCTGATATGAACCTTTTTCTAATGAAGTTTGCAGGGTATGAATTAATCGTCCATCAAAAGCATGTGTTTCACCATTAAACCTGTATCGATAAAATCCTCCTATTGGAAGAGTTGGGTTGTCATTTAAATAAGCTTTTCTGTGTTGTTCTATAACCTTTTTTTCTATTCCAGGTAAACCAATTCCAGAAATTCTTGACACCATTCCAGGAAAAAACTCAGCCACAAGTTTTCTGGATAAACCAACTGCTTCAAAATTGTATCCACCCCTATATGAAGACAATACTGCTATGCCCATTTTAGACATAATTTTCAAAATACCTGCGTCTATAGACTTTGCATAATTTTCAACACATTGGTTAAAGCTAAGCCCAGGGAAAAGACCTCTTTTAAAACGACTTGCCACAACTTGCTCAACTAGATATGGATTAATTGTTGTTGCACCTACACCAATTAATACAGCAAAATAATGAACATCTAAAGATTCTGCAGAGCGGACGTTTAACGACGTATATGTTCTAATGCCATTAACTACTAGATGAGTGTGGACAGCTCCGGTTGCTAGGATCATTGGTACTGGGGCTCTACCCTTACTAACATCTATATCGCTAAGAAATAGGTGAACAATACCCTCTCTTACAGCTGATTCAGCTTGATTTTGAATCCTTGAAAGCGCTTCTGATAAACCTTCAGTCTGTAAATCAAAAGTACAATCAATCTCCGCTGTTTCATTGCTGAATGAGTTTCTTAGGTTTTCTAGGTCATTGGACAATAAAACTGGTGAGTCCAATACGACTAGTTTCTTATCTTGTCTTGAGTCCTCCAAGAGATTAGCTAAATTTCCCAAGCGAGTTTTAAGACTCATTACCCTTCTTTCTCTTAAAGAATCAATAGGAGGGTTAGTAACCTGACTGAATTGCTGTCTAAAAAAATGGTGGATACCTCTGTACTCCTCAGAAAGAACTGCTAGAGGAGTATCATCTCCCATTGAACCGGTAGGTTCTTTGGCTGTCTCAACCATAGGTTGAAGAATTAATTCAATATCTTCTAATGAATGACCAACCATAATCTGTCTTCTATTTATTTCTGTTATATTTGATAGGTGATTTTTTAACTCACCTTTTCCTGGAAGGTTTTTAAGCTTAACTATTCTTTTTTCAAAATCTTCAAATTCATGTAGTTCTGAAATTTGATCTTTAATATCTTTGTCATGGAAAAACTTTCCTTTAGATAAATCTACAGCAATCATTTGTCCGGGACCAACTCTGCCTTTTTCAGTAACCTTGCTCTCATCTAAAGAAACCATCCCCGTTTCAGAACCAATAAATAATAAATTATCTTCTGTTATTGAATATCTCATTGGCCGGAGTCCGTTCCTATCCATTCCACCAACTACCCATTTCCCGTCTGTAGCAACAATTGCAGCGGGCCCATCCCATGGCTCCATAACTGAATTACAATAAGAATACATAGACCTCCATTTACTTGGCATCCATTCTTTATTTGACCAGCTTTCTGGAATGAGAATAGTTTTCACTAACGGCACCTCTCGACCCGCTCTTACCAAAAGCTCGAAAACAGAGTCTAGTGCAGCAGAATCCGAACTCCCAGGCTGCACGACTGGCTTTAAATGGGAACCGTGCTCTTTAAAAGCACTTGAAACAATTCTTATTTCATGACTCTTCATCCAGTTTACGTTACCTTTTAGAGTATTAATTTCCCCATTATGTGCGAGCATTCTAAATGGTTGGGCAAGCTCCCATGTTGGAAAAGTATTTGTAGAATATCTCTGATGATAAAGTGCAAAAGATGAAATAAACCTTTTGTCTAATAAATCTGGATAAAAATTTGTTAACTGTTCTGCTAAAAACATCCCTTTATAAATTAATGACCTACAAGACAGCGAACAGATATAAAACCCTTGAATATTAGATTTTAATACGGCTTTTTCAATCCTCCTTCTAACTATATATAAGTCTCTCTCAAATTTAGAATCCGAAACATCAAGATCATTTGCTATTAATATTTGTTCTATTTCTGGCATACCAGAGTTGGCCAACGCGCCTACTACAGATGCATCTACAGGAACTTGCCTCCAGCCATAGATAGTATAACCAAATCGTAAAATTTCTGTTTCAACTATTCCGCGACATACCTCTTGAGCATTTAAATCTGTCTTAGGTAAAAAGACCATTCCAACCGCTAAAACTCCTTGAGAAGGTTTATGGCCTGTTCTTGCAATATGGGTCATAAAAAAATCTTGAGGGATTTCAACATGAATTCCAGCTCCATCTCCTGTTTTACCATCCCCACCGACAGCACCTCTATGCCATACAGCCTTAAGAGCATCAATCCCGGCCTCAACAACCTCTCTTCTTGGTTTCCCATCAATTGCTACAACTGCACCTACACCACAAGCATCATGTTCATCTTGAAGGTTATATAAACCCTCTTTACTGAGTCTATTCCTTTCAGCTTTGATAGATTCAAAAATATTTAAAGTATTTTTTTTCATAATGAATTAATTTTCTCTATTTAACAAAAGCCCTTGCATATATTTATGCATTTGAAGCGCTGCATCTCTTCCATCCCTTATAGCCCAGACTACTAAAGAAGCTCCTCTAACTATGTCTCCAGCAGCAAAGACTCCATTTAGAGAAGTCATTTTTGATAAAAAATCAATTGATAAAGTTCCCCAACCAGTAAGTTTAAGGTTGGGCTGGTCAAAAGAATTTTTTAAATCTTCTGGGTCAAAACCAAAAGCTTTAATAGCTAAATCACATTTTAATTCATGAGATGAGTTAGCAACTAATTCAGGGCTTTGCCTGCCACTAGAATCAGATGAACCTAGTCTAACATTAGCCGCTCTAATAGCTTCAATCTTTTTTTGTCCAATATAAGCTTCAGGAGTAGTTAACCAAATAAACTCTACACCTTCTTCTTCTGCATGATTAACTTCTCTTAGAGAGCCCGGCATGTTTACTCTGTCTCTTCGGTAAACGCATTTAACGGAACGAGCACCTTGTCTAGTTGCTGTTCTTACGCAATCCATAGCCGTATCACCACCACCTAAAACTACAACATCTTTCCCATAAGCATTTAACTTACCATTAGAAAAATTAATTACTTCATCACCTAATCCAACTCTATTTGAGGCAGTTAAATATGACATAGCTGGAACAATATTTGATAGGCCTACTCCCGGTAGAGCTATATCTCTAGCTTCATAAACTCCTGTTGAAATTAAGATTGAATCATAATCCTGACGTAATTGCTCAAAACTAATATCTTTACCAACTTCAGTATTAAGATAAAAATTTATCCCACTTTCTTTTAAAAGACTTGCTCTTCTTTCAACAATACTTTTTTCAAGTTTAAAATTTGGAATACCATATATAAGAAGGCCTCCGATTCTATCATACCTATCATATACATCTACTTGATAACCAAGTTTCCTGAGTTCCTCTGCCGCAGATAGTCCTCCAGGACCTGCGCCAATTATACACACCTTCTGTGATCTCTCTTCTAAGATTTTTACTGGCTTTATCCAACCATTATCAAAAGCATTATCTGTCAAATACCTTTCAACTGAACCAATAGTTACTGATTTAAAACCATTCTCAATAACACAGTTACCTTCACAAAGTCTGTCTTGCGGGCAAATTCTCCCACAGATTTCCGGCATGTTGTTAGTAGAAGCTGAAATTTCATAAGCTTCTTTTAGCCTTCCTTGAGCTGTCATCATCAACCAATCAGGAATATTATTTTGTAAAGGACAATGTATCTGGCAAAATGGAACACCGCATTGAGAGCATCTACTTGCCTGATTTAGAGCTGCTGATTCTGAATAATCATCATAGATTTCTCCAAAATCATTTTTTCTCGAATTAGGCTCCCTCTTATTTGGGTAAGATTGGTCAATTTCAATAAATCTTAGCAAATTATTAGTCATCAAATTCTCAAAATTCTTTTTTTTAATATACAAAAATAAAGCAAATTCTTAAAATACTCTAAATAATAAAGTTTTTAGGACAGTGATATTTACTTATTTAGAATTTTATAATTTAATTTCTGCTAATTGTATACCTTAAAAATTGTATTTAATAAAAAAAAAAGTCAAAAAACGAGACTATATTTTTATGTGCTATATATGTTTCTATCTATAGTGTTATGGTTTAATGAAACTAACAATATATAGAGTATGATTGCATGCCGTTTCTACACATATTTATTCTTTCAGCGATACAAGGAATAACAGAGTTCCTTCCAATAAGCTCATCAGGGCACTTGCAAATTTTACCTGTGTTAACAAACCTTGAAAAACAACCGCTAATTATTGATATATCTGTCCATTTAGGAACATTAGGTGGAGTAATTATATTTTTCTACAAAGATATAGTTAAATTAATTCAAAGCTTTCCAAGAATATTACAAGGAAGGAAAACAGCAAATAGCAATACTCTCATTATGGTTATAATAGCAACATTCCCAATAACTATAATAGGTGGAATTATTTGGTTCACAGATACCGTTTATCTTTTTAGAAATATAGAAACCATAGCATGGGCAACAATAGGTTTTGGTTTACTATTATATATTGCTGATAGGTTTTTTTTAACTGTTAGAAATATCGAATCCATAAATTTTTTCCAAGCTATAATATTTGGTTTAGCACAAGTCATTGCAATTATTCCGGGAACCAGTAGATCAGGTATAGTGATAACTTTCGCTAGATTCTTTGGCTATAAAAGAGTTGATGCAACTAAATTTGCTATGCTATTATCAATACCAGCAATACTTTTACCTGGAGTTGTTTCAGTTATTGAACTAATTCAGTCAAAAAATATACAATTACAATATGATTTTTTTATTTCTTTATTTATTTCATTCATCTTTAGTTTAATTGCTATATCTATACTTATGAAATGGATAAAAAATTCTTCTTTTTCTCCCTTTGCATTTTATCGAATTATAATAGGGGCCATGTTGCTAATTTGGATTTATTTCTTTGATGCTGAAAAGTTATTTATGATTTAAACTCTTCGCGATCTTTTTTCTCTTTTAAATTTATCTAAATAACTTGGCACAATAGACTCTACAGGAGTTGGAACTATATTTAAATCACCCAATGTAAGAGCATCTGAATCAACTATATTATCAATTTTTAATTGCCTAACTTGGTCTCTCGTCAAAATTTTAACTGGAGAAAACTCAGTTAGAGTAGCGAGTATATTTGCAAATACAAATGGGAACGGCAGTAAGAACCTTTTTTGCCCAGAGAACTCTAGAATCATTTCAATTAACTGCTGAAATGAATATACAGAAGGACCACCAATCTCAAAAGTTTTACCTACAAAATGACTATTAGACATTGAGTTTATTATTCCTGAAGCAACATCCTGAACATAAACTGGCTGATATAAAACCTTACCATATGAAAATATTGTTTCCCCAAAAACAGGCATAAACGGTGAGAATTGTGCTATTGAGGCAAATAAATTGAAAAAATTATCTTGTGGGCCAAAAATTAAACTTGGTCTATGTATAATTGCATCTGGAAAATTAGTCCTAACTTCTTCTTCTCCATAAGCCTTAGTCTTTAGATAAAGTGACGGCGATTTTTTATCAACACCTAGAGATGTAATATGAATCAAATTTTTTACTTTATACTTTCTACAGGCTTCCGAAATATATTTTGGGGACTTAACATGAATTGAATTAAAATTCTCTTTACCTCTACTAGAAAAAGTACCAACAAGGTTTATTACGTGATCTGACTCTTCTATAATTCCATTTATTAAATCCTGGTTCAAAATATTGGCTTTAACAAATGTAATTTGACCAACATCACCTAAGGGTTGGAGAAATTTAGCTTTGTTTGGGTTACGAACAGCGATTTTAACTGAAGCGCCTTTAGAAGCTAAAGACCTAACCAACTGCCTTCCGACAAACCCTGATCCACCAAAAATCGTCACAACTTCATTATTCATCTTTAGGCCCCTATCAAAATAATTAACTTATATATTAGATAGAAAAAAAATTAGGTCAATAATGAGATTAATTTAATTATTATCTATATAATATCATTTTAAAGATGCTGATTTTTCCCCAATATTAGTTTTTTCAGTTATAATGACTTAGATAGGAAAACTATGCTATTAATATTTACCTATAATTTTATTGTTATTTTAAGCGCTACGTATAATGGATAAAGAAAAAATTTTTGTTTTCGAAGGTGATATCCCTGATGATATAGCAATAGGGAAGACAATTGCAATTGATACAGAAACAACTGGTCTTATTCATGATAGAGATAGATTATGCCTGGTTCAATTATCTGGAAGAAATACTTCTTGTTATCTTGTAAAAATTAGAATTGACAATGGGGTAATTTCTTCTCAACCAAAGAATCTTAGTGCCCTTTTGAAAGATGAAAGTATTATTAAAATATTTCACTATGCTAGATTTGATATGGCCGTTTTAAATAAATGGATCGGAAAAGTGGATGGTCCAATTTTTTGCACAAAAATTGCCTCAAAATTAGTCAGAACATATACAAATAGACACGGACTTAAGGACTTATGTAAAGAGTTACTAAATATAGAACTTTCAAAGGAAATGCAATCCTCAGACTGGGCCCAGGACAACCTATCAGATCAACAAAAAATTTACGCTGCCCAGGATGTAATTTATCTTCATCAATTGTATGATAAGCTAAATTTAATGCTAGAAAGAGAAAAAAGAGTTATACTTGCAAAAAAATGTTTTGAAGCACTAGATGCAAGAGTTTTACTAGATCTAAATGGCTGGTCAAATGAAGACATTTTTTCTCATTAGTTTATAGTTTATATAATTTCCTTAATTTATTTATCTTGCTGAACAATTTTAATATGAAAAATCAAAAAAATAATTCATCCTTAAATTACTTAGAAATAGGAAAAAAAGTTTTACTTGATGAATCTGATGGCATTGTAAAATTGGCAAAAAATTTGGGATCTGAATTTATAGATGTAATTAATTGCCTAAAATTAATAAAAGGCAGAATCATTGTTTGCGGAGTTGGCAAATCTGGTCACATAGCAAAAAAAGTTTCTGCAACCTTATCTTCTACTGGATCACCATCTCACTTCCTTCATCCTACTGAAGCAAGTCACGGGGATCTTGGTATAATTACCCCTTCAGACTGTATAATAATCTTTTCCAAATCGGGCGAAAGCTCTGAAGTTAATGATATACTTACTCAAGGAAAAAACTTATCAATACCAATAATTGCTATTTGCTCAAACCCAAAATCTACCCTAATAAAATCATCAGATTATTTTATTGAAATTCCAAAACTCCCTGAAGCAGGAAATATGGGTTTAGCTCCCACTACATCTAGCACAGTGATGCTTTCTCTAGGCGATGCAATAGCATTGACACTAATGGAAACAAAGAAATTTTCTGAAGAAGATTTTAAGAAGATTCACCCTGGAGGAAAACTAGGTATTTCTTTACTTAAAGTTAGAGATATAATGCATACTAAAGAGGACATACCTATTGTCAAAATAGACTCTTTGATGTCAGATGTGCTTTTAGTAATGTCATCAAAAAATTTTGGTTGCGCATGTGTTATAGATGAAAATTTTAATCTTATTGGCTCTATTACTGATGGAGACTTAAGAAGACATATAAGCCAAAATTTATTGAGCCTTTATGCAAAAGATGTTATGTCACA
Organism: Rhodospirillaceae bacterium; assembly: GCA_002701885.1. GTDB lineage: Bacteria > Pseudomonadota > Alphaproteobacteria > SHVP01 > SHVP01. Next base: position 35,490 of record NZXH01000013.1, on the reverse strand, counting down.
CTCTCCTAAAACAATTGAACCATCTGCATTTGCTATTGATGCAATAAAAATAATGGCAGGGTCAATTACTAGTTTATTCGTAGTTGAAAAAAACCATGTAGTTGGTTTACTGAGACTCCATGATTGTATAAGGGCTGGCTTAAATTAATGAATAATAATCAAAAAAAAGAAGGGCTAGACTTAGTTATAAAAAATAATAATAAAAAGTCTTATATTAGCTACAGATATACTCGTTTTGTTAGCCTTATCAAGTTAGTTTTCTTAGCTACAGCAACTGCTTTAACGCTGCTAGTAATTACTTGGTCTTTTAGTGGGCCAACTGGTGAAAAAATAACTATATCTTTAAATGATTCAAAACCAGTAACTGGCATTACTGAAGGGTTAACAAATGGAAGGTTTATTGGAACAGATAACAAGAATCAGACCTATATTATTACAGCTGATTATGCTGAACCTATAGATGGAAACCCAAGAAGAATAGCTCTAGAAACACTGCAGGCGGACCTTACATTAGATAATGGCACATGGATTACTTTAAAGGCACCTGATGGGATCTTGAATAGAAACCAAAATGAACTATCATTGGGTGATTCTGTGTACATTTATGCTGACAATCAATTTGAAGTTTTTACAAATATTGTTAAAGTAGACCTTTCAAATAGTATTATTAAGAGTGATAGCAAAATAAAAATGCAATCATCCTATGGAAGTTTAATTGCTAAATCATTTAATTATAATAAAAATAGACAAAATATTTACTTTTCAAAAGTGAGACTAATTTTGAACTCGAAGCAACTCCCATGATCAAAAATATATTATTTATTTTAGGCCTCATTAATATACTAATTTTAAGCGCAAATAATGTCTATAGCTCTTCTAAGTATGATAAAAACCTTCCTATAGAGATAACAGCTGACTCACTTGAAGTTTTACAAAATGAGAAAGTTGCTATTTTTAAAGGTAGTGTCGACGCTAAACAGGGAGAAATTCTTTTAAAAGCAGATAAGCTAAAAGTCGAATATACATCATCTAATTTGGGAGGAAAGCAAACTGTTTCTAAAATATTTGCAGAAGGAAATGTTTCATTTTCATCCAATTCTGAATCAGCAAATAGTGATATAGGCGATTATGACGTAGAACAAGGCTTGATTACCCTATCTGGAAAAGTAAAATTAACTCAAGGAGACAATATCCTAAGGGGAAGTCAGCTAAAAATTGATTTAAAAACTGGAAAAAATACGATGATCGGCAGCCAAAAATCTTTAAATACAACCACAAAAGATGGCAGAGTTAAAGGACTTTTCATACCAAAAGAAAGAAATTAGATTTGTTGACTTTGTGTTAACAATTTAAAGACAATATAGTAAACAATATGAATACAGATAAAGAAAATATAACTGCCTCTACTCCAAAGCTTGTTGCGAAAAATGAAGGGCTTTTCGCAAATAAAGTAGGAATTAATTACAAAGGAAGGCCCATTTTAAGAGAAGTAAGCCTTAATCTTCAAAGAGGGGAGGTTGTCGGACTTCTTGGACCGAACGGAGCGGGTAAAACAACGTTTTTTAGCATTATTACGGGACTTATATATTCTGATTACGGTTCAATCTCTTTAGACGGACATGACATTACAGCTCTACCAATGTATAGGAGAGCAAGAGCTGGAATAGGATACTTACCCCAAGAAGCTTCTATTTTTAGAGGAATGACCGTTGAAGACAATATAAAAGCTGGGCTAGAGATTACTGAAATCGAGAGTCACAAACGTGAAGAAATGTTAGAGGCACTACTTGCCGAATTTTCAATTACTCACTTAAGAAGAACACTTTCAATTATGCTTTCTGGTGGAGAAAGAAGAAGAGTAGAAATAGCTCGATCTCTTGCCTCTCGACCTTCATTCATGCTGCTTGATGAACCCTTGGCTGGAATTGACCCAATTGCTTTGGGAGAGATACGAGAACTTGTTGTAAAATTAAAAGATAGAGGAATAGGTGTACTGATTACTGATCATAACGTAAAAGAAACATTAGAAGTAGTAGACAGGGCATATATACTTCACGATGGTAAAATACTTATGCAAGGCAAGCCAGAAGATATTGTTTCTCATGAGGGCGTACGTAAGGTCTATCTAGGTGATAGATTTAGACTACAGTAATTTAGAGGTAAATTTTAATGTCTATAAGTCAACGACAGGAAATTAAGCAAACTCAGTCATTAGTAATGACACCACAATTACAACAAGCAATTAAACTGCTTCAACTTACAAATTTAGAGATAAATGAGTTTGTTGGCCAAGAAATAGAGCGTAATCCTTTGTTAGAATTAGCAGATCCATCTAAACCAGAAAGAGGAGATGGTAAATTAGAGGAATTTGGAAGTGATAATAACAGTGAAACATTTGACACCGCAACGCTTGCTAACAAAGACAACCTACCAGATACAAACGATGAACCCTTAGATATTAATTATAATGAGTACCTAGAAGAGAATTCTACAAACGTTAGTGAATTTAATTATGACCAATCAAGCACATGGAATGTTTCTTCAAATAAGGCAAGTAATTACGACTTCAACGAATCTCTTGAACAAACTATTGAAAATAAAGTGAGCCTCACTGACCACCTTCTGGAACAGTTAAATGCAGATATACCTGACCCAGCAGAGAGATTGATTGGTTACCATATTATACACATGCTAGACCCATCTGGTTACTTTAAATCAGAAATTTCTTCGGTTTCAGACATTATTGGCTGCGAAGAAACTAAAGCAATCCAAGTACTTAATAGGCTTAAGAAGTTTGACCCCGTAGGAGTTTTTGCTAAAGATTTGCAAGAATGCTTAACATTACAATTGATAGATAAAAATAGATTCGACCCAATAATAGAAAAGCTTATAGAAAACTTAGATCTTCTAGCTAAACATGATCAAAAGTCTCTTTTAAAGAAATGTAATGTGTCACGTGAAGAACTTCTAGAAATGGTAGTAGAAATAAAATCTCTTAACCCAAAACCTGGTGATCTTTATAATAATGATGTCGCTCAAACAGTAGTCCCTGATGTTTTTGTAAGAAAGAACAATACTTTTGATTGGACTGTGGAGCTTAATACAGACAACCTTCCAAAGGTTTTAGTTAATAGAAAGTATTCCTCTTTAGTTAATAATAAAAACTCATCAGATATCGATAAAACATATATTAATGACCAGCTTAATTCAGCTAATTGGCTTGTTAAATCTCTAGAACAACGAGCTCAAACTATTTTAAAAGTTGCAACTGAAATTGTTAAACAACAAAGTGATTTTTTTTCTCAGGGTATAAAATACCTTAAACCCTTAACTTTAAAAGACATAGCAGAAAAAATTGAAATGCACGAAAGTACTGTTAGCAGAGTGACAGCAAATAAATATTTGGAATCACCTCGTGGTGTATTTCAGATGAAATACTTCTTTACAACCTCTATTACATCTTCTTGCGGCGAAAATAATCTATCTTCAGAAACTGTTAAAGCCAGGATTAAGGAGCTAGTGAACAATGAAGAGCCCGATGATATTCTATCTGATGACAAAATAGTAGAAATGCTAATAAAAGAAGATATTGATATAGCAAGAAGAACTGTAGCAAAATATAGAGAATCAATGAATATTCCCTCTTCAGTTATCAGAAGAAGGCAAAAAAAACCTTATAAATAGAAATAAAAAAAATTATTTAATTTCAAATAATTATAGTTAATTTTTTTTTTTTTTGAAATTAACATAATCAAGGTTGACAAAAGCAAATCAACCCGCATATCTTCCGCACCTTGTTTGGTAAAAAAATAATTAAACCATAGAAACATTTTAACTATTTTTTAATAGGAACAAATAGAACTTTTATTAATAGATAATGAAAATTTATAATGGAAATAAATAAATTTCTTTCTCTAGAAACAATAATTTCAGACCTTAAGGTTTCAGGGAAGAAGCATCTGTTTCAAGAACTATCACGAAAAGCATCAGAAATCATTGGTGTAAAAGATAGAATAATATTAAGAACTCTTCTAGATAGAGAAAAACTTGGTACTACTGGAATAGGACAAGGAGTTGCAATCCCTCATGGAAAAATTTATGAGCTGAAAACTTCAATAGGTTTCTTTGCAAGGCTAATTGAGCCTATTGAATTTGAAGCTATAGATGATAAGCCTGTTGACTTAATTTTTTTATTGTTAGCTCCTGAAGAAGCTAACGCAGAAAACTTGAAAACATTAGCAAAAGTATCAAGAATGCTGAGAGATAAAAATCTATGTGATAAAATAAGAGGATCCATAGGTAATGATGCTCTTTACTCAGTGCTTACAGACTCACTCACTTCTTTTGCCGCATAATTTCTTTTAAGTGCTCTGGAATTGCAAATGATCCATGATGAATTGATGGATTATAGTATTTGAAATCAAAAGAAGAATTGATAATTTTATTTTCAATTTTACGGAAATTTGAAAGTTTTAAATCAACACTGTTACTCCCCCAACCTAATGCCATTGCCCCACCTGAATATGTTGGAACAGTTACAAAATAAAAACCATAAAAATTAAAAGATTTACTTAAATCATTATTCATTTTTATAAATTGCTTCTTTTGTAAGAACGGAACACCTCCTTGAAATACTGCAAGACCATTTGAGGTTAGTTTTTTTGATATATCTCTATAAAAATTTTCACTAAAAAGACTTTCTGCCGGACCATAAGGGTCTGGTGAATCTACAATAATAATATTAAATTCCTTTGCTGTCTTTTCGAGAAACTTAACTCCATCATCAACAATAATTTCAACTCTATCATTTTTGAATGCTTCACGACTTATAGCAGGTAAATATTCTTTACATATATCAATAACCTCACCATCAATATCAACAAGGGTAACTTCTCCTACTGAATGCTTTAAGACCTCTCGTAAAATTCCTCCATCAGCACCACCTATTATCAATATTTTTTCAATCACATCTGAAGAAAATATTGGAACATGTACCATCATTTCATGATAATTTGCCTCGTCAGCTTCAGTTAGTTGAATAATATCATCAAGAACCAAAACTTTTCCAAGTAATTCATTTTCAAAAATTTTAATTTCTTGATATTTTGTTCTACCTTCATAAAGCAGTGAAGAGATTGATAGCATTAGTTTATAATTTTTATGTAGATCTTCGATAAACCAGTTTGATTTTTTTTGTTTTTTTAATGACATGAATAAACCTAATATTAATTTCAATAAATTGATTCATATTCTTTGATAATTTCACTCATTTTTTCTTTTGCTATATCTTCAAAATCCTTACCTTCCCACGCACGATGGTATCCTTTAGCATAAGCCTTTCCATTAATTTCATACATAAATGCATTAAATCTATTTTGAACAAAGTTATTCTTATTTTTTTTAATTATTGCAGGAACCCCCATTACAATTGAATTTTCTGGCACTTCCATTCCCTCTTTAACGAAAGAACCACCAGCAACAATAGAGTTTTTTCCTATTGTTGCTCCATCCATAATTACTGAATTAATTCCAATTAAACAATTATCTTCTATCCTGCATCCATGGATTACACAATGATGGGTTATTGAGCAATAATTACCAATATATGTCCCAGTACTAGCACCAACATGTATCATACTAAAATCCTGTATATTTGTATTAGAACCAATGACAACCTCATGCATTTCAGATCTTATAACAACATTTGGCCATATAGAGGATTGTTTCCCAATTTTAACTTTTCCATAGATCTTTGAAGATTTATGAACAAAAACAGCATTGTCAATAATCACATCAGAAGTCATTATATAGACTCATTTCTAAAAAAATATAGTTTGATATAATAGTTTCACATAGTTTTCAATTTATTGATAGACAAAAAAATTATTAGAAGACTGAAAAGCGAAGAACAATAATTGACATAAGGCCAACCACAATTGTAATAAATAGACTTTTAAACAATATAGCTACTATTAACGTAGGTAAGCTAGCCCAGATAAATTCATTTGTGGGGCTTAAATTTATTTTTCCTTCATCAATTATTATGAATTGAATTACCATTGATGAAAGAACAGCAATTGGCACAAACTCTAAAATTTTATTCAAAAAATCTGGGATTTTATAATTTGATACCAGCAATGCAGGAATAATTTTTATTAACAGAGTTATAAAACTCATTCCTATTATAGTATATAAAATTAAATTTTGTTCCATTTGTATAAGTATAAACCGATTATGATTGTTATTACTGTAGATGTCAGGGTTGTCCAATAAGATAAGCCTAAAAAATATAATAAAATAGTTAGTGTGCTAGCAATAATGCAAATTAATAAGTGAAATTTTGATAATACTAGAGGTAAAAGTAAGCCTATAAACATTGCTGGCATAGCAAAATCAATACCTAAGCTATCAAAGTTATAGTTTCTTCCGCCTAAATAAACACCTACGATAGTGCTCAACACCCAGACGATATGTCCAATGATATTTGTTGTAAATAATTCTAATTTTGGTGGGTTTAATTTTATAAACCTATTTGTATGAATCGCAAAGGTAGCATCAGTCAACTGACATGCATAAAAAATTTTTTGATAAAGTTTAAATTGACTGAGAAACCTACCAATTGAAGAAGACATGACAAAAAATCTTGAATTAATAATAAATGTCGTTAGTAAGATTGAAAAAGCAGAAGCTTCTATAGCTATTAGCTGAATACCAACTAACTGAGCTGTGCCAGCATAAATTAAAAGTGACATCAGAATGGCATTTAATGGGCTTATTCCATTATCTATAGCCAAGAAACCAAAGCTTAAACCCATAGCTACATATACCAAGAGAATGGGAACAGTTAATATAAACCCATTAAAAATATGAATTAACCAATAATTTTTTTCTGAAAGAGCGAATTTCAATCTACTAGCCTAACAATAAATGCTTATTGGTGGAGCCAGGGGGAGTCGAACCCCCGACCTCTTGAATGCCATTCAAGCGCTCTCCCAACTGAGCTATGGCCCCACTTTATAAAATATTATTAATAAATTAAAAAAAATATCTATTAAAAAAATGATTACGCGTCAGAACTTGGCTTTGTTTCATCTAAGACACTGGAAATTTCATCCTCAGGATCAACGTCATCATTTTCATCATCAATTTCAGGAAGCACCTCCTCATCAGGTAATATATCATCCTCATCATGGTTCAACGACTCATTGGTAATATCGTGCTCCTTTTGGGCAGGAGCTGGGGGTGGCTCATTAGCTGGTATTGGGCTACTTCTAGCCAAAATAGGTTTCTCAACTAACAAAGCTCCACATAAAGGACATGTAATTGGTGACCTCCCCATATCATAATACTTAGCATTGCACTCTTGGCACGTGTGCTTTAAGCCCCAATTAGCTTCTGGCAAATCTTTATACTCCAATATTAATATTAAAAATTTTATGTTATTATAATTTTATTGATTAGTGTTATAAAAATAACTTCTTATAACAACTTAATAAACAAAAATGTCTTGAAAGTAAGTAATAATATAGCAAAAAACCATGAAACCTGTTACATCTTCAAATTCACCCTCTTTAAATGGATCAATATTTATCCCAGGAGATAAATCAATATCTCATAGGTCATTAATGATTTCCTCTCTAGCTAATGGAAAAACGAAAATTAAAGGGATACTCCAAAGTCAGGACATAATCAAAACTAAAGATGCATTGGAAAAAATGGGAGTTACTATTAGTAATTTTGAAGATGAATTGGAAGTCCATGGTGTTGGATCAGGGGGTCTATTAGAACCAGACAATATTATAGATCTAGGTAACTCTGGGACATCAGCACGTCTATTAATTGGTTTAATTTCAAGCCACAAAATGACAGCAACCCTAACTGGTGATGAATCATTAATACAAAGACCTATGAAAAGGGTAATTGATCCAGCGAATAGAATTGGTGCAAAAATTATTGCAAAAAACGGCGATAAGCTGCCCCTAACAATTTTTGGAACAGATGACCCTCTTCCAATTTCATATAATCTAACTCTTCCAAGCGCACAAGTTAAATCATCCATTTTATTAGCAGGTCTTCAGTCTGCAGGTGAGACGTCTATAGAAGAAACCATCCCTAGTAGAGACCATACAGAAAGAATGCTTGAATATTTTGGTGCAAAAATATCGGTAAATAAAGAAAAATCCAATAAAAAAATAATTAGTATTAAGGGTCAACATGACCTCTATGCCTCAGAAATTCTTATTCCAGGTGATTTCTCTTCTGCAGCATTTTTTATAGTTGCAGCGTTAATTGTTCCTAATTCAAATCTTGAAATCAAAAATATCGGTATTAACCCTCATAGGATTGGCCTTTTAAATATTCTTAAAGAAATGGGGGGCAAAATAGAAATATATAACAAAAAAATAAACAATAACGAACCAAGTGCAGATATCAAAGTTTTATCATCTGAGCTAACTGGGGTAGATGTCCCCCCAAGCATCTCGCCTTCAATGATTGACGAATACCCTATACTTAGTATAGCTGCGTCAAAAGCAAAAGGGGAAACTGTACTAAGAGGGCTTGAAGAATTAAAATATAAGGAAAGTAATAGACTAAAATCTATTATTAAAATGCTAGAAAAATTTGATGTTAATGTCAGAGAATCTAATGAAAATCTAATTATAGAAAATAAAAGTCAAAATATTTCAGGTAATTGTTTAATAAATACTTTTAAGGATCACCGTATTTGCATGTCTGCAGTGATCGCTGGCCTTGTTTCACAAGGACCAATACATATTGATGATTCTAGAATGATTGACACTAGCTTTCCGGGGTTTATCGAAATTTTTAATTCCATAGGAGGAAGAGTTACTGAAAAATAATCTAGTTATAGCAATTGATGGCCCTGCAGCCTCAGGAAAGGGAACTTTATCTAAACTAGTTGCCAAAAAGTTTAATTTATACCATTTGAACTCAGGCAGCATATACAGAGCTCTAGCATTTATGATAAATAAATTTAACATTAAGTACAATGACTTCCCCAAAATCATTTCCTTAGCTAAGTCACTAGATTTAGAAAGTTTAGACAATATAGAGTTAAAAAGAGATGATTTAGCTATTTTAGCATCAAAAATTTCTGAAAACCTTGGTGTAAGAAAGTCTCTTTTAGAGTTTCAAAGAGCCCTAAGTATAAAACCACCATTTGGGGTAGGAATCGTTGCAGAAGGCCGAGATATAGGGACAGTTGTCTTTCCTAAAGCAGATATAAAAATTTTTATTAATGCAGATGTTGAAATTAGAGCCATGCGCAGGTATAAAGAGCTAAAAAAAACTAATTATAACATCAAGTTAGAGAGCGTTAAAAATCAATTGATAGATAGAGATAACAGGGACTACAATAGGGAGTATTCCCCACTTAAGCCTGCTGAAGATGCATACTTGCTCAATACGTCAAAATTAGATATTGAAGAGGGTTATTCAGCCATTTGTAAAATTATTGAGGAACATAGTGCTAATAAACGTAATTGATGATATATACTCGCCTAAAAATATTAATATTCATTTTAGGCCATGAATAATTAATTAACAGAATAAGTTAATTAATCAGAAGGGAATTAAAGAATGTCACAAAGTATCAACACAGAATCTCAAACCACGAACCCAAAGGAGGAAGATTTTGTTTCTATGTTGGAGGAATCACTAGCGACACAAGAAAATCTTGAGGGGAGTGTTGTTAAGGGAAAAATAGTAGCTCTTGAGAATGATCAAGTGGTTGTAGATGTTGGTCTTAAAGCAGAAGGAAGAATTTCTTTAAAAGAATTTTCCTCCCCTGGTGAAGATGCTGATATAAAAATCGGTGACAGTGTTGAGGTTTACCTTGATAGAATTGAAAACAAAGATGGTGAAGCTGTATTAAGTCGGGAAAAAGCTAGAAGAGAAGAAGCATGGGAGAAACTTGAAGTAGCATTTAGCAAAGGAGAAAGAGTTACAGGACAACTTTTCGGAAGAGTTAAAGGTGGTTTCACAGTTGACTTATCTGGTGCTGTTGCTTTTTTACCTGGTAGTCAAGTTGACGTTAGACCAGTTAGGGATCCAGGCTCATTGATGGGACAAAGACAAGATTTTCAGATTCTAAAAATGGACAGAAGAAGAGGAAATATTGTAGTGTCTAGAAGGGCTGTTCTTGAAGAAACTAGAGCTGAGGCAAGAAATGAACTGTTATCAAACTTGCAAGAAGGGCAGGTTCTCGAAGGTGTTGTAAAAAACATTACTGATTATGGTGCCTTCGTAGATTTAGGAGGTATTGATGGGTTGCTTCATGTAACGGATATGGCATGGAAAAGAATTACTCACCCATCAGAAGTACTAGTAATAGGTGAAAATGTTAAAGTACAAGTTATAAAACTCAACTCTGAAACTCAAAGAATTTCTCTTGGCATTAAACAGCTAGACTCTGACCCTTGGCAAGGTATCGAAGAAAGATTCCCAATAAACAATAAAATGTCCGGAAGAGTAACAAATATAACTGACTATGGTGCTTTTGTAGAAATTGCTGACGGGGTAGAGGGTCTAGTACATGTTTCTGAAATGAGCTGGACTAAGAAAAATGTTCACCCTGGTAAGATCGTATCAACGAGCCAAGAAGTTGAAGTTATCATACTTGATATAGATATGAATAAACGAAGGATTAGTCTTGGGCTGAAACAAACAATACCAAACCCTTGGGAGGATTTTTTAAATAAACACCCTGCTGGCTCAGAAGTTGAAGGAGAAATTAAAAGCATAACTGAATTTGGATTATTTTTAGGATTTGATAATGATGTTGATGGCCTAGTTCATCTCTCTGATATCTCTTGGGATAAACCAGATGAAGAGGCTGCAACTGATTATAAAAAAGGTGATATAATAAAAGCAAGAGTACTAGATGTAAGTGTTGAAAAAGAAAGAATAAGTCTAGGTGTAAAACAACTTTCAGAAGACCCTTTTGAAGCTTTAACAAAGGAGTTTAATAAGGGTGATACAATAACATGTACTATTACTGGTGTTAAAGACAGTGGAATAGACGTAACTCTAGCTTCAGGAATATCAACTTTTATCCGAAGATCTGACTTATCAAGAGATAAAGCAGAACAAAGGCCAGAGAGATTTGCCCCAGGGGATAAATTAGATGCAAAAATTATTTCTTTAGATAATTCAACAAGACGCGTAGGCCTCTCTATTAAAGCACTTGAAGTTGCAGAGGAGAAAGAAGCAATGGTGCAGTACGGCTCTTCTGATAGTGGCGCTAGCCTAGGGGATATACTAGGTGCAGCTCTTAAAAAAAATGAGGGCGAAGGTGAATCTGAAGATAAATAATAAAACCTTTTCTTATGGTTAATGAATTAGATACTATATCTTTTCATAAACGCTCCAGACGTAATTTAAAATTATGGAGAATGTTAGCTATAATTTTTTTTGTAATAATATTATCTCTGTTTTTATTTGATAAAAATTTTTTTGTTAACCCTCTTAAATATCAAGACCATATCCTAAGAATTACTGTTGAAGGATTTATAGATGATGACCGTCAACTAGCAATGAAACTTGATGAAATAGAGGGTAATAAGAATATTAAAGCTATAATTCTCATAATTGACTCTCCCGGAGGCACATCTTTTGGTGGAGAGTTTTTGTTCAGAAAGCTAAATAACCTGTCATCTTCAGGTATTCCCGTTGTCTCAATTATAAGAACCATTGGAACCTCTGCGGCTTATGCAGTTGCGTTAAGTGGTGATAGAATATTTGCTTTAGAAACTTCTTTAGTTGGTTCGGTCGGAGCATTGATAAGGTCTGCAGACCTATCAGAGCTTTTTAATAAAGTAGGGATAAAACCTGAAATTTTTAAAAGTGGAGAATTTAAATCAATACCCTCACCAATTGAAAAAACTCCTTTGGAAGGCAAAGAAGTAATTCAAAACTCAGTAAATGAAGTTAAAAACTGGTTTTTACGAATAATTCAAGAAAAAAGGGAAATATCAAAAAAAAACCTATCTGGAATATCTAAAGGGGGGGTTTATACTGGTAAACAGGCGCTTTTAATAAATCTTGTGGATGAAATAGGTGGTGAAAAAGAAGCCCTTATTTGGCTAAAAGATATTAAAGGAATTACAAAAGATTTACCAATAATAGACCTTAAAAATTCAAGTAAAAACCAAGACTTTTGTTGTTCTTTCTTTTCATTTTTTCAAAAATTTTTATATTCATCAAATGTAAGTCTTGACGGTTTCCTATCAGTTTGGCACCCTGAGGGCTAAAGAAGTAATAAATTAATAAATTATTTGTTTAGGAGGAATTTTGGTTAAATCTGAATTAATTATTCGCCTCTCAGAAATGAACCCTCATCTTTTTCATAGAGATATAGAAAGAATAGTTACAACNATTTTTGATGAAATNACTAAATCNCTNTCTANNGGAAANAGAGTTGAANTNAGAGGNTTTGGNGCTTTTTCAGTTAAANAAAGACCAGCAAGNGTTGCTCGTAACCCTAGGACTGGAGAGTCTGTTGAAGTCGGTCAAAAATTTGTACCCGTTTTCAAAACAGGAAAAGAGTTACGAATTAGCCTTAATAAAGATAACTCTAATAATAATAGGGCTGAAGATAACTCATTAAACAATAAAAGTTAATCAAGAGAGCCTTGAATGACTTTTATACGGTTGCTTGTTTTGTTCGCAATCGTAATTTCGTTTATGTGGTTTTCAGCAGTTAATTTTACAAATATAAATATAAACCTATACCCTTTCCCTTGGAGAATTAATTTACCCTTGTACCTTGTGGTAATAATCTGTATTTTTTTTGGTTTTTTTACCGGTATTATTTTTGGTATGACTAACAAAGGAAAAAAAAGAAAAAAATGATTTTATTTTTTAACCTATTTAGGATAATTCTAGAAATTGAATAAGACATCTGAAATATATTTGGGTCTAGATACCACAAAGATAGATAAAGCTATTGCCATGGCTAAAAATCTAAGACATGTGATAGGCGGGATAAAGATAGGTAAAGAGTTTTTCTCAAGCAACGGCCCGAAAGGAGTTAAAGAGTTAAATACTTTAAACATTCCAGTTTTCTTAGATTTAAAATTTCATGATATTCCTAACACAGTGTATGGTGCAATTAAATCAACATGCAAGCTCAAACCAAAAATATTAAATGTACATACTCTTGGTGGTCCAAAAATGTTGGAAGCAGCTGTGCAATCAGCACGTGAAAATTATGAAGAGATAAAACCACTAATAATTGGAGTCACACTTCTTACTAGCCTAGATCAAAATGATCTAAAACTTTTGGGATACAAAGGTAATATTGAAGAAACTGTTCTTAATTTAGCATTATTAGCAAAAAAATGCGGACTTGATGGAGTTGTTTGCTCTCCCCAAGAAATAAAACTAATTAGAGAGAAATGCGGGAAAGATTTTATGATAATAACACCAGGAATTAGAATAGATAAATCAGACAAGGACGACCAGGTAAGAACATTATCTCCTGTTGAAGCCCAAAAAGAGGGAGCAAATATTCTTGTAATCGGCAGACCAATTACAAAGGCCCCTGACCCATTGCTTATAGCAAAAAAGATACAAAGTAGCCTGAGATAATAAATATCTATGGATATAAAAATCAAAATATGTGGTCTTAGAAAAGAAAAAGAATTTGAGCTAGCCTCTTCTCTGAATCTAGATTTTGTTGGAATAGTTTTCTATAAATGTTCCCCTCGTTTTATTCCACCAAAAAACCTACCTGAATTATTAAATGGTATAGATAAAAAATTAAAGATTATTGCAGTTGTGGTTAATCCGTCCAATGCAGATATTGATAAAATTCTTGAAAATGTCACTCTCTATGGAATACAAATGCATGGAAATGAAACTGTAGAAAGAATAATTGATGTCAAAAAAAGAACAAATTTATCAATTATAAAAGCGATACCTATTAATAATAATAATGATATTTTGTATGCAAAAAAATTTGAAGATGCCGCTGATATGTTATTATTCGACAGTAAGCCAAACAAAGAGAGTAATTTGCCTGGGGGAAATGCAAAATTATTTGATTGGAATTTGTTGAATGGTGAAAAATGGAAAAAACCATGGTTTCTATCAGGTGGTTTAGATATAAATAATATAAATAATGCTATAAAAGATACTAACGCTAAATATTTTGATGTCTCATCAGGTGTGGAAATAAAAAAAGGTGAAAAAGATTTAGACCTTATGAGAATTTTTACAGATAAAATTAGAAAGTTCGAAAATGTCAAACATTAATAAAAGCAATTCTCTAAAAAATTTTCCCGATGAAGATGGAAATTTTGGTCATTATGGAGGAAGATTTGTAGCAGAGACTTTAATGCCTTTATTGCTTGAAGTTAACGCAGCTTGGAAGAAAGCAAAAAGAGATAAAAGTTTTTATAATGAACTTAACTACTTCTTAGAACATTTTGTTGGAAGGCCCTCTCCACTTTATTTTGCGGAAAGAATGACAGAACACCTTAATGGAGCAAAAATTTACTTTAAAAGAGACGAACTAAACCATACAGGGGCGCATAAAATAAACAACTGCATGGGACAAATTCTTCTAGCAAAAAAAATGGGGAAAACTAGAATTATAGCTGAAACAGGAGCAGGTCAACATGGTGTTGCTACAGCGACTGTTGCAGCTAGATTTGGATTAAAGTGTATAATTTATATGGGTCATACCGATATTGAGAGACAAAAATCAAATGTTTTTAGAATGGAACTTTTAGGTGCAGAAATAATCCCAGTTTATTCTGGAACTGGAACTTTAAAAGACGCTATGAATGAAGCATTGCGTGATTGGGTTTCAAATGTAGAGGATACTTTTTATATTATTGGTACAGCAGCTGGGCCCCACCCATATCCAGAAATGGTAAGAGATTTTCAGTCAGTTATTGGAAAAGAAACTAAAGACCAAATACTTAAAATTGAAAGCAGACTGCCTGACACTTTGATTGCTTGTGTAGGTGGCGGTAGCAACGCTATAGGACTATTTCATCCATTTCTAGATGACGAAAATATAGACCTTATTGGCATAGAGGCTGGTGGTAAAGGTTTAAATACTAATTTACATGCTTCTTCTTTAAATGCTGGAAGGCCAGGTGTACTGCATGGAAACAGAACATATTTAATCCAAAATGAAGATGGGCAAATATCAGATGCTCACTCTATATCTGCTGGACTGGACTATCCTGGAATTGGCCCAGAGCATTCTTGGCTCCATGACCTAGGAAGAGTAAAGTATATCTCAATTAATGATGATGAAGCTTTGGAAGCATTTCAACTTTGCAGTAAAATTGAGGGTATTATTCCTGCCCTTGAGCCTTCTCACGCTCTAGCATATCTAACAAAGCTTGCACCTAAATTAGATAAAGACCATATTATTGTTATGAATATGTGCGGTAGAGGCGATAAGGATATATTTACTGTAGCAGAAAAAATTAAGGAAAATAATTTATGAGTTCAAGAATATCTAAAGCTTTTTTAGAACTTAGAAATAAAAAAACAAAGGGGTTTATCCCTTTTATTACTGCAGGAGACCCCTCTATTTCATTATCATTGGAAATTATTAAATCACTTCCAAAAGCGGGAGCTGACCTTATCGAAATTGGAATGCCTTTCTCAGACCCAATGGCTGATGGGAAAATAATTCAAGCCTCAAGCTTAAGAGCTCTTAATCAAGGAATAACTATAAAAAAGATTCTAGAGATGATTTCTATCTTTAGAGAAAATGATGACGTAACCCCAATTATTCTTATGGGCTACTTTAACCCTATATATAATTTTGGAGTCGATAAATTTTTGAACTTATGTAAAAAAAATGGAGTCGATGGTTTAATTGTAGTCGATCTTCCATTTGAGCATGATGATGAACTTTGTATACCAGCAAAAAAATCTGGAATTGACTTTATTAGACTTGTAGCGCCTACTACAAATGAAAAAAGAATTCCATATTTATTAGAGCAGTCCTCTGGGTTTGTATATTGTATATCACTTAGTGGAATAACAGGCTCTCAAGAAGCAAAAACTAAAATAGTTACTGATACGATAAATAGAATAAAAAAATTTAGTGAATTACCTATAGCTGTGGGTTTTGGGATAAAAACACCAAAACAGGCAGGCGAGATGTCATTAAAAGCTGATGCAACAGTTATTGGTTCAATAATTGTAGAAAAAATAAATGAGATTTGCTCTTTAAATATTAATAATGGAATTAAATTGAATCAAATATATAGTTTTATCAACCTATTTTCTGAAGAAATACATAAATCATAGAGATAAAAAAATGAATTGGTTAACTAACTTTGTAAAACCTAAATTAAGAGCAATTGTGGGTAGAAAAGATGTTCCTGAGAACTTATGGACTAAATGCTCTGGATGTGGAGCAATGCTATTTCATAGAGACCTTGCAGAGAACCTGGGTGTTTGTAACCAATGCAATCAACATCATAAAATTTCTCCGAAGGAACGTTTCTCTTCTCTTTTTGATAATGGTGATTATGAAATAATAGAGTCACCCACTGTAATTTCTGACCCTATAAAATTTAGAGACACAAAAAAATATACTGACAGGCTAAAGGAGAGTAGAAATAAAACAGGTACGCAGGAATCTATTTCACTAGCTTACGGTAAAATTAATTATATAGATACTGTAATTGCAGCTCAAAACTTTGCTTTTATGGGCGGGTCACTAGGTATGGGAACAGGTGAAAGCATTATCGAAGCAGCTGATTATTGTCTAAAAAATAACTGTGTATTAATTATCATCGCAGCAGCAGGAGGCGCAAGAATGCAAGAAGGCATCCTCTCTCTTATGCAATTACCTAGAACAATTATTGCTATAGATTCTTTAAAGCAGAAAAAGATTCCATTCATCTCGATTCTAACTGACCCCACAACTGGAGGGGTTACTGCTTCTTATGCTATGCTGGGCGATATTTCAATCGCTGAACCTGGAGCGTTAATTGGATTCGCTGGGCCAAGAGTTATTGAGAGTACAATAAAGGAAAAACTTCCAGCTAATTTTCAACAATCTGAAAATTTACTAGAAAATGGAATGCTAGATATGGTCGTTGATAGAAGAAATTTAAAAAAAATATTAGATAAATTAATTGTCCTACTAACCAAAAATAATAAAATATTTGATAAATAGCGTAAGTGGGCAATTAAAAACTTGACTATTGAATATTTTCTAAAAAAATTTTCTAATTTGTACCCAAAATCAATTGATCTATCATTAGATAGAATTAAAATTTTACTAAATAAATTAGGAAACCCTGAAAAAAATTTACCTCCAGTAGTGCATGTTGCTGGAACTAATGGAAAAGGTTCTACAGTTTCTTTCTTAAAAAATATATTTTCTAATTCAGGGCTTAAAGTTCAAACTTATACCTCCCCACATTTAATATCATTTAATGAAAGAATTAGGTTAGCAGACGGCATCATCAAGGATGATTTTTTAATTGATATTTTGAAAGAATGTAATTTTTATAACCAAGATGAGCCTATATCTTTTTTTGAGATTACTACCGCAGCAGCATTTTTGGCATTTTCCAAAAGTGAAGGAGATATTTTAGTTTTGGAAGTAGGATTGGGCGGCAGATTAGATACTACTAATGTTATAGTAAAGCCACTTCTTTCCACTATTACTCCTGTATCATTAGATCATACAGAGTTTTTAGGAAAGACCCTAGAGCAAATTGCACATGAGAAAGGTGGAATTATAAAAAATAATTCTTCTGTTATAATCGGCCCTCAAAATAAAACTGTCATGAAAATATTAAACGAAATAGCATACCAAAAAGGAAATAACACCTTCCTGCATGGACGTGATTGGGACTTTACAATAAATGATGACGGATCTTTTTTTCTAAATTACCTAGGAAGTTCAATCTCATTACCAAAACCAAACCTAGTTGGACTTCATCAGATTTCAAATGCAGCACAAGCAGCAGCATGCGCACTCTCACAAAAAGAATTCAAAATTACTAATGAAGATTTAGCTACAGGAATTAAAGAAGTAAATTGGCCTGGTAGATTACAAAAATTATATTTAAACTTTCCTGATGAAAAAATAATTAATTTAGAGGTATGGATTGATGGTGCTCATAATCCTAATGCCGCTTTTAATCTATCCAAATCAATCAAATTTATAAAAAAGGACAACGAAAACTATACTGTTCTAATCTTAGGAATGCTTAACAATAAAGATTATGCAAGTTATTTAAAACACTTTGAAAAGATTATTGACTATTTGATCTGTATTCCAGTGCCCAATTGTAAAACATCCCAGGATCCTGAAAAATTAAAAGTTTTTGCAGAACAAGAACTGGCTATTCCTACCGAGACATCAATTAACTTTATAAAAGCATTGCAAAAGACTATAAGCAAAATGCCAGCTAAAAAAACAACGATTATTATCAGTGGGTCATTATATTTAGTTGGGGAAATTCTTAAAATTGCGGACTACAAATTTAAATAGCTGATTCAATCCACTCTTTAATCTTACTCTTTGGTAAAGCACCAACTTTTGTAGAGATTATTTCTCCATCTTTAAAGAGCATTAAGGTTGGTATACCCTTAACTCCATACTTACCTGCTGCTTGAGGATTTTCATCAATGTTTAATTTTGCAACTATCACTTTTTCGCTCATTTCATCTGAGATTTCCTCAAGAGATGGTCCAATTTGTTTACAAGGGCCACACCATTCTGCCCAATAATCAACCAAAACTGGTTTTTGAGATTTTAAAACATCTTGTTCAAATGATGAATCAGTAACTTTACTAGTAGTCATTTTATATCCAAATATTATTGTTAATGAAATTATAGATTAAAAAAACTCAACTATTTGTCAACAAATTTTTTAATCTATTTATATTATTATTAGAATTAGGACTCAATACGGTTTACTGTAATGTTTTTACCTCCTAATATTTTTTGTTTCTTAAAAGAAAGTCTGGTTTGTTCAAAAGCCCTTTCAGCTAAAGCATACCAACTGCCCTTGTCAATATTTCTTGTTTGCTTATATCCACATATATATAGCCTGTCTCTTGCTCTTGTCATAGCCACATAAAATAACCTTAAGTATTCCTTATATTCCTTTTTTTTGTTAAGAGAGTTAACCCTAAAGTAATTTGAACTTTCATTCCCTGATAATGAAGATGGAAACATAATAAATGTTAGACTATTTTCTTTTACAATATATGAGTTTTGTCTATTAATTGGAACTGAAGTTGTATCTGGTAAAAAAACCACCTCTGATTCTAAACCCTTTGAACTGTGAACTGTTAAAACGCGAACTTTATCTTTAATATTTCCTAAATCTATTTTGAAACTCATAGAGGTGTTTTCAAACCAATCAATGAAACCCTGGAAAGAAATTATATTACTTTCCTCATAAGCCAAAACTTGATTCAAAAATTCATCTATAATTTCACTATTTTCGTTTCCAAATATCGATAAAAATTTTTGCTTACCACCTGTATTCAAAATTTCTGAATAAAAATCAAATGGACTATAATTAGACTTCATAGAGATTATACCTCTTAAAATACTAAGTATATCTTCATACTTAGTATTTTTTCTTGAAATGTTGATTAGAGAATCCCAAAGAGAAATATCCCTTTTACTGTTAGATATTGTAAAAATTTCTTGATCATTAAGGTTGAACAACGGCCCTTTCAAAACATTTGCTAAAACAAAATCATCACCAGGTAATAAAACAAACTCAACTAGTTTAATTAAATCTTTGACAATAAGATAATCTTTCAATTTTATTTTATCCGATGATACAACTGGTATTTCGTTCTTTTTAAGTTCTTGGATAATTTTATCAAAAAATAAGCCTCTTCTTCTTACTAAAACCATTATATCACCTGGATTTATAACCCTATTTTTTGATTTTAAGACTTCCCCATTTTGTAACCATTCTTTTATTTGAGATGAAATTAATTTAGCCAATTCTGATTCTGAAGACATTGTATTTACTTGGTTTAAAGGTAAATCCCATATATTCCTCGTATTGCTATATTTTTCTTGAAGAGGCCATAGCTCAATTAAACCTGGCTCGTTAGACCTAGAGGACTTATGCTCCTCCCATTTTTTTTTACCTTCAGTTATTTCTAAATCTTCATTTTCAGAAAAAATTTTGTCAACAAAGTTCAATATTACACTAACGGATCTATACGATTTAGTCAGAGGCATAACTTCTAAAGTATGATCCTTTTTTTTAAAGAAATTGTAGAATTTGTTTTTAATTAAACTTAATAACTCAGGCTCTGCACCCTGAAAACTAAAAATAGATTGTTTATAGTCTCCAACTATAAATATAGTTTTATCATAATCTGATGGAGTTTTAACTGAAGAAATTTCAGTAATTAAATTATATAACAGATCCCATTGCTCTCTACTTGTATCTTGAGCTTCATCAACAAGAAAATGTTTTATTTGTTGATCAAATTTAAATAGTACCCAGGGCGAAATATCTTTCTTACTAAATAACCCTAAGGTATACAAAATTAAATCATCATAGTCTAATACATTAGATTTTGATTTAATTTTTTGATACTCTATCATTATATATTTAAAAACTGTGAGTGAAGCCATGATTTTATTTTTAATAGATAAAAATTCAATTTTCTCCTCAATATCAAAAACTCTCTTAGCTTCCAAGTTTATTATATTTAATAATTCTGGATTTAAGTCTAATAATTGCTTTGATATAATATTCTTTAAAATTGTATTTTTTTTTGTTAGGAAAATAGATTTGTATGTTTCCCAATTTTTTCTCCTATCTACTTTTCTTTTAAGCCAATCATCTAAGGCTTCGGCCTTGGCTTTATCTTTTTCAGACCCCATAAGCAAATATTTAACTAACTCACTCAATCTGAGATAATCTTCTTTTTTTATATTACAAGATTCTGAAATCAATGAGTCAAAGGTGTCTTTTTTTTCTAAATTAAAAAAAACATATAAATAATCATCAATCTTACTAATCTCATTTTTATTTGACCAAATTTTATTTAATGTAATTTTTCTAGATATAAGTTCTGTAAGCAAATCATTAAATCGTCTTTCATCATTCTTTATAACTAAACTTTTTAGGCTTCTCTGAAAACCCTCATTACTTTGATACTTTTTAAAAGTTAAATTTCTTGCTTCAATTAAGTAGCTTTCGGCTTCACCCGGCTCAATAATTGAAAAGTTTGGTGAAAGACCAGACTCTATGGGAAATTTTTTTAAAATATTTTCACAAAAACTATGAATTGTTTGTATACTTACTGATGTCATCTCTTCTAAAATTCTTAATGATATGGACCGGAAGTGACTTAATTCTTTATCTCTTGAGGCCCCATATTTTTCTAAAATTTTCCTGAGTTCATCATCTTTCATATGCAGCCACTCAAAAAGCTGGCTTGTAACCCTTTCATACATTTCTATTGAAGCAGCTTTTGTGAAAGTTAGACACATGATTTGAGATGGAATAACACCTTGAACTAATAATTTTATAATTCTTTCAATTAATANNTTTGTTTTACCAGAACCCGCTGAAGCCGTAACCCAAACACTCGATGTGTGATTAAAAATACTTTCTTGTTCATTAATATTTTTCATATATTTTCTTGTTTAAATATCTTCTAACCAAAGTTCTTGTCTTGATAATTGCTTGTATTCTTCATATATATTCGTACTTAACCAAGGGTTAAATAAATAAGGAGTTTCAGTTTCTTCAAATTTTAACACTAATTTCTTTAAACCAATTTCTGCATCATTCATTAAGATTCTATAATTCTCTAAATTATTAAAGCCTCTATTATTTGAACTAGATAAACTTAGATAAGATAGAGATGATACTTTTCCTGCATTTAAATTCTCAAACCCTCCAGACTCAGCTATTAAGCCCAGTAATTGAAGTTGTGGCTTAATACCTTTTTCTATTTCAGATCTACTTGGAGATGAAGTGATTTTATAATCCACAATATCCAGACTGCCATCGTCCAATATTTGTATCCGGTCTGCTTTCCCTTTTAACTCAAAATTTCCAAATTCAGTTCTAAAAAAATAAGACCCCATTTCTTCTGAAATAACTTTATTTTTAAATATACCTTTTTGGTTATCAACAAACCACTCAGAAATTTCCTCAAATCTTGGCCACCAAATACTACCTATCACAGGGTCATTAATTTTACTCCCTAGTACATTTAATCCAATCTCTAATAATAGCTCCACAGTTGGTTCAGCAAAATTTTTTGTTACCCTCTTCAAAAAGATATCCAACGCTTTATGTATAAACTCACCTTGCTTCCTAATATCAGGCTTATAATATAGAGGCTCTAAAGGCTTAATTCCCAATATTTTTTTTACATATAAGGCATATGGATTATTAATTAAGATATCAATATCTGATACAGATAAAATCCTTGGCCTACATGACACTGGCGGACATGGCCGTGGAGGGTATGTTTTTTTGTATATATTAGGCCTATCTGCTTTAAACAAAATATTACTGATTTCCTCCTCTTTATTTTTTTCATGAACTCTTTGAACGCCCATTAATTGATTAAGCCTAACTAACCATCTTGAAGGAGGCACTTGCTTTCTATTTTTCATTATTGATCTAGTTATATAGAGTTCAGAGGAACAAAAACACTGAGAAAAGTCATGAGCAAGTAAACTAATTTTTTTTTGATCAATATTTACGCCCAATTTTTTTCTTATGCTTGAAGAGAGCCACGGGCTCGTTTCTTTTGTTGATGGCCAGGAGTCTTCATTCAAATCTGATAAAATAACAATATCAGCTTTATGAAGCCTGGATTCAAAAGGTGTCCAAATATTTACCCTTGAAATATTATTTTTTTTTCTTTCATCTACAGCTAAGTTTAAAATTCTTTCTAAAAACTCTGAATAGTTATTTCTATTTATGAAATCTGTATCTAAAGTATCCACTAAAATATTGTTTAATTGATGGTTTATTTCTTTTAAGTTATGATTTTCTTTCTTATCCATTTCTTCATTATAATCTAAGTCTATTTTGGAGTTCATCCAAACAGCCAATTCTGTATTTATTCTATATAAATCATGTAGTTTATTTTCTGATTTATGGAAATTTTTTCTAAAATTCGAAATAGTTATTAATACATCTATTATCCATAGCTTTATTTTTTTTTCTTTATTAATAAAACTGGCGTTAGATGAGTCATTTATTTTTTTCTTTATTAAATTAACTATATGTTCAATACTATTTATTATGAATGGTTTTCTTAAGTATTCCTTTTCTAATTCTACTAACCAAGCACTAATCATTAGTTCATTTTTATGAAAGGAAAGTTGGTGCTTTAATAATGCCAAAAGGTTTATAATTGAAAATTTTTCTTCAAGAAATTTCGCAACAATTAATATAAAATTACCTTCTATTGTATTAATTAAATTTTTATTTATATTATTATTTATGCAGACCTTCCACCTTTTCAAATCGTGCATCACCCTTCTTGATAAAGAATTATTTGCTGTTATTAATGCAATAGTTTTTTTTGTGTTAATATATTCCTCCCTAATTATGATAGAAATTGCTCTAGCCTCTTGAGTTTCAGAACTATATGAAAAACGATATATATTTCTATAAGTACTGTCAGGGATGATTAGATCGTTCCAGTAATTTATTGTTTCTAATGGCCTCATTAATTCACTAGCCAATAGACTTTTATCATTACTAGCTGTAAACTGCTGTTGATGCCAATCACTAATACTCTCACGGTCTACATTCAATTCTGACAATAGTAATTTAATATTATATTGCGGATGTGTTTCGTTAATATAGCTCCAACTATTTTCATCTAGATATTTATCAAGACCTGGAATAACAATTATCCCATACGGTAAACCTGAAATAAACTTAATTAATTTTCTTGTTACAGGCACGCTTCCTGTTGAACCAGCAATTATAATATGTGACTGAGGCCTTTCTTTTTTCCAAGATTGGATCAAACTGTCTATAATATAAAAATAATTATCTGCTTTGCTTAGTATTCCGTTTTCTTTAGCTATCTTCGGCCATGATTCCATAATAATATTTAAAAAGTTTTCAATATCTCTCCAATGGATAGATAAATCATTAGGTATAATTTCTCTAAATATATTTTTATTAAATTGATTTATATCACTTTCATCTAGTAAATTTCCTAATTGTTCCGATAATTCAATTATATTCTCTAGGCCTTCTTCTTCTTGACCCTGGTATTGTTTCCATCGAAATATTAGTTTAGAAAGTAAAATAGACCTATTAACCTCTGAAGCTAATAAATTTATATTTTTTCTAATTGTTTTGCTTTCTAAGTTGTCTATTTTGCTTACTAGTTCTACATCGTTAAATGATAAGTCACCTAAAGAAAATATTTTCGGCAACATTGTTGTATCTATTTGAAATTGGTTTATTAAAGCCTTTATAAATCTTATGGTAGACTTCTTAGTAGGTAAAAAAATTATTAATTTATTCAATTCACGGGAATTTGGAAACCGAGCTTTTAATCCCTGCGCCAAGGAATCAATAAAATCCAAGTTTGGGGAAATATGAAATGTGTTTTTTTTCATTTTTTCAAAAAAATATTATAATATTACTCTTAATTTTTTTTCAGCATATTCTAATTCTTCTGGTGTACCCACATGTAACCAATAACCTGGATAAATCATGCCATAAACCCTACTTCTTAGTATTGAAGTATCCCAAAGTTTATTAATTGAAAATATATTTTCTGAAGTATTTAAAAAAACAGAGGTGCTCGCAATGCATAGGCCTGTATAAACGTATTGATTTAAACTATTGCTATTAATCCTGGTAACTATGTTGTTTTTAGATAAATGAAAATCACCCAACTTTCCATAGTGATTGACTCTCTCTTTAGGAATTAATAATAGTAAAAAGTCCATACTTTTTGCATCCCAAGCGCATAACATTTCATTCATAGTATTATTTTTTTTATCTACTCTTATTGTATCAGAGTTAATAATAAAAAATAAATCTGAAGATATGTACTTAAGGCCTTTTGCTATACCCCCTCCTGTATCAAGCAAGGCGTCTTTCTCAAAAGATAATCTAAAATTCATCTTATTATATTTTTTTTGTATTATTTCTAGATAGGCCCTCAATTCTTCAGACTTATAATGTAAATTAATGATAATATTACTTATACCAAAATTATTTAAATAATCTAATGAGTAATCAATCAAAGGTTTGTTATTAACCTTTACTAAAGGTTTAGGAATTTCTTTAGTTAAATATCTCATTCTTTTTCCTAACCCTGCGGCTAGAATAAAAGCATTTATTTTGCTTCTATCAATCATTATGCAAAGCCTCTTCAGGAAAAAAATCCGAATAACAATTATGTAAATCTTTTAATTGAGGATTTTGTAGATTGTTCTTTAAATAACCCCAAACTCTGTTCATATGCTTTAAGTAACTATCCTTATTATCTCTAAGCTTTAACCTTGCAAATACCCCTAATATTCTTGTGTTTCTCTGAGCACCCACGCAATCATATAAAAACTTAAATTCATCCATAGAATATTTATTTTCCTTTAAAAATTTATTTATTAGTTTTTTCTGCAACCCTTCATCTACATCTCTTCTAGCATCTTGTAATAATGACACTAAATCGTAAACGGGTGGCCCTATTAAAGCATCCTGAAAATCTAGAATTCCAACCCTCCTGAAACCTTTTCTATTTTTAAGCCAAATCAAATTATCTATGTGAAAATCAAAGTGTGTTATTACATTGGATTTAGAAAAAATAACTTTTGCAAACTCAGACCAACAATCAATAAAGTTATTTTTTAACTTTTGATTTACTCGGCCTTTAAAGTAAAACGGCAAAGTCCAATCTAAAAAAATTGAAACTTCTTCTATAACTCTTTTATCAGTAAAATAATCTAGATAGTTTGGAGCTAAACCTTTTTGAATTCTAAGCAATACATCGATCGCATTTTCGTATAAATGATCATATTCAATATTCTTATTAATATAGTTAGTGTATGTTGTATCACCAAAGTCTTCCATCAAAGCAAATCCTTCATCAAGGTCTTTACAAAAAATTTTTGGAATACTTAACTCTATTTCTAAAAAGGATTGCGATACATTTAAAAATTTTTTTAAATTTAATTTATCTTGATCATCCATTAGAATCATACTTTCGTTGTTTTGGTATATTCTAGAATATACCCTGTTTGAAGCGTCACCTTTCATTAGCATAATTTGATCAGGCTTGATTCTATTATTATTGAAGAAGAATTCTAAAGAATTTAATTTATTTTTTTTTATCATAAACCAGTATTCTCTCCTCCCATGTTCCGTAGCCCTCAAGATTAACCCTTCTGTAATTTGGATCAGTAGCCATATGTTCTATTTGTATAACTAATCTATCTAAAGGGAAAAAACTCTCAATTATCTCAGGCCATTCAATTAGTGCAATCCCTTTTTCAAAAACATCATCTAAGCCTATTTCCCACACCTCATTAGAACTATTTAATCTGTATAAATCAAAATGCCAAATTTTAAATAACTTAGTTTCATAGGTAAAAACTAAGTTAAATGTTGGACTTGGAATTTTTAAATCGCCCCCACAAAAATATTTAACAAAATTTCTTGCAAAAGTTGTCTTTCCCGCTCCAACCTCGCCATACAAAGCAATAAACTCTATACCTTTGCTTAAATATGCTATCTTATTTGAAAACTGTATAAATTCGTTTTCGTTAAATATTTCTATTGATTTTTTTATGATTTTCTTTCTCCATTAACTTGGTATAATTGAGTATTTAAGTTTTACTAGCGACTTAGTCATCTTGTTATCTGGTAATATGAGTGTTAAACTGTAAGTTAAATTTTAAAATATATAAATAATTTTTTCTATGAATAAAGCGATTGCACTTGTTGATGACGATAGAAACATCTTAACTTCTGTATCAATTGCTCTCGAAACTGAGGGCTTTGATGTTTATAAATATACTGATGGTTCGTCAGCGCTGGCTGGTATCAAAAATAAACCTGTTGAATTAGTTATTCTTGACCTGAAAATGCCAGTAATGGATGGGATGGAAATGCTTTCAGAATTAAGAAAAACAAGCAAAATTCCTGTAATAATCCTTACTTCGAAGGATGACGAGATTGACGAAGTTTTAGGCTTAAAAATGGGCGCTGATGACTATATTAAGAAACCATTTTCTCAGAGGTTATTAAATGAAAGAGTAAGGACTCTTTTAAGAAGAGTATCTAACGAAAAGAATATAAATAAAAAAGAAAATTTTTCTAAAGAAAACAATAGATTGTTAAGGGGGCATTTGGAATTAAATTTGCTTCAGCATCAGTGTAAGTGGAGAGGGTTAGAGCTTCAACTAACTGTTACAGAATTTATTATTTTGAAAGACTTAGCGTTTAGGCCTGGTCATGTTAAGAGCAGAGAGCAGCTAATGAATATAGCTTATAGTGATAATATTTACGTAGATGATAGAACTATTGATAGCCACATTAAAAGATTAAGGAAAAAATTTAAGGCTATTGATTCATCATTTGATTATATAGAAACTTTATATGGATTAGGTTATAAGTTTCGTGAATGATAAAGAAAAAAATATTTTAAGACCAAAAAACCAAAAGAGAAAAAAATGGAAAACAATAACCGCAAGGATTCTTTCTATAAATATTTTTGGTTTATTGATCTTGATGGGGGGAATGCTTTATCTAAACCAATTTAAAGAAGGTCTAATTAACTCAAAAATAATCTCTTTAAAAAATGAAGGCTCTGTAATAGCTGGGGCACTAAGCCAAAGCGCTATTGATCTTAATAATCAAAATAATTTTTATCTAAACAGGGCAAAAACAAGCTCCCTTTTAAGACGAATGGTAAATACAACTACAAAAAGAGCTAGGGTTTTTAATGCTGAAGGTATATTAATTTCAGATAGCAGAGTGATTTTAGAGGCAGGAAGAAATGTTCAGGCAGAAAACCTTCCCAACAACTCTGTAGATAGTTTACTGTATAAGATTTATACTAAAACAAAATCTATTCTACCTAGTTTTAGTTTTAATAGAAAAAAATTTCCTATCTACTCTGAGAATATTGTTNAAAAAGCTCCTGACTACTTTGAAGTAGTTAGCGCTTTATCTGGAGAAACTCATCACGCAATTAGAACATCAAAAGAAAACTATATTGTATCAGTTGCAGTTCCAATACAGTCATTCAAAACAATCCAAGGAGCACTGCTTTTATCAACTGATACTAATGATATAGATATACGAGTATCTCAGTTTCAAATAAATATAATCAGAGTTTCAGGTTTATCTCTTATAGTTACAATTCTTCTGTCTTTATACCTTTCAAATGTACTTGCTAGTCCAGTTAAACAACTTGCTAATGCAGCAAATAGAGTTAGGAATATAAGTAATCGGCAAATCGAAATTCCTGATTTTACTTATCGCGAAGATGAAATAGGAGATCTATCATCTGCGATAAGGGATATGACTCAAGCTCTTTATAATAGAATTGATGCAATAGAGTCTTTTGCTGCTGATGTGTCTCATGAAATTAAAAACCCTCTTACTAGTCTTGGTAGTGCAATAGAAGCTTTCGAAAAAATATCTGATAAGAAAAAAAAACAAGAACTTTTAAATATAATGAAACAAGACCTTAAACGTATAGACAAATTAATAACGGATATCTCTAACGCCTCGAGACTAGATGCTGAGTTATCTAGAAGTAAAATGCGTCCTATAAATATGATTAAGCTTCTAGAGACTATAGTTTTTGTTTATGAGACAAAAGATTGGCCTAATAAAATACGCATAGAATCAGAAGATGATAACCTTTGGATAAGTGGTATAGAAGATAGTATTGGTCAAATAATCAAGAACCTTGTAGACAATGCTATTAGTTTCTCACCTGAATCAAAACAAATTAAGCTTAAAGCATGGAAAGAACAAGGCTCTATTTTAATAGCATGCGAGGATGAGGGCCCTGGCTTTCAATACAATGATACGAATAAGATTTTTGAGAGATTTTATACAAAAAGAGATTCTAAAGAATTATTTGGAGAGCACTCAGGGCTTGGTCTATATATATCAAAAAAAATTGCTAAGGTACATGGTGGAGAAATTACAGCTAAAAATAGAAAAGATAATAAAGGTAACATTCTAGGAGCAATTTTTATTTTAAAGATTCCTTCACTATCAAAAAAAGTATAGATTTAACAAATTAATGTTGCAGGCTAGGACTTACGCTGTTAAACCATAGCATAATATTAAATTTTTAGCCTTTAAAGAGTAATATATGACCCAAGATGATAAAAAAGATTATGAAGTGCATGACATATCTCTAGCTAGGTGGGGCAGAGATGAGATATCAATAGCTGAAACTGAGATGCCTGGACTTATGAAACTAAGAGAAGAGTTCAATAGAAATCAACCTCTGAAGGGGGCTAAAATTGCTGGTTGCCTGCACATGACAATACAAACAGCGGTTCTAATAGAAACACTCAAAGATCTTGGCGCTGAGCTAAGGTGGTCTTCTTGTAATATTTTTTCTACCCAAGATCATGCTGCAGCCGCTATAGCAGAGCAAGGAATCCCCGTTTATGCAAAAAAAGGGGAAACACTTGAAGAGTATTGGGATTATGTTCACAGAATTTTTGAATGGCACGACGGGAGCACTCCAAATATGATTTTAGATGATGGGGGAGATGCGACTGTATTAATACACCTTGGAATGAAAGCAGAAAAAGATATTTCTGTACTAGACAACCCAACCAATGAAGAAGAAGAGGTCCTATTCAAATCTATTAGAGAAAAAATAAAGAGTCATAGTGGTTGGTATAGCAGAATAGGCAATGAAATTAGAGGTGTGACTGAAGAAACTACAACTGGCGTTCTAAGATTGTATGAAATGGAAAAAAAGAAAGACCTTCTTTTTCCTGCTATTAATGTAAATGACTCCGTGACAAAGTCTAAATTTGACAACCTTTACGGCTGTAGAGAGAGTTTAGTTGATGGAATAAGGCGTGGAACAGATGTAATGATGGCAGGTAAAATTGCTACTATTGCCGGATATGGAGATGTTGGAAAAGGTTCTGCACAGTCACTTAGAAACGCTGGATGCAGAGTTATGGTAACTGAAATTGATCCAATTTGTGCACTTCAAGCTGCAATGGAAGGTTTTGAGGTCGTAACGATGGATGAAGCGGTTAAAAAGTCAGACATATTTGTTACAGCTACTGGAAATAAGGATGTTATAACAATAGATCACATGAGGGCAATGAAGGATAGAGCTATAGTATGCAATATTGGACACTTTGATTCAGAAATACAGGTTGCTGGCCTTAGAAACATGAACTGGCATGAGGTTAAACCCCAGGTCGATGAAGTTGAGTTTCCCGATGGCAAAAAAATTATACTTCTTTCTAAAGGTAGGCTAGTAAACTTAGGAAATGCAATGGGCCACCCAAGTTTTGTTATGAGCGCATCTTTTTCAAATCAGGTCCTCGCACAGATTGAAATTTGGAATAATCCAAATAAATATGAAAAAAAGGTATATGTTTTACCTAAAAACCTTGATGAAAAAGTTGCAGCTATTCACCTTGATAAGCTCGGGGCTAAACTTACAAAACTAACTAAAGAACAATCTGATTACATTGGGGTAGACAATTCTGGTCCATTTAAACCTGAGTATTACAGATACTAATATATAGTTTTCTCCAGTTTTTAGTCTACATTTTTAAAAAAAATAAAAATTTGGCCTAAATTTGAATTTTTTTTTTTTATTTCATATTAAAAAGTATGGAAATGCATTAAATTAACCCTGTTGAAGTGCAGTTTTATTGGAATAATTTTTTTTCTCTATGTATATGGTTTAAAAGCTAACCTTACTTGACCATAATTACTATTTTTTTTATCATTACAGAGTCTAAGTATTAATAAATTAGGAAAAATAAAATAAATGTCAATTTCTACTATTTTAGGTGTTCTTTTCGGACTAGGGCTAGTTGTTGGTTCCATTGCTATTTCAACAGACAACCTAGCTTCATTTATTAGTATACCTTCAATGCTTATCGTTGTCGGAGGAACACTAGCTGCTTCTTTCATTGGTTTCCAAGCAAGATATGTAATACAAGCCCTTAAGGATATTGGTGCACTTGTAAAAAAAGAAACTGTAAATAGAAATATACTTACTCAAGAAACTGGTAAAATAATTCGGTGGGGATTTTTAGTTAAGAAAAATGGTATTCTTGCTCTTGAAAGAGAAGCTAAGTCAGCTAAAGATCAAGACTATTATCTTAACTATGGAATAGATCTAGTTATAACTGGTTATACTGCTGACGAGGTTAGAGATATGATGCAAGCTGCAGCTGGTGAGATGTTTGGAAGAGCAATGGTAAATGCAGATATATTAAAAAACATGACTGCAGTTGCGCCAGCTTTTGGAATGATTGGAACACTTATTGGTCTAATAATCATGCTACAAAATATTGGTGGGGATCCAAACGGTCTCGGAGCAGGATTAGCTGTTGCGCTTTTAACTACTTTATACGGAGTTCTTTTTGCTCGTATGGTATTTGCTCCTGCAGCTACAAAAGCTTCTCAAAAAGCTGGAATTCAAAGATTTAGAAACCTTCTCGTTTGTGAAGGACTAGCAATGTTAGCTGAGCATAGAAGTCCAAGGTACATTCAAGATAGGATGAATAGCTTTCTTGACCCTGAAATACACTATTCTATCGACAAAAAAGGCGGCGGTGGAAAAGATAAAAAGAAAAAAGCAGCCTAGTAATTATCATTTGATAGATTAAAAATGGCAAAGTTACCTCCTCCACCTCCAGAAGAAGAAGAAAAAGAAGACTGGCTTTTAACTTATGCAGACGCCATCACGCTTTTAATGGCATTCTTTGTTCTTCTTTACACAGTTTCAGATCCTAATACGGAAAAGTTTGAAGCGGTGACTAAAGGGATGGTTGAGTCTTTAAGAGGAGGTAGTGTAAAAACTCCCTTTACAGATTTATCTAAAGATCTTTCTCAAGTTCAATCTGAATCAGACTCATCTAAAGTAGGGTCAACAAAAAGAGGCTTAACTTTTGAATTTAAATCAAGAAAAATGTTTGAACCGGGATCAGCAAATATTGTTCCTGAGGGTATAAAGGCCCTTGATAGAGTTGCTCAATTAGTAACATTTAGACTTGGAAAGAAAAATTATAAAATAGAAGTTGAAGGGCATACTGATGATACACCTATAAGCACTCCACAATTTCCTTCTAATTGGGAATTATCATCCGCAAGAGCATCAGCAGTAGTTCGTTTTATGATATCTAGGGGAGTGCCTGGAGATCGACTTAGAGCAGTTGGCTATGCCGATACTAAGCCGAAGGACGGCTTTCCTTTTAAGAATCAGGAAGGAGCACCTATACCAGAAAACCGAGAAGAAGGCAGGCGTGTTGTAATTAGAATTGAACGATAATTCTTATTAAGTGTTTTGTATTTTCTAGATTATAGTTTTCTATATATTTTTTTATTAAAATCTATACAATTTAAGCTCTTTCTTACTCTAGAAGTTATTTGGGAGGATATCACTGTGGTAGAAAATTGGGATGTCATTATAGTCGGCGCTGGAACTGCAGGAATTCCTGCTGCTATTTTTGCAGGACAAAGAGGTGCAAAAGTTTTACTATTGGACGCAGCTGATAAAATTGGAGGTACACTTCACTTAACTACAGGACAAATGAGCGCCGCAGGTACTGCTCTACAAAAGAAATTAGGTATAAATGACAACCCTAAAGACCACTTTGATGATGTTATGCGAATTAGTGAAAATACTGCTGATAGAGACTTAGTGAAACTAGCAGTTGATAATGCAGCTGATACATTTGATTGGTTAATGAATAACGGCTTTACTCCATTAAAAAACCATCCCGTTCTTGGAAATGCTCATGAACCATATAGTGAAAGAAGGTATTATTGGGGTCCATATGCTGGAATATCAATTTTAGAAGCAATGAGTCCTTTACTTGATGAACAAATAGCCTCTGGACAAGTTGTTATAAGCCTTAAAACTAAACTTAAGAATTTAATTTTAAATAACAAAAAAATAATAGGAATAGATATAGAAGCCGAGGATGGAACTAAGGCTACCATTAAAGGAAAAAATGTTATTTTATCAACTGGTGGTTATTCTTCAAACCCTGAATTATTTAGGGAGCTTAGTGGACCTAAACTATACTGGAAAGGTGCTTACCCCTACTCTAGAGGAGAAGGACTTACCTTAGCTAAAAAAATTGGTGGAGTTCTAAGGGGAGGTGAGAATTACTTATGCGGGTACGGCGCAATATTAAAAAGCTTTAATTATCCAACCGAAATTACAACTAGAGTGATATCTCACCCTCATATAAGACTCCCTTGGGAGATTCATGTAAATATTAAAGGGGAACGTTTTTTTCAAGAAGATTATGATTCAGTTCATATAAGAGAAAAAAAACTTCTTGAACAAAAAAACCTTATGTCCTGGGTTATTTTTGACGAAGAAATAAATAAAAAATCTCCAGCACTTTTAAAAGACTTTTCTAAAGAAGATACTAATTCATTCTTTTCAAATCACCCTATGTTCTATATTGCTGATGATTTGGGTGATTTAGCAAGAAAATCAGGCGTAGAAGAAGAAGGACTAAAAAAAACTATTAGCGAATATAATTATTCTATAGAAAATAATAAACCAGACCCATTTGGGAGAATTCATAGGCCTCTAAAAATAGAAAAACCACCATTCTATGCAATATGTACCCATGGAGTTTCTATAACAAGCACAGTCGGTCTGACTGTAAATTCCCAACTAAATGTTATTGATGCAAAAAAAGAACCAATAAATAACCTATTTGCTGCAGGAGAAATATTAGTAAAAGAGGCTGGAGGATTTGTTAATTTCTTCGATCGGGATAAAAGCAACCCTATAAAAAGGAATATTATCGCAGCTAATTCAAATATTCATGAAGATTTAAAAGCTTTGATTAAAAAAAAAGATATTGAATAAAAAAAATTATTAATATAAAACTCCGTTCATGAAAAAAAACATACATCCTAATTATCACAAAATTAAAGTTGTCATGACAGATGGATCAGAATTCGAGACTAGATCTACTTGGGGTAAAGAAAACGATACTTTAAAATTGGATATAGATCCAAAATCTCACTATGCATGGACTGGGGGTGCTCAAAAAATTTTAGATAAAGGTAGAGTTAGCAAATATAATAAAAAATTTAGCAACCTAAGATCAAAAAAATAAAATATGACCGAAACACCTTTTATGCCAAAAGCCACTGCTGTTTGGCTTGTTGAGAATACCACTCTAACTTTTAAACAAATCGCTGAATTCTGTGATCTTCATGAATTAGAAGTGAAAGGAATTGCTGATGGTGATGTAGCAAAAGGAATAAAAGCGTATAATCCTATTTTGGCTGGTCAACTCTCAAGAGATGAAATTGAGACATGTTCAAAAGACCCATCAAAAAAATTGAGTTTGTTAAAAAAAATTGAAGAGGTGGAAGTAAAGGAGAGAAAAAAACCAAAATATACTCCTCTTTCAAAAAGACAAGATCGACCTGATGCAATTCTATGGTTATGTAAAAATGCCTCCGAACTTACAGATGGTCAAATTTCTAAATTAGTCGGCAGCACAAAAGGTACTGTCTCTTTAATTAGAAAAAGAAGTTATTGGAATTTCTCTAATTTAAAACCTAGAGATCCAGTTATACTAGCTTTGTGCACCCAGGAAGCTTTTCAAAAAAGTTTAGATAAAGCAAAACGGAGAGTTGAAAGAGAGAAAAAAGCCAAAATAAGAGAGGAAAAAAAGGCTCAAGCAGCTTCTGTATAGACAAATATTGCCTCAAATGATAACAAGCATAAAAATTAACTGGAGGTTTTTATTAAAATAGACGTCAAAGATAACAACGTTGAACAAGCTATTCGTGTTTTAAAAAGAAAGTTACAAAAAGAAGGTTTTTTCAAGGTAATGAAGATGAAAAGCACTTACGAAAAGCCTTCTGAAAAAAAAAAGAGAGTTCAAACAGAAAACTTAAAAAGAATTAAAAAACTCCAAAAACTTAGAAACAGATACTAAATTATTAAAATGAGAGGATTAAATATGCCATCAGGTAAAGTAAAATGGTTTAACGCCAAGAAAGGCTACGGATTTATTACTGACAACGAGACTAATAAAGATATTTTTCTGCATGTTTCTGCTCTAGAAAGTTCCAAACTAAGGGTCTTAAAAGAGGATCAGATTATCTTTTATGATATTAAAGAAGATAAAGATAAGCTTCAGGCAATTAATATTACAAAAAAAAGATAAATTATCGCGGGGTGGAGCAGTCTGGTAGCTCGTCAGGCTCATAACCTGAAGGTCGTAGGTTCAAATCCTACCCCCGCAACCAAAAAAAGACAATTTTAAGC
>NZXH01000012.1 GCA_002701885.1 Rhodospirillaceae bacterium | reverse complement strand
TCTAAAAATTCACCATCATTTAAATGAATAGCTTTTTGCAAAGCAGATAAATCGTCAATGAACCTGGCTAAAACTTCTATTACAGCATCTTTATTATTTAAAAAAATATCTCTCCACATTATAGGATCTGAAGAAGCTATTCTGGTAAAATCTCTAAAACCACCAGCAGAATATTTGATAACTTCTGATTCTTTTATTTTTTCAATATCATTAGCAAGACCTACAATGTTATATGAAATCAAATGGGGGAGATGAGAAGTAATTGCTAATATTAAATCATGATGGTCGGGATCCATGGTTTCAACTTTAGAACCAAATCTTGTCCATAAAGACTTTAAATCTTCTATGGACTTCTTACTAGCTGAAGGTAATGGGGTGAAAATACACCATCTATCTAAAAATAGTTCCTGAAAGCCATACTCAGGGCCAGAATTTTCAGTTCCTGCCACTGGGTGAGAAGGAATTATATTAATATCTTCAAATATGTTTTCTTCAAAAAATTTGTACAATGAGCCTTTAACTGAGCCTGTATCAGTTAAAATTGCATTTTTTTTTAAACATCCCGAAATCTCTTCAACTAATGAAGGAATTGAGCCAACCGGAGTAGCAATAAAGACTAAGTCTGACTCAGATACAGATTCATTAAGGTCTTTACAAACTATATCAGCTATTTTTAAGTCCCTAACCTTACGGAGAACATATGGATCTTTATCATAAACTATAATTTTATTTGCAACTGCAAAATGTTTGGCAGCTCTACATATTGATGAACCGATTAACCCCATACCAATGATTGTGACTGTATTAAAAATTTTGCTATTTTCCATTATAATTCTTTACAAAACCTTCCATCGTTTTAAGCAAAATATCAACTTCACTTATATTGCCAACTGTGATTCTTAAGTACTCAGGTAGATTATATGCAGTAACTTGTCTTACTAAAATATTTTTATTGATTAAATATTTATACAAAGAATTAGTGTAATCAGAGTCACGAAGCTTTACCAATACAAAATTAGCAACACTAGGTAAAACCTTTAAGCCAAAAAGCTCTAAACCATTAATTAATTTAGGCAAATTTTCTGAATTTATTTTAACAATCAATCTTTCGTGCTCCAAGTCATTTAAAGCCTCTATACCTGCTAGTTGAGCATAAGAATTAACATTAAAAGGTTGTCTAACTTTATTTATAATCTCTGCAATATATTTTGATGAATAAGACCATCCAAGCCTGAGCGATGCGAGCCCGTATAATTTTGAAAATGTTCTAGTCATAACAATATTTTCATATTTTTTTACAAGGGAAATACCAGAATCATAGTCATCTTTTTCGACATATTCTGCATAGGCAGAGTCAATCACTAAGAGTATATTGTTCGGGACTTCTCTAGAAAGTAACTCTAACTCTGTTATATTTAAATAACTTCCTGTAGGGTTATTCGGGTTAGCGATCAGGATAACTTTTGTTCTTGATGAAATAGAAGACAGTATTGAGTGAATATCAGTCTTAAAATCATATTCAGGCGCTGCAACAGGGATTGCCCCGTTACATCTAGCTGCAATGGAATACATTAAAAATCCATATTGACTAAATAAAACTTCATCAGAAGGGCCTGCAAAGGAGCGTACTAGAATATCTATCAACTCGTCAGAACCTGCGCCACAAGAAATTCTGTCCATTTCTAAATTGTACTTATTCGAAATCGCTTTTCTCAATAAAAATGTTGAACCATCAGGATACCTGCTAATTAGTTCGTTTATATTGTTTAGTGATTTAATTACATTTGGACTTGGCCCTATTGATGACTCATTAGAAGCAAGGTTAATCATATTTTCTTCAGAAATATTGTGGCTACCTCCCTTATAGGGGTTTATAGAATCAATTCCTGACTTTGGGATAATATAACTCAAACTATACTCCTTAATTATACTGCATAGCTTCCAATGGATCTTATGCTAATTAAATTTTTTTCTTTGTTTAAAAATTTTTTAAAACTTGATGTTCCCGATTCAAAAAAACCCTCAACATCAATTAAGTATAGGAAAATATTTTTTCCTTGTTCTATTTGAGACAGTAAATTTCCAGATATACCCATCATATTTATAATATCTATCAATAAATCTTTACTCTTTTTTTCATTAAATTCAAAAATCAACCAGCTTCTATCTCTTCCAGAAAATTCAGCTGGAAAGCTTGATACTGCCATAGCTTCAAGCTCCTCAAACTGAGAATTTGATTTACCTTCATAGGGCAATCTTGCTATAATATTAGTTCTATTATTAGACCCAATTCCAATATTCTTCCACCAGTCAGAGCTATAATCATTAGCTGGATGCGGAAAAATCCCAACAAATGATGGATCCAAGGATATTTTCTGCAAAAGAACTTTTGAAGATTTAAAAAGGTCTATTTTTGAAGCCGAACCAAAATAATCTCTAGCAACATCCCAGTACCCCACAGAATGATTTGGTGCACACAGGCCAACTGAATAACTACTTTGCATTTGGCTATATG
Organism: Rhodospirillaceae bacterium; assembly: GCA_002701885.1. Classification (GTDB taxonomy): domain Bacteria; phylum Pseudomonadota; class Alphaproteobacteria; order SHVP01; family SHVP01. Next base: position 20,005 of record NZXH01000012.1, on the reverse strand, counting down.
CTGAAACTAATTCTCTCCAAATTCTAATCAGAGCTTTCTTGGGAAAATTTGATGGTGCATTTGATAATACTTTCCTTAAAACTTCCGCCTCTCTTCCTGACCTTATTGCTGGACCAGCACCTTTATTCTTAGATATTTTAAGTACTACTTCTGTTCTTAAATTAATCAATTTAATTATTTGAGAGTCTATATGATCAATCTCCTGACGAAGTTCATTAATTTTAATTTCTTTGTCTTGCATATTAAAAAAGCCCTAAATTAGAATATAAACCAAATGACTTTGATTAATTTAGCATTAAAGAAATAAACTAACCATTATTTTGTATTTTTATACTAGTTACTTACCCTTTAATAACTTAAATTAATATAATGAAAAAATAACTTTAAACAATTTAAATATATTATGAAAAAAAATGAATTAGATGGCTNTACTGTTGAACTAGGCTCAAATCAACCACTAAATCTGGATTGTGGTGTTGAGTTACGGCATTTTGTAATGGCATTCCAAACTTATGGTAAATTAAATAAAAATAAGACAAATGCAATTCTTGTCTGTCATGCTTTAACTGGAGATCAACATGCTGCAAATACACACCCATTAACTGGTAAGCAAGGTTGGTGGGATAATATGATTGGGCCAGGAAAACCTCTTGATACTGAAAGGTTTATGATTATTTGTATTAATGTTTTAGGTGGGTGTATGGGTTCAACTGGACCTGGTGAAATCAATCCAGAAAATGGAGAGCCATGGGGCCTTACTTTTCCTGTTGTTACCATTGCGGATATGGTTCGAGCACAAGCAAGAGTATTAGATTACTTAGGAATAAATAAACTTTTCTCAGTCATAGGAGGATCAATGGGTGGAATGCAAACTCTTCAATGGGCGTCACTATATCCTGAAAAGATTTGCACTGCTATTCCAATAGCCTCCGCAGCTAGGCATTCGGCACAAAATATAGCTTTTCACGAAGTTGGAAGGCAGGCGATTATAGCTGACCCAAGATGGGAAAACGGTAGTTACGCAAAAAAAAATGTTACCCCTAAATCTGGATTAGCAGTAGCTAGGATGGCTGCCCATGTGACTTATCTGTCTCAAGCAGCACTCAGAAGAAAATTTGGAAGAAGGTTGCAGAATAGACAAGAAAAAACCTATGGATTTGGCGCTGATTTTCAAGTTGAAAGTTACTTAAGGCATCAAGGAACTTCTTTCGTGGACAGGTTTGACGCTAATTCATATTTATATATGACAAGGGCTATGGATTATTTCGATTTAGCTAATGAAAATAATGGCTCGCTAGCAAATGCATTTAAGAATACCCCCATTAGATTCTGTATTTTTTCATTTACTAGCGATTGGCTTTTTCCAACCAGTGAAAGTAGGGAAATTGTTCATGCGTTAAATGCTGAAGCTGCCAATGTAAGCTTTGTTGAAATTGAATCTGATAAGGGACATGATGCTTTTCTACTAGACGAACCTGAATTTCATAAGATACTCTCAGGTTTTATTAATGGTGCAGCCCCACAATTTGGACTATAAATTGACAGATAATAACAGAAAACTTAGACCAGATGAACTTGCTATTGCGAATGTAGTGAAAACATCGTCACGTGTTCTTGATATTGGCTGTGGTGATGGATCCCTTCTTTTTCACCTTACAAGAGAAAAAAATGTCATAGGACGTGGAATTGAATTAAGCCAAGATGGCGTTAATTACTGTGTGAGCAAAGGTCTTTCAGTCATACAAGGTAATGCTGATACAGATTTAAATTTTTACCCTGAGAAAAGTTTCGATTATGTGATTTTAAGTCAGACTTTACAAGCAACCCATAATCCAAGAAATGTTCTACTTAATCTGATCAGAATAGGTAAGAGAGCGATTGTTTCGCTTCCTAATTTTGGTCATTTTAAAATCCGACTAAAATTACTTACTACAGGACAGATGCCCAAAACAAATTTACTAAATGAACCATGGTTCTCAACTCCAAATATCCATCTATGTACAATTTTAGATTTTGTTAATTTATGCAAGGATTTAGGACTTAAACTTGAGTCAGTAATAGTATTAAATGAAAATGGAAAAGTAAGTTTATTTAGCAAAAACCTTTACCTGGCAAATTTATTTGGGCAACAAGTACTATTTGTCATTAATAATAATTTTAAATAAATATTAACTATTTTATTTGAGCTCTATCTACAATTTAAATAGTTTGATTCACTTTTTTTTAATTTTTCTGATGTATAAGCTTAACATTAGAGGAATTTTTATGGAAATATCGAATAATTTATACAACGAAAACCTAGGCATAAGAAATAGGAAAACTAGCTTCTATAATGAAGAAAAAAATAAAACTAAAGCAGAAGTTAATGGAAAAATTAATCAATATCGAAGTTTATATGAGTTATTTGAAGATGAATCCAGGCAAGAATTCTTTAAAAAATTAAAATCAAAAAACTCTCTTCCTTTTTTTACTCAAATTTTAAATCAAAATCAAACACCATCACCTGCAAAAAAACAATTCATAGCTATTGAAGCATATACAAAATCAATAAAAATTAGTGATTTAATTTATGGAAGTATTGAATACTCTCACTTTTTTGCTTAGGTATTAAACTTGTCTTTATTATATATTTCTAACTATAATCATACAATGAAATGGATCCCTCTACTTTTATCTATACTTTTGATAATTCTTGTTGTATCTGGCTCGAGAATATATACAAATGATACGTCTGATAGTAATACTGAATTAACACCAGACCCAAAAATAGAAAATGCTATAAAAGTTATTACACCAAAAAAATAAACCGTTTATTTTCAATAGCTTAAAAGAAATTGCTCTATTTTCTTTCACAAAAAAATTTTTAAAAAAGACTTTCCATTCAGATAAATAAAATAATTACTTGATTAAAAAGGTAATTTTATACATTTTTTTCTTCTCAGGATTGACAGCAAAAACTGAAGGTTATAGTTTCCATTTTTTAAATACTATTAATTTAATTTCATTTTGCAAATATTTGCGATTGGTCTAAAAATGCATGCAATAATTAAATCTGGCGGAAAACAGTATTGTGTCGACCCTAATGATATAATTAAGGTTGAGAAACTTGAACTTAAAAAAGGCTCGCCTCTAGAAATAAGTGAAGTACTAATGATAAAGAATGGTGATAAAATCACCAGTGGATCGCCTTTCATATCAGGTGCAGTAGTTAAAGCTGAAGTCCTCGAGCAGAAAAGATCTAAATCTATTACAGTATTTAAGAAAAAACGACGTCACAACTACCGCAGAAAACACGGCCATAAACAGGACGAAACGGTAATAAAAGTATTAGATATTTTAGTAGATGAAACAAGCATAGTCTCAAACTCTAAAAAAGCTAAAAAACCCTCTGATACTTCAGAAAAAAATAAAAGAAAAAAAGAAGCTAAAGTAAAGAATACTTCTTCATCTAAAAAGGATAAAGAAGTAAAAAAGGCTAACAAAGAAAAAACTACTAAAGAGGAGTAATTCGCAATGGCACATAAAAAAGCTGGTGGTAGTTCTAGAAACGGCCGCGATTCCATTGGAAGAAGACTAGGAGTGAAAAAATTTGGTGGAGAAACAGTAATCCCTGGAAATATAATAATCCGCCAAAGAGGAACCAAATGGCACCCAGGCTCTAATGTCGGCATTGGTAAAGACCATACAATTTTTTCTTTAGTTGAGGGAAAAGTTGTTTTTTCAGAAAAATCTGGAAAAAAAATATTCGTATCTGTGGACGAGTCTCTATCTTAATTTATAATATTTTAAGTCTATATTATTATAATCATCTGAGAGAGAAATGAAATTTCTAGATGAAGCAAAAATATTCTTGCGATCAGGTAATGGGGGTCACGGCTGCTTAAGTTTCAGAAGAGAGGCTAATGTTCCTCTTGGCGGGCCTGACGGAGGAAATGGAGGCTCAGGTGGTAGCATTACGTTTAAGGTGGAACCTAACCTAAACACATTGATTGATTTTAGATACAAACAACATTTTAAGGCTAAGAATGGTTTCCCAGGTATGGGGAGAAATAGAACTGGAGCTGGTGGTAAGAATTTAGTGATTTATGTTCCTCAAGGAACTCAAGTTTACTCTAATGATAAAACCTCTCTTATCGCTGACTTAAAGAAAACTGGGCAAGAGTTATTAATTTTAAATGGTGGGCGTGGCGGTAGAGGAAATGCTGCATTTAAATCTTCAACTCATCAATCACCTAGAAATTTTGAAAACGGTGAGGAAGGGGAAGAGTTGTGGGTATGGCTAAGACTTAAACTCATCGCTGATGTAGGAATTATAGGCTTACCTAATGCTGGAAAATCAACGCTATTGTCAAAAATTACATCTGCGAAACCTAAAATTGCTGACTACCCATTTACTACATTAACTCCACAAATAGGGGTCGTAAGAGATCAAAAAAGAGATTTCGTTATAGCAGATATTCCAGGTCTTATTGAAGGAGCGCATATCGGTGTTGGTCTTGGTACTAGATTTTTAGGACATATTGAAAGGTGCAGTATTCTTCTTCACTTAATCGATGGTGACTGTGAAAATATAACTACGTCCTATACATCGGTACGAAAAGAACTAAAACTATATGGATGTGAATTAGAAAAAAAACCCGAAATAGTTGTAATAAGTAAATCAGATCAAATACAATCATCGAAAATAGATACCCAGGTAAACAACTTGATTAGAAATATCAAAATAAAGCCTCTCATTATATCCTCATTCACAGGTCGAGGATGCAAAGAATTAATAAATAAAATTAATGAAAAACTATTTGAAATAAAAAGTCTTAAATTAAATGAATGTGAAGTTAAAAATGAATCCTATATCTAAAGCAAAAAGGATAGTCATAAAAATTGGCTCTAGCCTGATTATTGATCAGAATAACGGTAGGATAAATAATGAGTGGTTATCTATACTTAGCAGTGAAATAAATAACTTAATCAGAGGAGGCAAAGAAATAATTATAGTTTCTTCTGGTGCAATTGGTTTAGGCAAGGAGTATCTAAATATAAAAACTAAAACTCTTAAACTTGAAGAGAGCCAAGCAGCTGCAGCAGCTGGTCAATCAATGCTGATACATGCTTATAATCAGAAACTTGAAAAATATAATATAAAAATTGCTCAAATTCTCCTTACACTTGATGATACTGAGGAAAGACGAAAGTATTTAAACGCAAAAAATACTTTTGATATGCTGCTCAAACTAAACGTTATACCAATAGTTAATGAAAATGATACTATTGCTACATCTGAAATTCGATTTGGCGATAATGATACTCTTTCAGCAAGGGTAGCAATTATGATGTCTGCAGATTGTTTAATACTGCTCTCAAATGTTGACGGGCTGTATTCTGATGGTCCTAATTTTTCGAAAACTCCAAATCTCCTTAAAAGAGTAGACGAAATCAATCCAGAAATAGAAAAAATGGCTGGAGATTCGTCAGGGTATGGTAAAGGAGGAATGGTTACTAAAATAAATGCTGCAAAATTAGCTACTAGCTCAGGATGCGCAACAATTATTGCAAAAGGCTCATTAAACAAACCTATAGAAAATATAATCAACAACGGTAAACATACTTTCTTTAAACCCATAGGAACACCCCAATCAGCTAGAAAAAAATGGATTGCTAGCTCGCTAAATCCTCTGGGTAGGCTTTTTATCGATAATGGCGCTAAGAATGCTCTGAATCAAAATAAGAGCTTATTGCCTGCAGGCGTTGTAAGGGTTTCAGGCAAATTTAGCAGGGGGGACCTGGTATTAATTTTGGATGAAAAAGATAATATACTAGCAAGAGGGCTAGTGGCCTATTCTTATGAAGACGCTCAATTAATTATAGGACATAAAAGTAGTGAAATTGAAAAAGTTTTAGGTTACCGTGGCAGAGATGAGCTAGTCCACAGAGATGACCTGGTTACAGAAATAAATTAAATTTTAGAATTTACAATTGAGGCAAAAGTAATTTGGAACAGACAGTGAGCAATATAATCTATGAAATTGGGAAAAATGCTAAAAAGTCTTTAGATTCACTAAGAAAAACTAGTCCAGAACAAAAAAACGACGCTTTAAATTTTTCTGCTGAAGCTATAGTAAATAACTTAGAAGATATATTAGAATCAAATTTAACAGATATTAGATTTGCAAAAGAAAAAGGAATCAAAAAATCTCTATTTCAAAGGCTAGAATTGGATGAGAGTAAGGTAAAAAAAATTTCTCAAAGCCTTACTGATGTAGCTAATTTATCCAACCCTTTAGGCAAAATACTTGACAACAATCAACGGCCAAATGGATTAACAGTAAAAAAAATTACTGTGCCAATTGGAGTCATAGGTATAATTTATGAATCTAGACCAAATGTAACAGCTGATTCAGCTAGCCTTTGCCTAAAATCTGGAAATGCATCCATCTTGAAATGTGGTAGCGAAAGTTTCAATACCAGCAAAACAATATTGAAATATATGAAGATGGGTTTAAAAAAAGCTAATATTACTGAAGATTGCATTCAAATGATACCTACAAAATCCAGAGATGCAGTAACACAACTATTAAAACTTAATAACTTTATTGATATAATTATTCCTAGAGGTGGAAAAAATTTAATTGAAAAAATAAATAATGAAACCAAAATACCAGTAATTTCCCACCTTGATGGTAATTGTCATACATATATTCATAAAGATGCAGATATTAATAAATCTTTAGATCTGGTGATAAATGCAAAATTTAGAAATACTTCAATTTGCGGTGCTACTGAGTCTCTTATAATTGATAACTCAATAATTAAATCACATCTACCAATTATAATTAAAAATTTGAAGCTTAAAGGTTGCAAAGTTTATGGAGATCATAACTGCATCTCTTTTGATGAAAAAATTTTACAAGCAACTGAAAAAGATTGGTATACTGAATACTTAGATTCAATAATATCAATCAAAACTGTTGATAATATTGATGAAGCCATCAAACATATTCAGAAGTATGGTTCTGGCCATACAGATTGTATCGTGACTGAAAATACAGAAGCGGCAAATAAATTTTTTAACGAAATTGATAGCGCCATTGTAATGCATAATACATCCACACAGTTTGCTGATGGTGGTGAATTTGGACTAGGGAGCGAAATTGGTATTTCAACTAACCGGCTTCACGCAAGAGGCCCTGTTGGACTAGAGGAATTGACGACATATAAATGGCTCGTAGAGAGTAATGGTCAGGTAAGGTTATAGGTGAATTAAAACATGGTTTATTTTTCTAAATGAAAAAAAGAATAGGTTTACTTGGTGGTTCTTTTGACCCACCTCATTATGGTCATTTAAAAATTAGCTTTGAAGCAATTAAAAAATTAAAACTTTTTGAAGTTTGGTGGGTAATAGCACTTCAAAACCCATTGAAAAAACCTAATAGCTCTACAAATTATACTGAAAGGTTTAATAATTCAAATTTGTTCACAGCTAGCTATAAAAATATAAAAATATCTAATATAGAAAAACAATATAGTATTAATTTCTCTATAGACTCTATTACTAGATTAAAAAATAATTTTAACAATTTTGATTTTATTTGGCTTATGGGTGCAGATAATTTTGCTCAATTTCATAATTGGAAACAATGGCATCAAATTATGGATAAAATACCGATTGTTGTATTCAATAGGCCCGGTTTTTCATATAAAGCTCTCACGAGTAAAGCAGCTTATTATTATAAACATTATAGGGTAAAAGCTCACAATAAACCTATAAATATATTCTCTACACCTAAGTGGATGTTTTTATGGCATATAAATGAAAATATATCTTCTACTAAAATTAGAAAATTAACTGATGAGAACAAATAATTTTTTCAAGAATGAAATTCTATCATCTTTAGAAGATGATAAAGCTATAGACATCAAAATAATTGACTTAAAAATGAAAACTTTTTTTGCAGATCTTCTTATAATTGCTAGCGGAAACTCAAGAAGACATATTACTTCAATGGCAGAGCACATAAAAGAAAAGTTAAATAAAAAAAAATTAAAAGTTAAAATTGAAGGGTTAAATAAATCAGAATGGATTTTAATTGATTGTAATAATATAATTGTGCATATTTTTCTTCCAGAAGCTAGAAGTTATTATAATCTTGAAAAAATATGGTCGGTTGAAATAAATAATTCTTAAAATAGTCAGGCATCTTTTGAAAATTAAAATAGTATCTGTTGGTGAATTTAAAAATAATAAGCTTAAATTAATTTTTTATGATTATGTAAAAAAATTGCCTTGGAATATTGATTTAAAAGAAATAAAACAAACAAAGCATAAGAACTCATCATTAAGAAAAGAGAAAGACTCTTTGAATCTACTAGATTATGTAGGTAAAAACGATTTAATTATATGTTTAGATAAATCTGGCAAATCAATATCAACTCAAACCTTAAAGCAGTTTATATCTGAGTGGGAAACTTATAGTAAAAATATTAATTTTTTGATTGGAGGCCCTGAGGGTATATCGAATGAGTGTTTGACTAAATCAGACCAAATCATTTCTTTTGGGCGAATGACATGGCCTCACCTTTTGGCAAGAGTAATGTTAGCTGAACAGTTGTATCGAGTATCATCAATCATATCCAATCACCCATATCATAGAAATTAAGAATGTTTAATTTAAACCCTTGCCTTTATAGTAATTTCAGTCCATTTATATTAATTAAATTAATTGTTAGCATACTTAACCAATGAGTAAAAAAAATAAGAAAATTATATTGTGTATATTAGATGGCTGGGGCCATTCAACAATAACTAAAAATAACGCAATATCCCTAGCAAATACAGCTACATACGATACTTTACTAAAAAAATATCCAAATTCTCTTCTCAAAACATCAGGGTCTAATGTGGGACTTCCTAAGGGCCAAATGGGTAACTCAGAAGTAGGGCATCTAAATTTAGGGTCAGGAAGGATTGTTAAGCAAGATTTGGTAAGAATTGATGAGTCAATAGATGACAGAAGTATTGATAATAACAAAATTATAAGAGATTTAGTAATAAAACTTAAAGATAATGGAAAAAAATGCCATTTAATTGGACTTATATCTCATGGGGGAGTTCACTCTAAACAAGCCCATATTCTAGAACTTGCAAAAATATTATCTGATAACGATATTGAAACAGATATTCACGCTATTCTTGACGGCCGAGATAGCCCACCAATGAGTGCTTATAAACTTTTAAATGAATTTATAGACCAACTCCCAAAATTATCAAAAATTGTTTCAGTATCAGGAAGATACTTTGCTATGGATAGAGATAATAGATGGGAAAGAACTGAGCTCTATTACAATTCTTTATTTGGTATTAATTCAAATAAATTTAAATCACCATTAGATTTAATCAAGGGTTTTTATGATAAAAAAACATATGATGAATTTATACCTCCTTGTATTCAAGAAAATTATATAGGAATACAAGATGGAGATGGATTATTAGTAGCTAATTTTAGAGCAGATAGAGTAAGGCAAATCGTTAGCGCTCTAGTGAATGATGAATTTAATCAATTCAAAAGAGTTTCAAAACCCAATTTTTGTTCAAAAAATATTATGACATCTTATTCATCAGATATCGACGCACAGTGTAGTATATTATTTCCACCAAGCTATATATCAAATACACTTGGAGAAATTTTTTCAAATCAGGGTTTAAAACAACTTCGTATTGCAGAAACAGAAAAATACGCGCATGTCACATTTTTTTTTAATGGCGGAAGAGAAAAACCTTTTAAGCTTGAAGAAAGAATTCTAGTTCCCTCTCCAAAAGTAGCTACATATGACCAAAAACCAGAGATGTCTGCTGAGTTAGTTACAAATAAACTGCTAGAAGCAATTAGGTGTAATCATAACGATCTAATTATAGTAAACTATGCTAACCCAGATATGATTGGCCATACAGGAAATTTAAGGGCTGCAATTACTGCAGTAGAATTTATCGACAAGTGTTTAAACAAAATTATTAATGAAGTAAAAGCTACCAATTCAATTCTTATCATTACAGCTGATCACGGTAATGTCGAGTGCATGCAGGATGATAATAATCATCAACCTCATACTGCCCACACAACAGAAGATGTTCCTATAATTATAATTAATGAGAAAAACATTAAATCTTTATCAAATGGCCGATTATGTGATGTTTCACCAACGATATTAGATATAATAGGAATTGAAAAACCTTCAATTATGACAGGAAGATCACTGATAAAAAAATAACAATGGAATATAAACAAAAAGCTATTAATAAATTTTTTTCCTATAATAAAATTTTATTTTTATTTCCAATCATATTTTTTTTTATATTCATGCAGATTTCGTTTGGTAAAGAAATAACTAAAAACGCGCTAGATAAATTGAAAATGGTTGAAGAGGCTCTGGAGCAAAATAAAATAAGAGGCAATGAGCTAAATAAGGTTAAAAGTGAATTAAATCAAGATATTGACAAACTTAGAAGAACTTTAATAGAGACATCGCTTAGTGTCATGAACCAGGAAGAAATAGTAAATAATATAAACAATAGAATTAATTTATATAACTCAGAAGAAAGTTCAATAAAAAGCAACTTAAATAAGAGAAAAATGGAAATAAGTAAAATTCTAACTACACTACAAAGAATACAATCTTATCAACTTAACAAATTACAAATTAAAGAAGACAAAATCCTTAAAGATATAAGCATATCACACATATTATCTGGTATTTTACCACAAATTACTAACATTTCTGATAATCTTAAATCCGAATTAATAGCTCTAAATCAATTAAAAAGTGAAATTCATAAGGAAAAACAAAACCTAAAGTCTGCAAATGAAATAATGAGTAGGGAGAAAATTGCATTAAAGAGATTAATTAATAGAAAATCAGAGCTACGAGGTAAATTAATTACTGAAACCGAAGAAAATAAAATAAAAATAAAAAAACTTGCAAAAAATGCAAAAAATTTAAAAGCTCTTATAAAGAAGCTTGGTTATAGTAACAAAGAATTGTTGGAAAACAATGTATCGATCAGTAAACTAAAAAATAACCGATTTGATTATTCTAAAGGAAAATTACCGCTCCCAGTTAAAGGAAGAGTTAAAATAGCATTTGGAGAAAAAAACAAAATAGGCAATAGATCTAAAGGGCTGATAGTTGAGACAATAACCCAAGCTAGCGTAATTACTCCTCATGATGGTGAAATTGTATATGCTGGTCCATTCAGAAATTACGGTAATCTCTTGATTATTTCATATGGAAACGGATATCATATTTTATTCTCAGGCTTAGCATTAATAAATGGGCATGTAGGAAAATGGATCATGGCTGGAGAGCCTATCGGTAAAATGGGTATGAATATTAACCAAACTAAGCCGGAGTTATATATTGAGTTGAGAAAAAATGGTGAGCCTATCAACCCAAGTAAATGGATTGTAACAAATAACATGAAAGTCAGAGGATAATGAAATACTTAAGCAAGATTGTCATTTTAGTAATTTTTTTTAGTATTCAAATTAATTTACCAGCAAAAGCTGAGGATTTAAAAAAAACATACAAACAGCTTGATTTTTTTGGAAAAGTTTTTGAGAAAGTAAAGAAAAATTATGTTGATGAAGTTACTGACGAAAAATTAATTGAGTCTGCTATAAATGGGATGCTCCAATCTCTTGATCCTCACTCTGGTTATTTAAATGAAAAAAATTTTAAAGAGATGCAAATACAAACAAGAGGTCAATTTGGCGGCCTTGGAATTGAAGTTACTATGGAAAAAGGTTTTGTAAAAATCATAGCCCCTATTGAAGACACTCCAGCATTTAAAGCGGGGTTAAAAACTAATGATTTAATTACTCGAATAGACGGTAAAGCTGTCCAAGGCCTTTCCTTATCACAAGCTGTGGAAAGAATGCGAGGCCCTGTAAATAGTAAGATAATTCTTACTATATCACGGCCCAATGTTAAAAAACAATTTGATGTAGAAATTATTAGAAAAGTAATTAAGATTGCTTCAGTAAAAGGAAGCATAAAGGAAAATACAATTTATTTAAGAATTTCATCATTTAGCGAGCAAACTTTTTCAGGTCTTAAGAAAGAAATGAAAAAAATGATGGGAGAACTAAAAAATGACGCTAACGGTATTATTTTGGATTTAAGAGGAAACCCAGGGGGCCTTTTAAGTCAAGCTATTAAAGTTAGCGATGCATTCCTCGATCAAGGTGAAATAGTATCAACACGTGGAAGAGAGAAGACTGACTCACAAAGATATAATGCCAGGAGAGGTGACCTTGCAGAAGGAATTCCCATAATTGTTTTAATTAATAGTGGGTCAGCCTCTGCCTCAGAAATTGTTGCAGGAGCATTACAAGATCACGGGAGAGCATTAATTATGGGGACTAAATCTTTTGGAAAAGGCTCAGTGCAGACGATCATGCCAATTTCAGGTTTTGGTGCACTTCGCTTAACTACTTCTCTGTATTACACTCCTTCTGGAATATCAATTCAAGCTAAAGGAATTACACCTGATATTATTATTGAACAGGTAAAACTTGATAAAGAGGATAGTTCAAAATTTAGAAATGAAGCTAATTTAAGAAATCATATCGAAGCTGATGAGTCTATAGATAAAGTGAAAGATAAAGATAAAGTAATAACTAATTCAGACTATCAGTTAACAAGGGCTATAAATATGCTTAAAGGGATAAAAATCTTCCAAAAAGACAAACAGAATTAAGTATAATTATTTTACTTTAGAGAAAAAAATGGCTAGAAGAAAGAATGACGACCGTCTAGAAAAAATCACTGAGGATGATATTAGTGATGAAGGTGATACTTCTTCCTCAATCATACAAGATACAGATAAAAGCAATGATGATAATAGTCATGAAATTGAAGACAAAATAAGCCCTGAAGAAGAAGAAGAAGAAGAAGAAGAAGAAGAAGAAGAGGAGGAGGAGGAAGAAGAGGAAGAAGAGGAAGAAGAAAAAAAGAAAAAATTTTTTGCCTTTAGATCCCCACTCTTATCACTTCTTTTATTATTAATAATTATATTAGGTGGCTATCTGGGTTGGCTACATTATAATTACAAGCCGCCAACAGAGAAAGACGTAGCAAGTAAACCCTCAAACTCTGTTTCTTTTTCACTTAAAAAAAAGAAGGTTAATGAGGGTAAAACTAGTAATTTAATAATAAAAGAAAAACCTACACAGCAAAAAAAAATAAAAAAGAAAAAAGTTGAAAAAGGTATTCCTCCTAACGCTCCCGTAAAAATGGCTTCTACTCCTGACCCTGATTTAATCACTGAAAGCGACTTTGGCCCCCTACCTAAAATAAGTGAGGATGGAAAAGAGCCATGGATAATCTATGCAAGACCGTATGACACTAAAAACAAAAGACCAAAGATTGCAATACTTCTAGCTGGCTTGGGTCTTTCAGAAGGGGCAACTAACACAGCTATTCAGAAACTACCTGGAAGCGTAACATTAAGCTTTACACCTTACGCACCTAGATTAGAAGAGTGGATAGACCTATCTAGAGCAGCTGGTCATGAAGTAATACTAGAGTTACCTATGGAATCTTATGATTATCCGTCCAGTGACCCTGGACCACATACTTTACTTACAACTCTAGAGCCTGAAAAAAATATTGAAAGACTTAATTTTTTATTAAGTAGATTTACTGGTTATGTAGGAGTAACAAACTTTCTTGGAGATAAATTTAGTGAAGACCCAAATAGTCTTAAACCTATTTTAGAGGAAATTAGAAAAAGAGGCTTATTACTTTTAGAGTCTAAAATAAATAATACTAGTAATACCTCTTTAATAGCTTCAGAAATCAGTTTACCTCATGCTATGAATAACCATTTTCTCGATATTAAAGCTTCACGAGTATCAATAGACTCTAAGCTTTTAGAACTAGAAAAAATTGCACAAGATAACGGTCTTGCGGTTGGTATAGGATTCTCTTACCCAGTTACAATGGAAAGAATCTCTGTATGGTCAGATTCTCTCTCAGATAAAGGAATTGACCTTGTCCCTGTATCAAGCATAGCATCTATTAAGCTTAGTGATAAAAAATCTAAGCAAAATGAATAATTATAGGCCATGTGTTGGTATAATGCTGATCAATTCTCAACATAAAGTTTTGATTGGAAAGAGGCTAGACTCCAAAGTAAATGAAACATTTGCTTGGCAGATGCCTCAAGGTGGAATAGATGAAGGAGAAGACCCCGAAACAGCTGCCTTTAGGGAGCTGAGTGAGGAAATAGGGACAAACAATGCCAGAATTATTTGTGAATACAAAAAATGGTTGAAATATGAGTTGCCAGAGGAATTAAGAAAAACACTTTGGCAGGGAAAATACATAGGCCAAAGTCAAAAGTGGTTTGCTATGAAGTTTTTAGGAGAAGATTCTGAAATAAATATCAACACTCAAAACCCTGAATTTATTAAATGGAGATGGGTTAAACCAGAGGATCTTTTGTCTGTAGTAGTTCCATTTAAACTTGAAATCTATAATGAACTTGTAAAAAAATTATTTCCTAAAGCATTAAAAAACTTTTAAGTATATTTTATACGCAGTTGAATTATTTGAATTTTAATTTTAAGTAAGATAAAAACTACTTTTGTTACGAATCTCTCTATTAAACCACGTGATGAAAACCCAAGAGCCTTAAAAAGCATTTTAATTCCTTTATTTACATGGTTTTCTTTATAAAGTTTTAGAGCATAATACGCATATTCATTGCTAGCTTTCTTCCTATTATATGCACCGGTAAGTTCATTTCCAAAATAAAAAGCTAAAGCAAGCTCATCATCAGTTGCTTCAAAAACCCTACCTAAAGCAATAAAAACTTGTTGCTTTATATTGATTTTATCATTTTTTTGATATGTCTTCATACACCTTCTAAATAATGAGTAATGAGAAAATTCATCTCTAGCAATAAGTAAACAAATTTGTCGTAAAACAGGTTCGTTAGAATAATCTGAAATTGCAGAATAAAAGGAGCTAGTACCAATTTCTACCACACATCTTGATAACAACTCTCCAGTTCTTGACCCTCTTAGAGATTCACTTGCATCAATATCTATAGAATAATTTTTATAAAACTCATCGTAGGATTTATTAAAATTGAAATTTGGATCCGCCAATGAAAGCCATTTTGCTAAAGCTTTTCCATGTAACTTCTCTTCATAACCCCATTTTTCTATAAGGTTTATAAACTTCTTATCATCGCTAAATATTTTTTTTAGATACAGAACATAATCACTGCTTCTATATTCAACCATACTAGCAGCACGAACTATTTTGACTAGGCTAGTATCCACTTTATCTTTTTGGAATCCCTTCCAATCTATATTTTCTAAAGTCCAACCACCCAATTTAATTTCCGTCTTATTTATTTAAATCTCAGTTAAAATCCTTTTCAGAACCTCTATTCTAGTATGATTCAATGCTATATCAATATCATTATTCAAATCATTAAAATTTTCTTCCGCATTCTTAATTCTTTGCTCAATTTCAATTTTCTCTATATCTGACAAAAGAATTGCATCGTCTGCTAAAACTGAACAATCAACATTTGTGATTTCAGCAAACCCTCCATCAACATAAAACCTCAGCGGACTCTCGCCAGACCTTTCAGTTTCAATTATACCAGGACGCAAAGTAGTTATCATAGGCTGGTGACCAAACATAACTCCATAGTCTCCTTCACCACCAGGCAGTGTGACCATTTCAAATTCTTCAGATAAGAGAACCTTATCTGGAGAAACTAAATCAAGCTTAATTTTTTCAACCATAAATTTAAACCATATCTTTAAGCTGCATCTGCAGCCATTTTTTTTGCTTTTTCAACTGCGTCTTCAATAGTACCGCACATATAAAATGCTTGCTCAGGCAGATCGTCATGCTTACCTTCACAAATTTCTTTGAAACCTCTAACAGAATCTTCCAATGATACGTATACTCCAGGTGACCCAGTGAAAATTTCAGCTACATGAAAGGGTTGAGATAAAAATCTTTGAATTTTTCTTGCTCTTGCGACAGTCAATTTATCTTCTTCGGATAACTCATCCATACCAAGAATAGCTATAATGTCTTGTAGAGACTTATATTGCTGAAGAATTCGCTGAACTTCTCTTGCAGTATTATAATGTTCTTCTCCAACAATCCTAGGATCAAGCATCTGGGATGTAGAATCGAGCGGATCCACAGCAGGATATATTCCTAATTCTGAAATCTGCCTAGACAAAACAGTAGTAGCATCAAGATGAGCAAATGATGACGCTGGAGCTGGATCAGTCAAATCGTCAGCAGGAACATAAATAGCTTGAACAGATGTTATTGAGCCTTTATTAGTTGATGTTATTCTTTCTTGCAGTGCACCCATATCTGTCCCTAAAGTTGGTTGATAACCAACAGCTGATGGAATTCTTCCCAAAAGGGCTGAGACTTCAGAACCTGCCTGAGTAAACCTAAATATATTATCCACAAAGAAAAGAACATCTTGGCCTTCCTCATCTCTAAAATATTCAGCTAAAGTTAAACCCGTTAGACCTACCCGAGCCCTTGCCCCCGGAGGTTCGTTCATCTGGCCATAAACCAGAGCAACTTTTGAGTCATTACCTTTTAAATCTATTACTCCAGCTTCTATCATTTCATGGTATAAGTCATTACCTTCCCTGGTCCGTTCACCAACACCCGCAAAAACTGAGTAACCACCGTGACCCTTTGCAATATTATTTATTAATTCTTGAATTAAAACAGTTTTACCAACACCAGCCCCGCCAAATAGACCAACTTTACCTCCTCTGGGATAAGGCTCAAGTAAGTCTATAACTTTTATTCCTGTAACTAAGATCTCTTTCTCAGTTGACTGGTCAACAAATTCTGGAGCTTCTGCGTGGATAGGTGCTTTTTTTGTAGCTTTAACAGGGCCTCTCTCATCAATTGGTTCACCTATAACATTAATAATTCTCCCTAAAGTCTCAGGGCCCACAGGGACAGATATTGGCTCACCTGTATCTTTAACTTCTTGTCCTCTAACTAAGCCATCAGTACCATCCATTGCAATGCACCTAACAGTATTTTCTCCAAGGTGTTGTGCTACTTCCATAATCAGTCGATTCCCTTGATTATCAGTTTCAATAGCGTTCATTATCGGAGGAAGAACCTCATTGAACTGAACATCAACTACCGCTCCGGTAACCTGACTAATTTTTCCTACTGCATTTGACGACATTAGCTAACTCCATTTAATTAAATTGCCTCAGCACCAGAAATAATTTCAATTAATTCACTTGTAATAACCGCCTGGCGTGTGCGGTTATAAACTAAAGTTAAATTTTCAATCATATCCCCAGCGTTTCTTGTTGCATTATCCATAGCTGCCATCCTTGCTCCTTGCTCTGATGCAGCATTTTCAAGTAATGCTTGAAAAATTTGTACATTGATATTTTTTGGCAATAATATTTGTAAAATTTCATCTTGGTCAGGCTCATAATCATAGTATAGGTCTAATTCACCTTCTTTAGGATCAGACACCTCAAGATTATCTTCTATATCTGCTGGAATAAGTTGATTTGCAGTAACAACTTGCGACATTACAGATTTAAATTGATTAAAATAAATCTTACAAACATCAAATTCTTTATTTTCAAATAGATCAATTATTTTTTTTCCAACATCTCTAACATCTTTAAAGTTAAGATTTTTTTTATCTCCAAAATCAAAGGTTTCAATCATTAGCTCTCCATACTCTCTCTTGAGCATATCTCTCCCTTTTTTTCCTACACATAAAAGTTTAACATTTTTTTCTTTTGCTTTAAGAGATACTATTTCTCTCCTGACCGCCCTAACTATAGATGAATTAAATGCCCCACACAGACCTCTNTCTGATGTNGCNACTACNAATAAGTAGGTATCTGTTTTACCTGTCCCAATTAGAAGAGGNGAAAGAGCAGAATTATCTTTAGCACCAGAACTTAACGATTTTAGTATTTTGCCCATCCTAGAAGCGTAAGGCCTTGCTGCCTCGACTGCATCCTGGGCTTTNCTAAGTTTNGAAGCAGCAACCATNTGCATTGCTCTGGTAATTTTTTGTGTAGACTTTACACTAGTAATTCTATTTCTTAGTTCTTTTAGACCAGACATATTACTATAACACTTTTCTAAANTAGATTATNCATTGTTAAAAATTTGACACAAANTCATCTAAAATTTTACTCAAGCTATCAACAGTTTCATCCGATAAATCNCCTGTAGTTTTGATANTATCTAAAATATCAGGGTGATTATCCCTCAAATTCTGGAGTAACTTNTCCTCAAATTCAGCAATTCTATTAANCTCAACCTTATCTANNTANCCCCTTGTTCCAGCAAAAATAACAGCAACCTGCTCTTCCACTGAATACGGCGAATACTGAGATTGTTTNAGTANCTCTGTAAGCCTTTCTCCTCTGCTCAAAAGTTTCTGAGTTGATACATCNAAATCAGANCCAAATTGTGCAAATGCNGCCATTTCTCTATACTGNGCTAACTCAAGCTTAATTGTACCTGCGACCTTNTTCATAGCTTTGATTTGAGCAGCAGAACCAACCCTACTNACTGAAAGGCCTACGTTTATTGCAGGTCTAATTCCTTGGTAAAAAAGATCTGTCTCGAGAAATATTTGACCATCAGTGATTGATATAACATTTGTGGGAATGTAAGCGGAAAGATCGTTTGCCTGAGTTTCAACAATCGGCAAAGCAGTTAGTGAACCCCCACCATGTTCATCATTCATTTTTGCTGCACGTTCAAGTAATCTTGAATGAAGATAGAATACATCCCCTGGAAATGCCTCTCTACCAGGAGGCCTTCTTAACAATAATGACATTTGCCTATAAGCAGTTGCCTGCTTTGTAAGATCATCGTAAATAATCAAAGCGTGCATCCCGTTATCTCGAAAATATTCNCTCATTGCACNCCCGCCATATGGCGCTAAAAATTGAAGAGGTGCAGGTTCAGATGCTGTTGCAGATACAACTATCGTGTATTCCATAGCTCCAGCATCTTCCAATGTTTTAACTACTTGAGCGACTGAAGATCGTTTTTGACCAATCGCAACATAAATACAATATAATCTTTTTGTTTCATCCCCAGAATCCCAATTCTTCTTTTGATTAATAATTGTATCTATCGCAACTGCTGTTTTTCCTGTCTGTCTATCGCCAATAATTAATTCTCTCTGACCTCTTCCAACAGGAACTAAAGAATCAAGAGCCTTAAGTCCTGTCTGCATTGGTTCATGGACTGACTTCCTTGGAATAATTCCCGGTGCTTTAACGTCAACCATTCTTCTTTCGGTTGCTTTAATATCACCTTTTCCATCAATTGGATTTCCAAGAGGGTCTACTACTCTCCCAAGAAGTTCTTTCCCAACAGGGACATCAACAATTGTGCCTGTCCTTTTTACTGTCTCACCTTCTTTGATATTCCTATCATTTCCAAAAATAACCACACCAACGTTATCATCTTCCAAGTTCAGAGCCATACCCCTAGTGCCATCACTAAATTCAACCATTTCACCAGCTTGAACTTGATCGAGGCCATGAATCCTAGCTATTCCATCTCCAACTGAAAGTACTTGGCCTACTTCAGATATCTCTACGTCAGAGTTAAAATTATCAATTTGTTTTTTTAATATTGCAGAAATTTCTGCTGCACGGATTTCCATTACCCAGAACCTTTCATTACGTTACTCAAATTTCTTAGTTTAGTTCTAATTGAACTATCTATCATAGTTGAACCAACTTTTATTAAAACCCCACCAATCAAAGAACTATCAACTTTAATTTTTAACCTGAATTTTTTTCCTGAAACTTTCTCAAGCTCTGATTTAATTTTTTCAATTTGTTTTTTTTCTAGTGAGTGTGAAGAAGTAACTTCACCAAATAATTCACCTCTATTTTTAGCTAGAAGCAATTGGAAAGCTTGAATCATTTCA
>NZXH01000011.1 GCA_002701885.1 Rhodospirillaceae bacterium | reverse complement strand
CCCGAACAAGCAGTTAAAGCTAGAGAAAATTTTATTAATCAGCATACTGATAAGAATACTATGATTTTCCCCGCTCACTTTTCAGGAAATACTTCAGGTTTTATTAAATCTAGCAAATTAGGAAAAATATTTAATTCCGTAAATTTTTAGGAAAAATATATGAATAAAAATAATTCTTTATTTGAAAAAAGATCTTTTGCTTTAGAAAAAATAATAAAAGAAAAGATAAAAGACTCAAATTTACCTAACGAGTCAGACAATATAATTAATGAAATAAAAAACCTAATGATTAAAAAGAACATTCTTCATGAGAATGAAATTAATAGTAAAATATATAATATAAAAAATAAATTGAACTCAGTATTTGAAATTGATAATAGCAAAGGGTCCTTTTTTAAGTATGATAAAAAAAACATAGAGGATGTGAAGAGAATTGAAGGTCACCCAATTTTTGAAGAGATTTTTATTAATTTTCTATTTAAATCTGAAGAATTACTTATTGCCGAGATTATAAGAAAGAAACACTCTAAGGAGCCCTTACATGAAAATCATGATCACAAAACATTATCAATATTAACAAAGGGCAAATTAAAATTAATAATTGATAATAAAGAATTTATCGCTGGAAAAGGAGACCTTTGGATATATAAACCTGGTAATCATCACTCAATTGAAGCTTTAGAGGACAGCTCCGAGTTATCAATAAAGTTCCCACCAGTCAAAACTTGGTAATAATTTACATTGATACTTTTATGAGTTTTATTATTCCTTCTTCAATAGAATAAAAATTTTTTTTGTAACCACAACTGACCAACTTATCCATTTTAGCTTCTGTAAAATATTGATACTGAGATCTAATATTACTAGGTGTATCTATCCATTTTATATTCGGATCTACTCCTATTGATGCACAAATAGAAGTTGCTAAGTCGATAAATTTTCGAGCCACACCAGATCCAACGTTGTATAAGCCACTAAATCTATCTTGTTTTAAAATCCAGTCTATAACATTAACGCAGTCATCTACATAAATAAAATCTCTCATTTGCTCTCCATCTTTATATTTTATATTGTGAGATCTAAATAAAGTTATTGGTAAACCAGATTTAATTTTATTTATCATCTGATGTGCCACACTAGACTGACTTCCTTTATTATCTTCATACGGGCCGTATACATTAAAAAACTTTAAGCCAGCCCAACACTCAGGCGATTGATTTTTATACAAACATTCTCTGATTATTTTTATATCATATAAATGTTTACTCCAACCATACGGATTAAGAGGTCTAAGCTTGCTCAAATTACTCAATTCAAGGGAGTCATCAAAGCCTAATGAACCATTTCCATAAGTGGCCGCAGAAGAAGCATACACAAACTTTATATTATTCTGTTTGGCAAAATTCCATAAATCTAATGAAAAAAAATAGTTATTTTTTAAAATTAAATCTACATCTTTTTCAGTAGTATCAGTAATTGCTCCCAAATGCACTATAGCAGTAATATATTTTTTGTTTTGATTTAAAAATTCAAATATATTTGCGAACTCAATAATATCTAAATTTTTATCATCAACAAATCTTGGGGTTTTATTTTTATCACAGATTATAATTTCATTATGTTTCTGCTCTTTAAGAAACTTAACTAAATTTGTACCAATAAAACCTAAGCCGCCAGTAACTAAAATCAATTTATTTTCCGGTTCTAATTTTTGAAATAATTTTTGATGAGCTGAGCCCTTTTACATAAGGAGTTAACAAAACTTTTCCACCATATCCTTCTACAAAATTTTTACCTATTATCTTTTCCAATCTATAATCAGCTCCCTTAAACAAAAAATTAGGTCTGATTTTTTTAATTAAATTCAAAGGATTTGTATCATTAAAAATAACTACTAAATCTACTATCTCTAATAAAGACAAAATTTTTGAACGAAACTCATGATTGTTAATAGGCCTACTATCACCCTTTAACTTTTTTACTGACTGGTCACTGTTTAGTCCAATTACTAATTTATCACAATAATTTTTACAGTAATTAAGTGACTTAAGGTGCCCTTCGTGCATAATATCAAATACGCCATTAGTAAATCCAATAGAAACCTTCTCTTGCCTCCACTCATAAATAAGGTCTAATCCATTTTTTAGATTAGTTACTTTATTCTCATTTTTTTTATTTACCTTTATATTTATATAGTCTGCTAGTTCGTTCCTTTTAATCACTGAAGTTCCAAATTTTCCTACTACTAGGCCTGCAGCAAAATTAGAGATTTTAGCTGCTAACTCTACACCCCCTCCAGCACCCAATATTATGGCTAAAGTTGCTACCACAGTATCACCAGCGCCAGATACATCATAAACCTCCCTTGCCTCTGATTTAAAGTTCAAAGGCTTTCCAGAAGAGCTAAACAATGTCATACCATCTTCACTTCTAGTTACTAAAACATAATTTATTTTATTTTCATTTTTTATTTTTTTTGCCGCTTTACTTACTTCACTATCACTATGACAATTTATATCGGAAGCTAATGACAGCTCTAATTTATTTGGAGTGATTATAGTACAACCATAATATTTACTATAATTTTTTCCATTTGGATCAACGATAACTGGTATTTTATTTTTTTTAGAAACTTTAATTATCTCTTTAGTTAAAGATTTAGTTAAAAGACCCTTTCCATAATCTGATAGAATAACTACATCAAACTTTTCTATACGATTCTTTATTAATAACTTAAGTTTTTCTTCCAAATTAACATTTATCTCTTTTTTATCCTCTTTATCAACTCTTAATAAATGTTGACTTCCAGAAACATACCTCTCCTTTACCGTTGATACCTTCGCTTTATCAGTTTTTAAAATACACTTAGTATTAGGTAATTGAGATATTAGCTTTTTTATTGACTCCCCCGCTACATCTGAACCAATGCAACTAATTACCTCTGATGATACTCCCAATGATGAAATATTAGCGATAACATTTCCAACGCCACCTAATACATTCTTTTCTTCCTTAACATTAAGAATTGGAATTGGAGCTTCTGGGGATATTCTTTCTACTTTCCCTGATATAAATTTATCAAGTATGATATCTCCAATACAAAGGATTTTCACCTTTTCCAATCCAATATTTTTCATAAAATAATTTTTAAATTGATTCATATAAACTCTTTTGTCATAGTATATTCGGTGTATAAAAAAATAATTTATTATACTACTTTAGTTAAAATTAATATAAAAAAATACAAAAAATATAAAGCTATGAAGAAAAAATTTTGGGAAAAAAAGAAATTACACCAATTAAGTAAAGGTGAATGGGAAGCTCTTTGTGATGGATGTGGAAAATGTTGTTTGATTAAACTGGAGGATGAAGACACTGGTAAAATCGAATATACAAATATAGCCTGTAAACTTCTATCAAAAAACAATTGCAGGTGTTTAAAATATAATGAAAGGCACAACTTAGTAAAAGACTGTATTAAATTAGATTACAAGAATATAGATAAAATAAAATGGATGCCAAGAACCTGTGCATACAAACTTATTCTTGAAGGAAAGAAATTACCTGAGTGGCATCATTTAGTATCAGGAGATTATAAACGTATGCATAAAACAGGTAATTCAGTCAAAGGTAAAGTTATTAGAGAAAATAATTCCATAGATTTCGAAAATCATATCATTAACTGGATTTAATAAATTAAATTACTAGTAATATATATTTAACTTTATTGTTTTGTTATGAAACCAAAATATAAATACATTAATTTAAACAAAAAAATTTATAAAGTTAAAATAAAAAAAAACTTACGAGCCAAAAAAATAATTCTAAGAATTTCAAATGTTAACCCATATATTTATCTGACTATCCCAAAAAATGAAAATGAAAAAAATGCTATAGATTTCCTATTTAGAAATAAAGAGTGGGTATTAAATGAACTTAAAAGGATCCCAAAAAAAATATTATTTCTTAACAATTCTGAAATCCCTTATATGGGCGTAACACATAGAATAGTGTACGCTGGTGAATATACTAACCTTATCTATATATATGATAAAAAAATAATGGTTTTTGGGAAAAAAGAAGAAATATCGAAAAACTTAAAGAATTGGCTTTATCACAAAGCAAAAATTGAGATTTTAAAGATAGCAAAATTAAAAGTTAGTTTTTTAAATAAAAAGTATAATAAAATAAAAATTAAAGATCTTAAGTCAAGTTGGGGCACTTGTGGCGAGAATGGTAATTTATCATTTTCCTGGAGACTTATACTTGCGCCTAAGCATGTAATGGAGTACATAGTAGTTCATGAATTATGTCACTTAGTTGAATTAAATCATAGCAAAAAATTTTGGATATTAGTAACTGAACTTTTCCCTCAAAAAAAGCTTTCACAAGACTGGCTAAAGACTAACGGAACATATCTTCATACTTTTGATTAATCATCAGGAAATATTATGAAATCGAATACTGTTAGTATAATATTTTTTTCTAGCCTTTTGATGGCTATAAGCCCATTTGCGACTGATACTTATGTTCCATCATTGCCAACAATCAGTAAAACGCTAGATTCACCTGCCTCAACTGTTCAAATGACATTGAGTGTTTATCTTTTTGCATTTGCAATAGGTCAACTTTTCTGGGGTCCATTAGCGGATAGTATTGGAAGAAAAAAAACTATTTTAGTTGGTATTATTATTTTTTTAATTGGAACAGCTGGCTGTTATTTTTCGTCAGATATTGAATTGATAATTTTCTTCAGAGGCATTCAAGGGTTTGGAGCATCTTTTGGACAAATACTTGCACGAGCTATTATAAGGGACCTTCATAGTCCAAGTGAAGGAACAAGAATCACAGCTTTTAGTACTATGGCTATGGGCAGTGCAAGTATTATTGGGCCAAATATAGGAGCCATACTTACTTCATTTTATTCTTGGAAATTTATTTTTATCATTGTTTTTATATATGGTGTAATTATTTTACTTTTTACCTCAATAAAATTTACAGAAACTCATTTAGAAGAAAATAAAACTTCAATAAACCCAAAAGAAATTTTTAATAACTTCTATATTCTAATTAAAGATATAAATTTTTGTCGATATACAATTTCTCTTACTTTAGTTTTTGGC
The DNA here is from genome assembly GCA_002701885.1 of Rhodospirillaceae bacterium. GTDB lineage: Bacteria > Pseudomonadota > Alphaproteobacteria > SHVP01 > SHVP01. Next base: position 50,226 of record NZXH01000011.1, on the reverse strand, counting down.
TGTATTTTTGCATTTATTTCAAGTGGTCCCTTTGTAGCTACAGAAGTTTATAAAATAGATACAGCAAAATTAGGTCTTGTATTCACACCTCTTGCATTAGCATTTATATTATTTTCTGCAGTAACTAGTAAATTAATTACTGTTAGGGAATCTTCAAATTTATTTTTGATCGGTCTATATATTTCTGTATTAGGTGGTATAACAATATTTCTAGGCACTTTATTATACCCAAATATTATAACACTTCTTTTTGGGGCTATGATTATTGCAGCTAGTATGGGTATTGTTGTACCAATAGGATTTACCTTAGCTATTTCAAATCACCCAAAGATTGCAGGTACTGCATCCACATTGTTGGGTTTTATACAAGCTTCTTTCTCTGCTCTATTTGGTTATATAACAGTAATCTTGTACGATAACTCAGCTATTCCTATGTCAATTGTAATGCTGGTTCTCACAAGCTTTTCTTTACTAGCATTTATTTTTATAAAAAATAAAACTTAATTATTTATATTCAATTAATATATTTTATGTATCTAAATTAACAACAGTTAGGGCTCTATCTTGTATGAACTCTCTCCTAGGAGCAACTTTATCTCCCATCAGAGTGTCAAAAATATTATTTGCGTCATCTATTCTAGATATCTTTACTTGCAACAAACTTCTTACTGATGGATCAAGTGTAGTCTCCCATAATTGATCTGGATTCATTTCACCAAGCCCCTTATATCGCTGTACAGCCAAACCTTTTTTTCCAAATGAAAAAATTGTGTTGATTAGTTGAGAAGGGGACCTAATTTCGTGCTCTTCCTCTCTTTTCTTTAAAGTTGCTCTCTTAAGATATGTCTTCTGTAAGTTGATTGCATGCTCATCAAGACGCCTGGCGTCTAAAGATTTAATCAAAGGGATATCAATTGAATATGACTCAGTTACTCCTCTTAAATTTCTCTCGAAGTTAAGACTTCCATCATCTATAGACTTACCTTCCCAGCCATTTTCAACTTCTTGAGATAGTTGATCCAAACGATTAGCAACATATTTAGCTACTTCTGAAGCCTTATTAGAATCATTCAAGATATCAGGATTCAATGCTCCTGCTATCGCTGTCTGCTCAACTATATTTTTGTCATACTTATCAGAAACTCTATTTATAATATTAAAACATTCTTTAGCCTCATAAACTATCTTCTTTAAATCATCTCCAGCTATCTGTTCACCAGAAAAAAGAGTCAGTACACAATCTTTTATTCCTTCATTAATTAAATACTCATTCATTTCATTTTCATCTTTAATATATGTAACTGACTTACCATGAGTTATTTTATAAAGAGGAGGTTGAGCAATATAGAGATAACCCGCTTCAATTATTTCTGGCATTTTTCTGTAAAAGAATGTAAGAAGGAGTGTTCTTATATGTGACCCATCCACATCTGCATCGGTCATAATTACAATTTTGTGATATCTTATCTTTGATAAATCAAAGTCATCTTTAAACCCTGAACCTAATGCTGTTATTAATGTCCCAATTTCTGTAGAGCCAATTACTTTATTTTCACCAGCTCGCTCTACATTAAGTATCTTTCCTTTTAACGGTAAAACTGCTTGAAATTTCCTATCTCTAGCCTGTTTAGCGGAACCACCTGCTGAGTCACCTTCGACAAGAAATAATTCTGACTTTGATGCATCTTTTTCTTGGCAATCAGCCAGCTTACCTGGAAGATTAGATATATCTAAAGCTCCCTTTCTTCTTGTAAGTTCTCTGGCTTTTCTCGCTGCTTCTCTAGCGAGAGCAGCTTCAACAATTTTATTTATAACAATTTTAACATCTGATGGATGCTCTTCAAACCACTGGTTTAATTTATCATTAACTAAACTTTCTACAATGGTTCTGACTTCTGAAGAAACAAGCTTATCTTTTGTCTGAGATGAAAATTTTGGATCAGGAACTTTTACTGAAAGAACACATGTTAAACCCTCACGAGCATCATCTCCTGACAAAGAAATTTTTTGATTTTTATTGGCGTTCTTAGAAAAGTTATTTATTGTTCTTGTAAGCCCACTTCTAAAACCAGCTAAGTGCGTGCCACCATCTCTTTGAGGAATATTGTTTGTAAAGCAAAGAACGTTTTCATGATAACTATCATTCCATTGTAGAGCCAACTCAACCTGAACACCTTCTTTTTCTCCAGAAATAATTATAGTTGGGTGGAGTTTTTGCTTGTTTCTATCTAAATGCTCAACAAAGGCTGCCACCCCTCCATCATAATGCATAGAAACTTGTTTAGCTTCTACACCTCTTAAATCACTTAAATTGATTTTAACACCTGAATTTAAGAAGGAAAGCTCTCTCATTCTATGTTCAATTATACTAAAATTGAACTCGGTTATCGAAAATACATTTGTTGATGGCAGAAATTTAATTTTTGTTCCTTTTTTTGATGAACCTCCTTTTTCTTTTAATATCTCTTGTGGCTCGCCATTTACATATGATTGAAAATATTCTTTGCCCCCTCTATGAATCTCAACAGTTAATTGTTGAGACAAAGCATTAACAACTGAGACTCCGACACCATGTAAACCACCAGAAACTTTATATGAATTTTCATCAAATTTACCCCCAGCATGTAACTGAGTAAGTATAACTTGTGCAGCTGAAACACCTTCTTCATCATGAATCTCAGTAGGTATCCCCCTGCCATTGTCCTCAACGGATACTGAACCATCTGGGTTCAAGGATATATTGATCTCATCACAGTGACCAGCTAAAGCCTCATCAATAGCATTATCCACTACTTCATAAACCATGTGATGCAATCCAGAACCATCGTCAGTNTCACCNATATACATTCCTGGTCTTTTNCNNACAGCATCTAGGCCCCTCAGAACTTTGATTGACCCGGCGCTGTACTCTTCACCGTTTTGAATTGAATCTGTATTTTTGGACATTCTAAACCTTTAATAAAACTCTATCATACATTATGAACCTTGTTGTCTGCAACTTTGATAAGCTGAAAATTGCTAAAGATTTTCTGTAGGGTTTGAGGGTCTGTAGCTGTAACCCAAACTTGCGGATTAATAGTAAAAAGCTCAGAAAAAAGTGAATCAAGGTGTGCATAATCTAAATGGGCGACAATATCATCTAATAATAGTATTGGCGCTCTTCCGTCCTTATCAATTAGTAACCTAGATTGACCCAAAATTATAGCTACAAGTAATGCTTTCTGTTCTCCAGTTGAGCATTTTTCTGCATATAAATTTTTCTTTAAATGCAAAACTTTGAAATCACTACGATGCGGGCCTATTTTTGACCGCCCTGACAAAGAATCTATTGATCTTGCTTTTTTAATTTCTTCTATAAATTTTTTTTCCGCTTCATTTGGATCCATTATATCTAACCATTCCTGAATATTGCAATCAATTATCACTTTTGCTGCTGGGAAGGTGCCTACAACAGAAAATAATTTTTTGTTTAGTACTCTTATACAATTTTTTCTTGCTATTGATATTGCAACACCTGAGTTTGCTAATGACTTTTCAATAAGATCAAGCCATTTTTCATCATTAATTTTATCTTTAAGAATCCTGGACCTGTCTCTTAAAGCTTTTTCATAAATATTTAATTGTTTAATATGCTCTGTATCAAAATTTAAAACTAATCTATCAAAAAATTTTCTTCTTTTTGATGTCTCTCCTAAAAAAATACCATCCATCTGTGGGGTTATCCATAAGATTGAAAGTAATTTGGATAAAAATGAAATAGGCTTAAATTCCTCGTCAACTTTGAGAATTCTTCCGCTCTTATTTGGCTTCTTACTCTCAAAAATTCCTGTGCCTATTACAGGTTTAAAATTATTTTGCGTATCATCAATAATTGCACTTACGGACCAACCTAATTTATTACTTTTATGAGTTACGTCTTCATATTTGACACTTCTTAAACCTTTGCCAGGAGCTAAGAAAGAGATAGCTTCTAGGATATTTGTTTTACCAGAACCATTTTCACCAATAATAACTACAGGAGACTTATTTGAAAATAATTCTAAATCACTATAATTCCTAAAATTATTAAGAGAAATTTTGGTAATTGTAAAAGTAGGTTTAGACTTATATTTATCTAAGTTAATTTGTTCGTGTTGGCTCAAACACTTATACTCTCATAGGCATTAAAACAAAAAGAGATTGGGAATCCGAATCATCTGTAATGATTGCAGGAGAGACTGAGTCTGATAAAGAAAAATTTATAATTGATCCTTCAACATGACTCGTAATATCTAATAAATATTTTGAATTAAATCCTATTTCAATTAATTCTGAATCATATTCTATAGCTACCTCTTCATATGCAGTTGCTGTATCAGCGCTATTAGCTGAAATTTTCATCATATTTGATTCTATAGATAATTTGATTGCCCGAGATTTCTCTGTTGATATAGTTGAAACTCTATCAACTGCAGCAACAAAATCAGATCGATCTACTTTCATAAATTTATTATTTTGCTCGGGAATTACCCTCTGGTAATCAGGAAATGTTCCATCAATTAGTTTTGTATTTATAGTAGTAGTCCCAATATTAAATCGCATCTGAGCATCTGAGAGTGATACATTTATATCTTCATCAAACTGATCTAAAAGCCTTCTAACCTCGCTAACAGCTTTTCTAGGAACAATTATACTGGGTATATCAGAAACTCCATCTGGAAGTTTAGACTCTGTATAAGCTAATCTGTGGCCGTCTGTTGCTACACTTCTCATAACCGGATTATCAACATTATCTGGTTTATGAAAGTATACTCCATTAAGGTAATATCTAGTTTCTTCAGTAGAAATAGCAAATTTAGTTTTATCTAATAATTTTTTTAAAACTTTTGAGGAAATTTGAAAATTATGCGGTAAATCATCGTTTGAAATTACAGGAAACTCTTCTTTTGATAAGCATGGAAGTGAAAATTTGGACCTACTTGATTTAATTATTATCTGTGAATTTTCATTATCAGTAGATAACTCAATTTGGGCGCCATCCGGAAGTTTTCTAACTATGTCGTAAAATAAATGCGCCGGTGTAGTTGTAGCTCCATCAGAAATAATTTCTCCTGCAACCACTTCTACCATTGATAGATCTAAATCAGTTGCAGTTAACAATAAATTCGAATTTTGACAAGTAATTAAAATATTTGAAAGAATTGGAATAGTGTTTTTCTTTTCTACAGCATTTTGAATATGGGAGAGAGCTGAAAATAATTTTGTTCGTTCAATTTTAAATTGCATTTCTCTTGGCCTTAGCATCTACCTTAGAAAGTTTTAACAAAATATAACATTAACAATGTTTTATGGCAAAAAATAAATAATAAAGTAAGTAAATAAATTTCTAGAAACTAAAAAATTTATTATGTTTCTAACATTCTTTTCAATAAGTCAACATCTTCACCCAAGTTACTGTCCGTATGCCTTAATTCATCTATACGCTTTACTGCGTGCATGACAGTTGTGTGATCTCTTCCACCAAATTGCTTGCCTATTTCTGGAAGAGATCTGGCAGTAAGTTGTTTAGCAAGATACATAGCAACTTGCCTTGGTCTAGCAACAGATCTAGCTCTCCTGGCAGAATGCATCTCACCTATTCGAATATTATAGTGTTCAGCAACCCTCTTTTGAATATCTTCAATAGTAATCCTTCGATCATTTGCTCTTAAAAGGTCCCTTAAAACTTCCTGAGTGGTCTCTAGAGTTATAGGTCTACCTACTAAATTAGAGTATGCTAATACTCTTGTCAGAGCACCCTCCAACTCACGAACATTTGAAGTTATTCTGTGTGCAAGAAACTCTATAACTTGATCAGGAACATTTTTTGCGGATAGTTGCTGTAGTTTAGACTGGAGTATTCCAACTCTTAATTCATAATCAGTTTGATGAATATCTGCCACAAGGCCATGACCTAATCTAGATCTCATTCTTTCTTCCATGCCATCCAAATTCGAAGGAGACCTATCTCCAGAAATTATAACTTGTCTATTTTGGTCAACTAAAGCATTAAAAGTGTGAAAAAACTCTTCTTGAGTAGATTCTTTGCCACTTATAAATTGAACATCATCAATCATTAAAACATCCACAGATCTAAAGAGTTGTTTAAAAGACATTACATCTTTATACCTAAGAGCCCTAATAAATTGATACATAAACTTTTCTGCTGATAAATAGATAACTTTCCTTCTTGGGTCACTCTCTCTAATATGCCAAGCTATAGCATGCATAAGATGAGTTTTGCCCAAACCTACACCACCATACAAATAGAGAGGATTAAACGGTACATTTTTTGCCTCTGCAACTCTATATGCTGCTGCGTACGCTAGTTCATTTGGCTTTCCTACAACAAACTCCTTAAAAGTAAACCTAGGGTCTAGAGAAGCACTTACATCAACTAAACCAAACTCTTGTGTAGCCACTCCGTCGATAGAGTTTAGCTTCTTTTCTGATTCTGGCTTTGAAGAGCTATCAGATTCAGCTTTATTTCTCACTTGAGGAGAGACAATAACCTCTACAAACTGGCTTGAGTTAACTTCTTTCTTCCATATATCTTGTATTCTGTCATTATAGTGAGACATGATCCAGTCTCTCATAAACCTTGATGGAACAGAGACAATTAGCTTTTCAGGAGATTCATGCAAAGGTTGTATTTGGTGCAGCCAACTATTATAGACTGCTTCTCCAAAATTTATTCTCAATAAACCGCAAACCCTTTTCCAGTCAGCTAATATTTTCTCAGATAAAATATTTTTTTTCGACATATTTCTTCCTATGACTGGACCCAAGGAAGTCCATTAAATTTCCAACCATCAATTGCATTCCTCTGTCGAGATGCATTCATTCTGCCTTCAAAACCATCTGAAACATTATAACAATAATTAAACCCTTCTCTTGTCATTAATGTTGCTGCAGACCTTGATCTAGAACCAGATCTGCACAAAAAATATAAATTTTTTTTTGTGTCTACGAAATTGTTTAATTCTTCTCCAAATTTTTTATTTATCTCGTTTTCCGGAAAAGAAAGCCACTCTAGGCAGATTAATTCTTTACCAATTGAGGTAAGGTCAGGAATACCGACAAAATTCCATTCAGCAATTGTTCTAACATCTACCAAATGAGCATTTTTGTCTTTAGTAAGAGCTTCCCAAACAGCCAAAGAAGTTATATCACCAGTATATTCCAATACAATTCCACCCTATGCCCTAATTGCAAATATTAATTTAAATGAAAAGTTTAAAATCAAACAAGTCTATATAGGTAAAAAACAATAAATTATTTAAAGAATTTAAATTTTGTTTTTTTTCTGAAATATAAAATTGAATAACTTGCCCCCTTAAAATAAAGAAAATATTTTATTGCAAAAGTTTTTATTATTTGTAGGGAGCAACTTTTGATCGCAAACCCGAGTACTGACATTAATACTCATCTGATTGTCATGCAAGAAGGTTATGCAAATAAGTTAAAAAGAATTTCTTAAATGCACAAAGGCAACACCACTAGATATTGAATGGAATTATGGTTTTCCACAATTAGGCTAAAGATTTATAGAGATAGAGCCTTAATTCTGTTTGACAATCTCGAAATTTTCCTGGATGCAGTATTTTTATTAATAACACCCTTGCTTACACCCTTCATAATCTTCGACTCAGCATTTTTAAAGGCTTCGACAGCCTCAGTCTTATTTTTGTTGTATATAGCTGTCTCAACACTCTTAATAGTACTTCTAAGATTGGTCACTCGTGAACCTCTTACAACAGTTCTTCTGTTATTTGTTCTTATCCTCTTTAGCGCCGATTTATGATTAGCCAAATTAATCCCCATATATAAATTACGTGGATATTTATATTCAAAAAAAAACAAAGGTCAAGTATTCTAAAGATAAAAAATTAAATTACCCTCTGATTTTAACGATTTTTAAAATTTGGCTTTCTCTTTTCTATAAAAGCTTCCATTCCTTCTTTTTGATCTTCAAGGCTAAAAGTGGAATGAAATAATTTTCTTTCATACTCTACTCCCTGGCTTAGAGAGGATTCATAGGAATAGTTAACAGAGTCCTTGGCCAAAAACACAGACGGCAGTGATAAATTGGCAATACTCTGAGCTGTCTTAATTGCTTCAGAAACAAGATCTTCATCTTTAAGAACTCTGCTGACAAGACCAGATTTCTCAGCTTCATCTGCATCCATCATTCTACCAGTAAGAACCATTTCCATAGCCTTTGGCTTGCTAATAAACCTAGTAAGTCTCTGAGTGCCACCAGCACCTGGAATTATCCCTAGTTTTATTTCTGGCTGTCCAAATTTAGCACTTTCTCCAGCCAAGATAAAATCGCACATCATTGCTAGCTCACATCCACCACCTAGAGCAAATCCGGCAACAGCTGCAATAATTGGTTTTCTACAAGAAGTTATAGCTTCCCATTTACTAATAAAATTTTCCATATATGCCGTCGCAAAAGTTTTATCTTTCATTTCTTTAATATCAGCACCAGCAGCAAATGCCTTAGCATTGCCAGTGATAACCATCGCACCTATATTTTCATCTAACTCAGCATTTGTAAGGCCATCTCCTAATTCATCTATTAGTTTTGAATTTAGTGCATTTAGTTGATCAGGCCTATTTAAAGTAAAAAGAATAACTTTTTCTTTTTTTTCAACAATTATTGTTTCGTAGTTCATTTTTAATCCTTAACTTATAATGTATATTCTATTATCTTTGTTTTTTTGAACAAAAGAAAGTAGATCGACCATTTTGAGTGATTTTTTTTATCGATGAGCTGCAATTACAAGTATAGCATTTCTTGCCAGATTTTCCATAAACATTAAGTTTTTGCTGAAAATAACCCATCTCTCCAGAAGCCTGAACATAGTCTCTGATTGAACAGCCTCCTAACTTTATAGCTTTTTTTAAAACTTTTCTGATTGAAAAGATTAAATTTTTGATATTGTTATCATTAATTGTGTTTGCAACTCTTGTTGGAGCAATACCTGCTAAAAAAAGTGATTCACAAACATAAATATTACCTAGACCAGCTACAAATTTTTGATTCAATAATACACTTTTGATGGATGATTTTTTTGAAGATAAATAATCAGCTACATAAGACTGAGTAAAAGCACTTTCTAAAGGTTCAGGGCCTAGCGAACTAATCCATTTATGGTTTGCAAAATTATTATTATTTATTAGATCAATCATTCCAAACCTTCGGGGGTCATTGAATACTATCTCATTATTATTATTTAGCTTGATAATTATATGATCATGTTTATCTTTTTTACTATTAATTTTGCGAATTTTAATCCTTCCTGACATCCCTAAATGAAGAATAATAGTTTGATTTGCTTCGTTACTAATAGCAATATACTTGCCTCTTCTATGTATATTAATGATTTTTTTCCCACTTATTGATTTATTTAATGTTTTAGGAATAGGAAATCTTAAATCTTTACGTTGTAAATCTACAAAATTAATTGTAAAACCAACTAAATGATTACGCAAACCTCTTACAATTGTTTCAACTTCAGGCAATTCAGGCATATAAACTTCCCGTTTATTTTATTAAATTTAAAAGAGTAAAGAATTTATAGTTCAGTAAACACTAAGAATCAAAAAGTTATGAAAGAAATTGATAAAAAATATGATAGTAATAGTTTTACTCATTTTGGAGCTAAAACTGTTCCAATTTCAAAAAAGACTAACCTTGTGAAGGAAGTATTTAACTCTGTATCAGCCAAATATGACCTGATGAATGACCTTATGAGTATTGGTCTTCATAGGAAGTGGAAAAATGAAATAATTAAAAAAATTAAACTTCGTGATCAACTCAAGATACTTGATGTAGCTTGCGGAACAGGTGATGTTACTAGTAAAATCAGCAAAGAAGCGCAAAAAAAGAATTTAAATGTTGAGTTGTTCTCTATAGATATCACAAACTCTATGATAAAAATTGGCCGTGATAGATGTACAAATGCAGGATTAATGAACAATATCCATTGGATTAATGGGGATGGAACTGCATTGCCGATAAAAAATCAATCCATCGATGTATATATAATTGCATTTGGTATAAGAAATTTTACTAATCAAACATTAGCTTTAAAAGAAGCATACAGGGTCCTCAGACCGGGAGGCCAATTTTTGTGCCTTGAGTTTAGTAAGATAAACTCTAATTTTCAAAAAATTTATGACTTATATTCCTTTAATTTTATTCCTTTTTTGGGCAGATTGATTGTAAATGATCAAGAATCATATCAATATTTAGTTGAAAGTATAAGAAAATTTCCAAGTCAAAAGGAATTTTCAAATTCTTTAACTAATGCTGGCTTTAATAAAGTAAAGTATATGAACCTTAACGAAGGTATTGCAGCCATTCATTCCTGTTGGAAAATATAAAAAAAGTTTTATTTAAATGTTTAATAATTTTAGATTTATTTTGCGACTTATAAAAATTTCCTCCATCTTGGCAAAATACGATTGTTTATTTCTTCTTGATCATCTTGGGATGGGCTCAATACCGAGATTAATAGCCAAAACTTTGCTACCTAAACCTTTGAAATCAGTTAGAGGCCTCAGAATTGGAGAAAGGCTATCCAAGGCGTTACAAGAATTAGGCCCTAGTTTTATTAAATTTGGACAAACTTGGTCTACTAGACCAGACCTAATAGGAAATAATGTTGCTGATGACCTTGCTGAACTAAGAGATAGACTTCCTCCTTTTTCTATAAATGATGTTCGTGGAATATTAAGAATGAGTTTTGAAAAAGAAATCGATGAATTATTTTTAGATTTTAACGAGAAACCTATAGCGGCTGCGAGCATAGCCCAAGTTCACTTTGCTATAACAAAAAATAATGAAGAAGTTGCAGTTAAGATCCTTAGGCCAGGAATCGAAAAAGCATTTAAACAAGACATAGAGCTATTTAAATGGATAGCTAATATAGTTAATAGAACTCAAAAATATGCTGAAAGATTAAAACCAATTGAAATAATTAAAAAATTTGAAGAGACCTCTCTTTTAGAAATGGACTTAAGCATAGAAGCAGCTGCTGCATCTGAGCTTAGAGAAAATTTTCAAGATTGTGATTTTTACTATGTACCAAAAATTAACTGGAGCCTCACTTCCAGACGAGTGCTTACAATTGAAAGGGTAAATGGTTTCTCTATTGGTAACAAAAATACTTTAGTTGAAGAAGGCATTAACCTTGAAAAAGTTGTAGAAAATCTTTTAAGAAGTTTTCTTATTCAAGTTTTCAGAGATGGTTTTTTTCATGCTGACTTGCACCCTGGAAACCTTTTCACAGATAAAAATGGAAGAATTATCCCAGTAGACTTTGGAATAATGGGTAGGATGGACGTTAAAAACAGAAGGTACTTAGCCGAGTTAATGTTTGCATTTTTAACTAGAGACTATGACAAAGTATCTGATATACATTTTGCAGCTGGTTACATACCTTCAACTCAATCAAAGCAATCTTTTGCTTTAGCTTGTAGAGCAATTGGGGAATCAGTTTTGGGTAAAGCTGCAAATGAAGTTTCTATTGGAAATTTGTTATATAGATTATTGCGAACTACAGAGTATTTTCAAATGGAAACACAACCACAATTACTTTTATTGCAGAAAACATTAGTTGTTGCAGAGGGTGTTGCTAGACAAATAGACCCAAACCTAGTTTTATGGGAAAAAGCTCAAGAAATAATTGAAAATTGGCTAACCGAAAATATAAATGTAAAAATGAAAACGGAACAAGCTTTAAAAACGAGTATTGAAAAAATTAACAAAATACCAAAAATTATTGATAATTTAGATCTTATTCTTAATGAGTATTCAAATAACAAAACAAAAACACCTGAACAAGAAATAATAAATAGCAAATATCAAAAAAAATCTATTTTTAATCTTAATCATTGGCTTATACATATAATTTTGTTTATAATTATTATGTCTTTGATTATTAACAATTGAGTTTGTTTAACTAATTAAGATATATTTAAAGGCAGTAAATAATTGACCTTGGAAATAGAGATAGAATGGCTAGATGGGAATAATGACATTAAGCCACTTTCAAAAGCTACTACTAATAGTGCTGGTTTTGACTTATCAGCTGCATTAGATTATTCCATCAAGATTAATCCGTCTAATTTTTGTCTTGTGCCCTTAGGGTTTAAACTTGCTATTCCTCAAGGGTATGAAGGCCAAATTCGCCCTAGATCTGGGCTTGCTATAAAATCTGGAATTTCTGTTCTAAATACTCCTGGCACAATAGATGCTGACTATAGAGGTGAATTAAAAGTAATTTTAATTAACCTGGGAAAAGAAAATGTTACTATAAATAGGGGAGATAGGATTGCTCAACTTGTAATTACTAAGCTCCCTGAAATTTCATTTATTGAAAAGAAAATTTTATCATCAACAGACCGTTCTTCTGGTGGATTTGGGTCAACAGGTATTTAAATAAAATGAATAATTTAAATTTTGAATTAAACGAAAATCAAATTCATAGATATTCCCGTAATATAATTTTGAATAATATAGGTGGTTTAGGACAAAAAAAATTGCTTTCATCGAGCGTATTAGTAGTTGGAGCTGGAGGGCTTGGTTCACCTATATTATATTATTTGGCCGCAACCGGTATCGGGACTATAGGCATAATTGATTACGATGTAGTTGAGATATCAAACCTTCAACGTCAAATACTTCACTCTACAAAAGATGTAACTCGAAAAAAAACACTTAGTGCAAAAGAAAAAATAGAGGAACTAAATCCAGATATTAAAGTAAATATATTTAACGATAAGCTTAATTTTAATAATATAAAACATATTATCGAAGAGTATGACATCATTGCAGATGGGAGCGATAACTTTGAAACAAGGTTTATATTAAATGATAATTGTTTTAAACAAAAAAAAATACTTGTCTCAGGAGCAGTGCAAGGCTTTGAAGGGTATATCTCTACATTCAAATTTGTTGATGGTTCTTCGAGCCCTTGCTATAGGTGTATTTTTCCTGAGCCTCCTCCAGAAAACTCGATCGATAATTGCTCAACTGCCGGAATCCTTGGCTCTGTAGCAGGAGTAGTCGGCGCAATACAAGCAACAGAAATTGTGAAAGAAATTTTAAATATTGGATCGGGTTTATCAGGCTGGTTATTAATTTTTGATGGAATTAATAGTGAATTTAGAAAAATAAAAGTACCAAAAGACCCAAAATGTATTACTTGTTCAAATTAAATAATTATGATTAAAAATAACTTAAATATAATTATTCATTCAAAGTTTATTGATAAAATTCATTATGGATTAACCTTAGGAACTGCGAGTAAAGCACTTGACCATGATGTAATTTTGTTTTTTTCCATGAAGTCAATTTATGCGTTAACATTAGATAATGAAAATTTAGGCTGGACTAACTTGACAACAGAAGATGGTGCCTCTGCTCATTCATTTGATAAAAGCTTAAAAGATAAAAATATTGTCTGCTTTGAAGAGCTTTTACAAATGTGTAACGAACTAGAAATAAAATTTATGATCTGTGAGATGGGACTTAAATTTCTAAATTTAAATTATTCAGATTTACGAAAAGATATTAAACTTTACGATGGAGGGCTGATTACACTTCTTGATAATTCAGAAAATACAAATTCTAGATTGTTATTTATTTAGGCCTAAATTGTAGTACCAGAAATTACTCGATCTGGAGGTCTGTGCCCATCCACCATTGTTCTTATATTTATGATCACACGTTCCCCCATCTCTATTCTTCCTTCTAAAGTAGCTGAACTCATGTGTGGAAGAAGAAAAACATTATTTAATTTTAGCAGTCTTTCGTCAATTAAGGGCTCTCTTTCAAAAACATCGAGACCTGCTCCCATAATTTTTTTTTCTTCGAGCAGTCTGATTAGTGTTTCTTGATCTAAAACTTCCCCCCTAGAAGTGTTTACAATATAAGCGTCATTTTTTATTAACTTTAATCTTCTTGCAGACAACAAATGGTAAGTCGCAGGAGTATGGGGACAGTTAATTGAAATAATATCCATATTTGATAACATTTGGTCCAGGCTAGACCAGTAAGTAGCATTTAACTGATCTTCAATTGAGCTAGCAACTCTATTTCTGTTGTGATAGTTAATATTTAAGCCAAAACTCTTAGCCCTTTTAGCAATAGCAGTACCAATTCTTCCCATACCTACGATACCTAATTTTTTTCCATATATCCTTCTTCCAAGCATAAAATTTGGCGACCACCCAACCCAATCTTTCTCTCTAACTTTTTTTTCTCCTTCGAATAACCTTCTTGGTACGGCTAATATGAGTGCCATTGCTATATCAGCTGTATCTTCAGACAATACACCTGGAGTATTAGTAACAAAAATACCTTTTTTATTTGCACAATCTATATCTATGTGATCAACTCCATTACCAAAGTTAGCTATTAATTTTAATTTCTGATTGGAATAGCTTATAACATCACTATTAATTTTATCAGTTACGGTAGGCACAACAACTTCAAATTTATTAAATACTTCCTTCAGTTGATCAATTGATAACGGCTTATCACCCTCATTAACTTCAATATCAAATAATTCTTTCATTCGTTGTAAAACAACATCTGGAAGCATTCTGGTAACGAAAACATGAGGTTTTTTTCTATTCATACTAAATTCTTTCTTTACTAAATATAGTTACCAATTTATTTATTATATGTTAGCAGTGTTAAATTTTTTTAATAATGATTTAACTTTTTGAACAATTATACACGTCATGTTATTTATAAAAAAAAAAATAATTATATTACCTAAATATCTGAAGATAGTATTACTTTTTATAATTTTCTTTTCACCAAATACTTTAGCAGAAAAAATTATTATACCATCATATTTTGGAAGTATAAAGTGGAATAAGGTAAACGTTAGAACTGGCCCTGGACAACAGTATCCTATCAAATGGGAGTTTCATAAGAAAAATCTTCCAGTAGAAATAATTAGTGAACATGAAAATTGGTTTAAGATAAGATATTTTGATGAGGAAGAAGGCTGGGTTCATAAAAGGCTCATTTCTAAAAAACGTTACGTAATGATTAAAGATTCAGCTCAAATACTTAGAAATAAACCAGACAATCTATCTAATGCAGTTTTGATTGTTGAAAATAATGTACTTGCAAAAGTTTTAAAATGTAAAAAAAAATGGTGTAAAATCGGGATAAATCAAAAAAATGGCTGGATCCTAAAAAGTTACTTATGGGGAGTTTACCAAAACGAAGTTTTAAATTAGTTACTATGTTTAATAATCTAAATCTCCTAATAATGAATTTTTTAAATTATTTTCAATCTTATGTGAGTACGAATACTCAGGGTGACCAAAGGATAAAGTTACTTTATTACCCATATTTTTAAATGAATTTATTTGTTCTTTTGACAAATTAAAATGTAAAAAATGTACAGCAGAAGTTTTTCCATCGTTTCTTGTCCTATTGATGTCATCTTCTGATATAGCCAAGATGCGTTCTTTCCCAATAGTTATATATATATATTTCTCTATTCCAGAAACTTTTTTTAAAAAAACTTCCCTATCGCTTTTTGAATCTATCTCAAACATAAGGGTTGCTATTAACTCTGACCCATTTGGTACAAGATTTTTGTATGCACTAATTTCTTCTTTTGCTTGAGTAAAACCTCCCTTTTCAATGAAAATCATCTCATGTATCTGATGCCAAATAGTTTCATAGTTTTCAAAGTAAAAAGTTGCATATGGGCCGACAGAAAGTCTTCTTACTTTTTTTATTTCAACCATCTTTACTTTTTTTTCTTTTCTTACCTTTTTATAACTCTCTGGATGAAGAATATCTTCAATGCTTATTATTCTTTTAGTTTTACTCATCTGTATAACTTTCAGCTAAAATTTCTATTGGATGATAAGTTTTTGTATAATTTTTATTGCTATTTATCTCTGCATTAGTTTCTGACAAATGTTGAGCAGCTAAAGGACATTCTGAGGCAATAATTGTATCATCAGAAATTGAAATCTTTCTTGCTGCCATTTTGCCATATTTTTTGGCCAGTGGATATGTGTCTTTCTTAACACCAAAAGAACCACCATGACCTGAACATTTGTCAATAATATTAATTTTAATATTAGGGACAGCTTTAAGCATTTCTGCCGATTTTATTCCTATATTTTGCGCTTTGGTATGGCAAGCAATATGAAGTGCTATATTTTTCTCAAGATTCTGACTTCCTGTAATAAAGCTCTCATCTTTAGTTAGTTCAACAACATATTCACAAATA
Organism: Rhodospirillaceae bacterium; assembly: GCA_002701885.1. Classification (GTDB taxonomy): domain Bacteria; phylum Pseudomonadota; class Alphaproteobacteria; order SHVP01; family SHVP01. Next base: position 33,922 of record NZXH01000011.1, on the reverse strand, counting down.
TCTTTAGTAGCATTTGCTACTTTAAGGATATTTTCATTTTCTGGGTCTAGTAATTTCCACTCAGACTTAAACATTAAACCACATGAAGGAGTTAAAGTTAGAATCTCATATCCTTTGTCAATCCATGACACTAATTTTTTAGAAATTCTTTTTGCCTTCTCAGTAACTGACTGCAAATCTCCTGCCTCTAACTTAGGCATACCGCAACACTCGGGATAAATAAATTCTACATAAACATTGTTTTTATTTAAAACTTTTAGCGCAGCTAAAGCAACATCTGGCAGATTATAATTAACATAGCAGGTTGTATAAATAACGACTTTTCTACTATTAGATAAATCAATATTTTGCTGCTTGTATATTGTTTTTTTCTTTATTTTTTCAAATGGCCTAAAATTAAATTTAGGTAGTCTTGCATTCCTATGTATACCTGTAAAAAATTCAATAATTTTTCTTGTTAAAATATTTTTTTTAGAAAATATCCAGTTGATGAAAGGGGCATAATATGAACCTATTTTTCCTGTTAAATCTGTATTGAGAATTATCCTATTAATTATTGAAAGCCCAGACTTTTTTATTTTCTCCACATACCTATACCTGAGAATTAAATGAGGAAAGTCAATATTAAATTCATGAGGGGGAACATAAGGGCACTTAGATAAGAAACATAGATCACATAGTGTACAACTTTCCTCTACCTTGCTAAAACTAGAGCTATCAACACTATCTAATTCTCCTGATTCAGATTCATCAATTAAATCAAATAATCTGGGAAAAGAATCACAAAGGTTAAAACATCTTCTGCAACTATGACATACATCAAAAACTCTCCGCATTTCAGCATCTAAAGATTCAGAATCAACAAAAGCTTTATCCTTCCAATTAAGTGGATGTCTTATTGGCGCACCCAAACCTCCTTCCAAAGCTGGCAAGATTAACCCCTCTTAGATATTTTTGAATAGGAGAATATTCCCTAATCTGAAAATATTCTCCTTATCGTGAAAAATTTACTTATCTAAATTATCAAGTGCTTTTTGAAATCGTCCTGCGTGTGATTTTTCTGCTTTTGCAAGGGTTTCAAACCAATCTGCTATTTCATCAAAACCCTCGTCTCGAGCAGTACGAGCCATACCTGGATACATATCCGTGTACTCGTGAGTCTCCCCAGCTATCGCAGCTTTAAGATTTGATGCAGTATCACCTATAGGTTCTCCTGTAGCTGGGTCACCAACTTCTTCCAAGAACTCCAGGTGACCATGCGCATGACCTGTTTCTCCTTCTGCAGTTGACCTAAAAACAGTTGAAACATCGTTGAAACCTTCAACATCTGCTTTTTGAGCAAAATATAGATAACGTCTGTTTGCTTGTGACTCACCTGCGAAAGCATCTTTTAGGTTTTTCTCTGTCTTAGAATCTTTTAATGAAGACATTAAACATCCTTTCAATTATTTGTTCAGAATTTAAAGTACTATATTCATTATTTAGTCATTAATACTTCATAAGTCAATATTTAGAATTATTCTAATTTATGTTTTAAGTCGTTGAAATATAATTTTTATTTAGAATGATTTTCAATATTAATTACCAGATTTATTCCATTGATTTTCTTACCATTTGGGACATCAGGCAAGTTAGAAATTTTAACAGAACCTTCAGGAACATCTATAAGTTGCCCCAATGACTTATCATAAATATGGTAATGAGGCGTCACTATTGTATCGAAAAAAGATTTATTCGGCTCTATATAAATCTCTTGCAAAACTCCTAATTCAACAAATTTCCTAAGAGTATTATATACACTTGCTAGAGATATTTTTTTATTTCTTCTTATAAGACTTACAAATATATCTTGAACAGTAAAATGTTTTGGGGTTTTAGAAAAAACCTCTTTTGTAATAAGCATTCTTTGCTTTGTTGGTTTAATTTTAAATTTTGATAAGAGGTCATAAGCCTCAGAATAACCTAAACCTTTTTCTTGGTCTTCAATCACCTGTCACAATCCTATCAACAAGTTGCTTTACCGATGGAACAAAGCCATTTGAATAATATGGATCTTCCGAAAATCTATAAGCTGAATGGCCAGCAAACATTAGATCATTCTCAGTCTCACTTGAGTGAATAACAGATTGTAATGTTTTCTGAATACAAAATGATCTTGGATCAGGTTTTTTCCCAGTTGTAAAAGGTTTCTCTTGAGACCAATTAGAAAACGCACAATGGCTCAAACAACCCATACAATCCACTTGATCTTTTCTGATCTGCTTCATTTCTTCTTCTGTAACAAATAAAATCGACTTATCAGGTGTTTTTAAAACCTTATTATAACCCTGATTTTTCCAATTTATTATATTTGTTTGCTCATCAGAAGATATAAATACTGATTTTTTTCTATCCCCTAAAGACAATTCATAATCTTTAACTGTATCTTGTTCTTCTGAGAAAAATACTTGCCTTTTACTTCTTTCAATTAAATTTTGAATAAAAGAATTATTAACCGCTGAAGACCACATACCTGTTGGACTAAATCTATTCAACTTCACATCACCCGAATTAAGGTTTAGTAATTTCTGCTTCCAGGCATCTGAAATGGGGCTTTCTTCTGTCAACAATGGCCTGGTTCCAAATTGAAAAACTATTTGTCCTAAGTCTGAGTTATCTATCCAATCCTCCCACTCCCTTAAAAACCAAACACCACCTGCCATAATTATAGGAACGTTAGCTAGGCCAAACTCTCTCATACGCTGCCTTAATTCAAATACCCGAGGGAAAGGATCTTCTGGTTCATCTGGTTTTTCACTATTAGATAAACCATTATGTCCACCAGCTCTCCATGGATCTTCATAGACTACACCACCTAGCCAGTCTGAAAACTTATGGTATGCCCTNTTCCANAAAGCCCTNAACGCTCTNGCTGAAGATACAATTGGATAATAATAAACGTCAAACTGAGANGCAATTTCTGCAACTTTGTATGGCATTCCAGCTCCACAAGTAATTCCATTAATTAAACCCCTGGCTCCTTCTAGGACATTATTTAAAATTCTTTCCGCAGCAGCCATTTCCCATAATACATTCATATGTATAGGACCTTGACCACTAGCCTTTTCATAAGCAATTTGAGCTTGCTCAATTGCTCCTTTAATTGCAAAACTTACTAATTCTTCATGCCTATCAATTCTGGTCCTGCCTTTATAAATTTGTGGTATTACATTTCCACTTAAGTCATAAGAGTCTGCGTTGACNCCGGAAAATGTTCCTACAGCATTAGCTGAAGCCCAGGCTCCAGCACTATATCCATTAGTTACAGCAACACCTTTGCCGCCTTCAATTAGTGGCAAGACATCAAAGCCAGATATGGAAACACTATTTAAATTTTTCACAATTTAATTAAGAATGATAAACTCAACAAAAAAGTAATTTCCTTTGTACTAAGTATCATTATCTTCCTCAGTCTCTTCGCCGGTATCCTGGTTAATTGATTTTATAGAAAGACGAATTTTCCCTCTATCATCTAATGCAAGAACCTTAACCCAAATTTGATCGCCTTCGTTAACCACATCAGTAACTTTTTCAACACGCTTTTTTGATAGTTCACTTATATGAAGAAGGCCATCTCTATTNCCAATAAAATTAACGAATGCACCAAAATCAACNACTTTAACAACCTTCCCTTGATATATTACTCCAACTTCAGGTTCAGCAACAATATTCTTTATCCAATCTANAGCTGCTTCACTGGATGCATTGTCTGGGCTTGCAACTTTTATAACACCTTCATCATCAATATCTATGCTTGCCCCAGTAGTTTCAGTAATTTCTCTAATTACTTTNCCTCCTGAACCAATAACATCTCTAATTTTATCTTTAGGTATATTTATTGTTGTTATTCTTGGGGCAAAGTCATTTACATCTTCTCTTGATTCGGTAATTGTTTCAGACATCTTTTGAAGGATATGCATTCTTCCTTCATGTGCTTGCTGGAGAGCAGTATCCATTATTTCTTTTGTAATACCAGTTATTTTTATATCCATTTGTAAGGCAGTAACTCCATCTTTAGTTCCAGCTACTTTAAAATCCATATCACCTAAATGATCTTCATCACCTAAAATATCAGACAAAACAGCGTGACCATCCTCCTCAAGTATTAATCCCATTGCTATTCCAGCACATGCACTTTTTATGGGAACACCCGCACTCATTAAAGATAGGGATGAAGCACATACTGTGGCCATTGAAGATGATCCATTTGATTCTGTTATCTCTGAAACTACTCTTATTGTGTAAGGAAAGTCTTCTTTTTNNGGAAGTAAAGGGTGAAGAGCTCTCCATGCTAACTTACCATGACCAATTTCTCTTCTACCAGGTGACATCATAAACTTAACTTCGCCNGTAGAGTAGGGCGGGAAATTATAATGCAACATAAATCTCTCCCGATATTCACCCTCAAGTGCATCAAAAATTTGCTCGTCTCGAGAAGTGCCCAGAGTAGTCACTGAAATTGATTGAGTCTCCCCTCTTGTAAACAGAGCAGAGCCATGNACTCTATTGATAAGATCAGTCTCTGAAGTAATTGGCCTTACATCACTAAGNCCTCTTCCATCAATTCTCTTTCCTGTACTTAGAACACTTTTTCTGACTATATTTTTTTCAAAGGATTTTACTATATCAGGAATNACTTCACTGCTAATTGATTCATCACTTAAGAAATGTTCTTTTGCCTTTTCNCTTATTANTGCTAGCTTTTCAGATCTTACCTGTTTAGNAGTNTCTTTATAAGCATCCTCAAGATCAGAGTAAATTAGTTTTTGTAACTCTTCTAGAACGGAATCATTATTATCTGCTTCAGGAAGAGACCACGGCTCCTTAGCAGATTGCTCCGCAAGATCAATAATTGCTTGAATTGAAGATTGCATTTGCTCATGACCATACATAACTGCTCCAAGCATAACTTCTTCTGAAAGTTCTTTTGCTTCAGACTCTACCATTAAAACAGCATCTTTAGTTCCNGCAACAATGAGATCTAAGTCTGACATANCAAGTTGTTCATCAGTTGGGTTTAAAATATATTCTTTATCTATATACCCGACCCTTGCAGCACCTACTGGCCCCAAAAAAGGCATNCCTGATATTGTAAGAGCTGCAGATGCACCAATTAATGATGGAATATCAGGATTGTTTTCAAGNTCATGNGATAATACTGTACATATNACTTGGGTTTCGTTTTTAAATTTAGGNTGGAAAAGAGGCCTTATTGGTCTATCAATTAGTCTAGAGGTCAANGTTTCTTTTTCACCTGGNCTTCCTTCACGTTTAAAAAAACCTCCGGGAATTTTTCCAGCTGCATAACTTTTTTCCTGATAATTAACTGTTAAAGGAAAAAAGTCTATACCAGGTTTNGCTGTCTTTTGGGCAACAGCTGTACATAACACTGTTGTNCCTCCATACGATACTAAGACNGCTCCATCTGCCTGCCGAGCAATCTTTCCAGTTTCTAACTTTAGTTTTTTACCAGCCCAATCAATTTCTTTACTCTTTACTTCAAACATTTCAACCCCTTATATACCTTTGTTAAGACTTGTCCTACACAAGACTCCTAGCGCTAAATAAAACTAAAGGAATAAATCATTTCTATAATTATGATTTAATCCTAAAGAAATAATTTAAATTTATTTTCGAATACCTAACCTTTGAATTACTTTCTCATAACGTTCAAAATCATTTTTCCTTAAATAATTAAGCATTCTTCTTCGTTTATTAACTAACATTAAAAGGCCTCGTCTTGAATGTACATCCTTTTTATGTTCCTTGAAATGCTCTGTTAGGTTTGAGATTCTTTCAGTTAGAATTGCAACTTGAACCTCTGGAGAACCAGTATCTCCTGACTTGATTGCAAATTCATTAATAATCTCCGTCTTTTTATCAGACGTGATCGACATCATACTTCTCCTAATTAAAATTAAACACTCTCTTTGGGGCAACACAACCATTAACAATTTCAGCAATTGCAATTGGTGTTGTACCACAAACTATCAACACTTTCTTCTCGTTTTGGGGCATTTTTATTTCAACTTTCTGCCCAAAACATAACTTTCTTGCAACTTCATCATCTACGTTTATGGCCAGGATGTCGTCCAGTCCATTCTGCAATGGCAATATTGCTGTTTCTAATTGCCCACTATGGCTTAAGTCTCTTATAGAATCCAGTGAAAATGAATGCTTGCTATGAAAAGGGCCAGCAAATACTCTATAGAGAGAAGTTACATGTCCATATGTATTAAGTAATCTACCTAATTCAACAGCTAAAGCTCTTATATATGTGCCTTTACTGCATATTATCTCCATTCTTGAAGAATTAGTCATATGGCTAATTAATTTAAAGCTTTCAATAAATATTTCTCGCGGTTTAAGCTGAAAATCTATTCCAGATCTTGCTAATTTATATGCTGGTTGACCTTTAACCTTTATAGCAGAGAAAATAGGTGGGGTCTGCAAGGATTCTCCAATAAGTGAGTTGATAGCATGCTGCACTTCAATTTCATTTGGTAAATATTCTGATTTATTCGTAATTTTTCCCTCCAGGTCACCTGTTAAGGTTTCAGATCCCCAGGAAACATTGAAAATATATGATTTTTTTGTATTTAAAATATGCCCAGATACTTTTGTTGCCTCTCCAATAGCAATTGGTAAAACTCCCGCTGCTAATGGATCAAGTGTTCCACAATGGCCTATTTTTTTAACTTTTAAGATTGATTTTAAAATTCCAATAGCCTTATTTGAAGTTATACCTGAGGGTTTATCCAGGATTAACCAACCATTTAAAGAGCTTTTTTTTATATTTTTCATTGTTATTTATTTTTTTTTACATTTTGAAGTAACTTCTCAATTTTTGCTACATTTTCAAAGGTTAAATCTTTTTTAAAAATAATTTCTGGTGTAAATCTTAAACCTAAACTTCTTCCTATTTTTCCCTGAATTTTTGGAGCTACCAAATTAAGTCTACTAAAAATTTCATCTGAGCTATTCCCATTAAGCGGCAAAATAAAAACTTTAGCTCTTTTCAAGTCAGGAGTCATTTTAACCTCTGTAACTGTCAATGGCATATCACTTAACTTATCATCAAAAAAGGGATTGCGAATTAATTCTTCTGAAATCTTATGTCGTAATAGCTCGCCCACTTTTAATTGTCTTTGGCTGGGAGTTTTTGAGAGGTTTTTTCTCATAAGTTTTCACATTTTTAACTTATTTTTTAGAGGCTTCTAGCAATTTCTTCAGTTTCAAATATTTCTAATACATCACCTTTTTGAACGTCTTGATAGTTTGCTATACCTATACCACAATCAGAACCAGATTTTACTTCTTTCGCATCATCTTTAAAATGCTTTAGTGTTTCAATGGTACTCTCATATATTACTACTTCATCTCTTAATAGCCTTACTTTAGCATTTCTTTTTGCAAGACCATCTGTGACTTCACAGCCTGCTACCTTACCGACTTTTGAAACAGAAAAAACTTCTTTAACTTTAGCCTGTCCAAGCATATTCTCTTTTATTGTAGGCTCTAACATTCCAGACATAATTGCTTTCACATGATTTATTAAATCGTAAATTATTGAAAAATAACTAATTTCTACGTTCTCTAATTTTGCTTTTTCTCTTGCTTGAGCGTTTGCTCTAACATTAAAACCAATTACCAACGCATTAGAAGCAATTGCAAGAGATATATCTGATTCATTTATTCCACCTACAGCTCCATGTATAAGTCGAACAGAAACTTCAGATGTTGCTAGCTTATTTATTGCGCCATCAATTGCTTCAAGAGAGCCATGAACATCTGTTTTAATCAGAACACAAAGCTCGCTGAGATCCTCCCCTTCTTTCTTTAAAAACATTTGTTCTAAACTACCCTTAGAAGAAGCTGCTCTAGCTGCCTCATTTTTTCTTAGCTCTGAAATTCTGAATGAAGATATTTCTTTTGCTCTTGATTCATTTTCAACTACCCCAAAATCATCTCCAGCCAACGGTGTTCCTGTTAGCCCTAAAATTTCAGCTGGCTGACCAGGAAGTACCCTAGTTATATTGTTGCCTCTATCATTGAGCAAAGCTCGAACCTTGCCCCATTCTTTTCCAGCAACCACTACATCACCAACTTCGAGCCTACCTCTTTGAACAATAATTGTTGCTACAGATCCTCTGCCTCTTTCCACTTTAGATTCAATAACTATACCTTCTGCAGAAAGAGAGTCATTTGCTTTAAGATCCATTAATTCCGACTGAAGAACTATTGCTTCTAACAACTTATCAAGCCCCTGTTTTTTTAACGCAGATATTTCAACCGATAGTATATCTCCACCCATATCTTCAATAAAAACTTCGTGTGATAATAAGTCTTGTTTTATTTTATCAGTATTTGCACCTTGTTTATCAATCTTATTTATTGCAACTATCAGAGGAGTATCAGCTGCCTTAGCATGTTTTATAGCTTCTATTGTTTGAGGCATAACACCATCATCTGCCGCTACCACCAAAACTACAATATCTGTAACTTTAGCTCCCCTTGCTCTCATAGAAGTAAAAGCTTCATGACCAGGCGTATCAAGAAATGTAATTTGTTGTTTGCTTGGTAATTGTACTTGATAAGCACCTATATGCTGAGTTATACCACCTGTTTCTCCAGATGCTATTTCACTTTCTCTCAATGCGTCAAGAAGCGAAGTCTTGCCATGGTCAACATGGCCCATTATTGTTACAATAGGGGGTCGTAATACTTTCTCAGAATCTTTGTCGTCTTTTCCAGTTAAGAACCCAATTTCAACATCTGATTCGGAGAAACGTTTTGGTCTATGGCCAAATTCCTCAACAATAAGTTCAGCCGTATCAGCATCTATAGACTGGTTTATTGTTACCATCACTCCCATTTTCATAAGTGATTTAATAACATCTGCACCCCTCTCTGACATCCTGTTAGCAAGCTCCTGTACAGATATACTGTCTGGGATTAAAACATCTCTATAAACTTTTGACCTTGTGTCAGAAATAACTTGCTCTTTAGCTTGACGTTTTTCTCTTTCTCTTTGCCTTCTAACAGACGCTAAACTTCTTGTTCTTTCAGTGTCATCTAATGCTTCACTAATAGTAACTTTTCCGCTTCTTCGCCTCAAAGTGCCCCGGGTTTTTGATATAACTTTTTTAAGATCACCTCGTCCAGGTTTCTTTTTTCGACCCTCGTCTTGATCAAAATCATCTGCGGTGTCTTGTGCGCCTTTGTCACCTAGTCGCCTTGCAGCCGCAGCAGCGGCCTTTTTTCTCGCTTCATCTTCAGAACGTTTCCTATTAAACTCAAGTTCTTCTCTCTCTGCAGCAGCTTTCCTTTCAGCTTCTACTGCAGCTTCCTCTTTAATTTTATTTGAAGCTACTTCTTCAGCCTTTTTTCTCGCTAAATCTGAGGCTTTCTTAGAGTCCTCTAAAGCTCTTGCTCTTGCAACTTTTTCATCATCAGTTAAAGCCTTAAGCACAACCCTAGCTTTAGAAGAGCTATCTGTTTCTTTTTTTATAGCCGGTTTATTCAAACCATTTTTCTTTTTTAAACCACCAGTTTCTTTTTCTTCAAGAATTGGCGCCTTTTTATTTATACTCTTTTTAAAAGAACCGGTTGCTCTCTTTTTCTTCACTTCAACTGTAACAGTTTTAGATCGTCCGTGAGAAAAGCTTTGTCTTACTTGCCCAGAACTCGTACCAGGTTTTCTTACTTCCAGCTTTCCGCTTCCAGAGAGCCTTAAAGGTTTTTTTTCTTTTGAATCTTCGGTCATATAAAAATTTACCTACAAATAAAATTAAATCTTATAAACTATAACTTACTATCTGCATCAGAGCTAGGTTGATTATTTAAATCTTCTTTATCATTGGTATCTTTATTGGAATCATCATCAAACCAATGCGCCCTAGCAGTCATAATTATCTCATTAGCATCTTCTTCTGTTAAATTTGAATCAGGAAATAATTCTAATAGCTCATCATTCGCCAGGTCACCAAGATCATCTAATGTTTTAATATTATTTTGGCCTAAAGTTACAAGCATATCGGTTGTTATTTTTTCAATAGAGGCCAATTCATCTCCTACACCAAGCTCTTTTCTTTTATTTTCATTTTCTTTGTTCTTTTCATGAATAAATTGTTCGGCTCTAGCTTTAATCTCAGAAGCTACATCCATATCAAAACCTTCAATTGAAGCAATTTCTTCAACTTCAACATCTAGAATTTCATCTGCTGACCCAAAACCTTCTGTTACTAAAAGCTGGGCTATAGTTTCATCAACATCTAATACTTCTATAAACATTTGACTTTTCTGTTTAAATTCCTCTTGCCTTCTATCAGATTCTTCTGCCTCAGTAAGCACATCAATATCCCAACCAGTTAGTTGGGAAGCTAGCCTTACATTTTGGCCTCTTCTGCCAATTGCTAAAGATAATTGTTCATCAGGAACTATCGACTCAATTCTTCTAGCATCTTCATCTAAAACAACCTTAGTAACCTCTGCAGGGGCTAAAGAATTTACAATAAAAGTAGCATCATCTTGAGACCATTGAATTATATCTATTTTCTCACCTTGTAATTCATTAACTACAGCTTGAACTCTACTTCCTCTCATACCTACGCACGCACCGACTGGATCGATTGATGTATCTTGAGAAGTAACTGCAATTTTAGCTCTACTTCCCGGATCCCTTGCAACAGATTTTATTTCAATAATTCCATCATAAACCTCTGGAACTTCTTGTGAGAAAAGTTTTGCCATAAATGTTGGATGTGTTCGGGAAAGAAAAATTTGCGGACCACGGGTTTCCCTTCTAACATCATATATATATGCTCTGACCCTATCACCATTTCTAAAATTTTCTCTTGGTAATAGTTCATCCCTTCTTATAACCGCTTCAGCTCTTCCCAAATCTACAGTTACATTTCCATATTCCACTCTTTTTACAATTCCATTTACAACCTCTTCAATTCTATCCTTAAACTCTTCATATTGTCTTTCTCTTTCAGCTTCACGAACTTTCTGAACAATAACTTGTTTGGCTGTTTGGGCAGCAATTCGACCAAAGTCAACCGGTGGAAGTGGTTCAGCAATTATATCTCCTACCTGAGCATCTGGATTCTGTTCTCTTGCGGTATTAATATTTATCTCTGTAGATTCATTTTCAACTTCTTCAGAAACCTCTAAGTATCTAAATAACTTTATTTCACCAGTTTTATGATCTATTTCTGCATGAATTTCATTTTCTGCTCCATACTTGGACCTAGCAGCTTTTTGAATAGCTTCTTCCATAGCAGAAATAACCATTTCACGTTCAATAGACTTCTCCCTAGCTACTGCATCTGCAATTTGCAATAACTCCAAACGGTTCTGACTAATTATTGTGTGTTCAGCCGTCTGTTTTTCCATGACAAAAGCTCTCTTTCTTTAATTGATTAAATCTTTTATTCGCATTCTTAGAAGCTTCAATTAGCTCAGAAGTGAGTATCAATTTAGCTTTACGAATATTCTTTCTATCTATTTCCAAAACTTCCTTAGAATTATCAATCTTAATTTTGGATTCATTGGTAAAAATTAACTTACCTCTTACTTGTTTTTTTTCCAAATATTTTTTAAAAAACTCTACCTTAATCTCAAAACCCATAAATCTATCAAAATCTTTATTTGAAGTTAAGGGACGGTCGATTCCTGGTGAGCTTACCTCCAAATTATAATTATTTTGCAAAAAATCAATTTTTTCCAAAACTGGAGAAATAGTATGACTGACATTAGCACAATCATTAGCATTTATTCCTCCATCTCCTGGAATAAGACTCAAATAAGCGTCTTTATGCTCTATCATAATTTGTAAAGTTGTCGCCTTTCCATTACCAAACATATTTACACGAACTAACCTAAAATTATTTGATTCAACTTCAGGTTTAATGATTCCAAATATTTCATTTAAATCTATATTCATCTACACAAAAAAAGTGGGCTTTCGCCCACCTTAATCCCACAAAACCAAATTCAAGATAATTCTAGTAATGATAATAATAATTTAAATTTACTCTTCAAGCATTATAACGACTAAGTCTTTATAAAATTGAGGAAAACAGGTGCAATTCCTCTTTTTCTTGCTTTTATCTCATATCTTGTATCTACCCAAGATAGAGGTTTTTTCTGCCAGTCTTCAGAATTTAGAGCTGTCCAATAAAATGATTTATGGTTTTGAAATAGTAAAAGCGTAAACCTACAGTACTCTTTATGATCCGAAGCAAACCAGAAATAACCATTATTTATCAATAATTTAGAAAAAATATTTAGTGTCTCTTTTTGAATTATTCTTCTTTTATGATGCCTTAACTTAGGCCATGGATCAGGAAAAAGAACAAAAATATTCTCAAATATATTCGGGGGCAAAGAGTTAATCAGTTTTAGAGCATCATCTGGGAATATTGTAATATTTTTTAAATTTAAAGAATGAATTTTTGAAGCTAGAGAAGCAAGCCCATTAATATATGGCTCAACAGCTATAAATCTTTTTTCAGGGTTTACCAAGGCTTGGTTTACAATAAACTCTCCAGATCCACTCCCAATCTCAAGATTTAATGGAGGAAGAAAGGGGCTAAAAAATTTATCAAAGTCACGATGGCCCAGATAAATAGAGTTTTTCTTTAAAACCTCATTTAAAATTTCTTTTTTTTGTTTAGTAAGAGGTCGCCCAATTTTTCTTCCTTTGTAATTCAAAATCTTATTTCATTAAAACCAAATAAATTATTAACCAGTCAAGAAAGATTGGATTTTAAATCTTCAACTAGATCGAGTTTTTCCCAAGAAAAACTTCCATCGCCCTCAGGTTTACGTCCAAAGTGCCCATATGAAGCAGTTTTCTGATAAATAGGTTTATTTAACTGCAAATGCTCCCTAATACCTCTTGGGGAAAGATCCATAACTTTTTTTAATACTTCCTCAATTTGAGAGTCTGGGACGTTACCTGTTCCATATGTATCAACATAAACTGATAATGGATGTGAAACACCTATAGCATAAGATAATTGAATAGAACATTTGTCAGCAAAATTTGCTGCAACTATATTTTTTGCTAGGTACCTTGCTGCATAAGCTGCTGATCTATCAACTTTAGTAGGGTCTTTTCCTGAAAAAGCACCTCCTCCATGGGGGGCTGCACCACCGTATGTATCTACAATAATTTTTCTACCTGTAAGGCCTGCATCTCCATCCGGACCTCCTACAACAAATTTACCAGTTGGATTTACAAAAAAATTATTTTTATTACACATCCAGCCCTCAGGCAAAGCTTCAACAACATATGGCTCAACAATTGTTCTTATTTCTTCCTGAGAAAGGCCTTCGTCATGTTGCGTGGATATTACAATGGAAGAAGCTTCTATTGGAATACCATTTTTGTATTGCAATGTTAGCTGACTTTTTGAATCAGGCTTAATGCCTTTAATTTTGCCTGAGTGTCTTGCCTCAGCTAAAAGACGAAGGATTTTATGGGAATAATAAATTGGTGCAGGCATCAACTCAGAAGTTTCTTTGCATGCATAACCGAACATCAAACCCTGGTCTCCCGCACCTTCATCTTTGTTACCTGCAGCATCTACTCCTTGAGCAATATCAGGAGATTGACTATGTACATACACTTCAACTTCGGCATTTTCCCAATGAAATCCTAATTGCTCATAACCAATTTTTTTTACAGTATTACGAGCAATTTCTTCAAGCTTATTCATCACCTCTTGAGGGCCTCGAACTTCACCTGCCAAAACTATTCTATTGGTGGTAGTCAAAGTCTCAACCCCAACTCTTGATTCTGGCTCTGCCTCGATATAAGCATCAACTATAGCATCAGAAATTTGATCGCATATTTTATCTGGATGCCCTTCTGAAACTGACTCACTAGTAAAAAAATAATCGCTTCTTGACATTTAAAATCCATATTATTTGAGAAAAAAAATTATGATAATATCTATCATTTAAATTATCAATTCAAATAAAGAATTATTTTATTTTATATAAATTAAATTAATTTAATTAGATATTTTTCTTATTAACTGCCATAAAAAAACAATAGATATAATAAATATTCCTATTGTAAATACAATTATATCACCAAAACGAGAATAAAGAGTTGATGGTAAACTCGCTGGCAAGTAATGATCTAAAACTCCTGACTCTCCATAAGGGATTAGTTTTAGAATTCGTCCATATGAGTCTATTACACCTGAAATTCCGGTATTTGAAACTCTAACCAAAGGGAGTCCTTCTTCAATTGACCTAACTCGTGCCATTTCAAAATGCTGCCATGGACCAGCATAATTTCCAAACCAAGCATCGTTAGATATAGATATCAACCACTCCGGCCGATCATTAGGGTCTATAACTTTGCCCGGAAAAATTATTTCAAAACAAATTAAAGGACTAAATCCAGGTAATTTTTCCAACCTTATAGTTTTGGGGCCATTACCTTTTGAATAATCAATGTCTCCAAAAACTAACTTACCGAAACCAAAATAATCTAAAATACTTCTAAAGGGTAAATACTCCCCAAATGGCACTAAATGAAATTTATTATATGAATCAAGAATATCTAAAGTTTTATCAAATACTACGATACTATTATATAAATTAATATTTTGTTCTTCATCTATTATTACTCTTGGCATTCCAGACAAAAGTAAGGCGCCATTATCTAAAATATCTTGTATCTCTTTTTTATTGCTTATCTTTTCTGGTGAAGTAAATGTTAGGGCTGTCTCAGGCCAAATGATTAAATCAACATTTTCGATGTTATCTGATTTACTTAAATTATAATGCTTCATAAAATTATTATTTCTAAACTCATCAAGCCATTTTTCATTTTGTAATATATTAGCTTGGACTAATCTAATTTTAATATTTTTATATTCATTGATTGAATTATTTAATTTATCAGATCCAAGCAAATGAATTACTCCAAATAAAATTGTAAACATAACAGGTAATAATAAATTTATTTTTTTTGTTGACCCAAGCAAAGAAAACGAAACACATAAAGAAACTGCTAATAAGGAAAGACCATAAATACCAACTAAAGATGCTGTCTGGGATATTGTTATTAAATTAGTAAATGAATAGCCAATTAAATTCCAGGGGAACCCTGTTAAAATATTACCTCTTACCCATTCTATAAATACCCAAATAACTGGAAAAATAAATACTAACTGCACTTCACTTCTAGATAGAAGCATGGAAATATAAGTAGTCATCCCTATAAAAATAGCCAAAAATGCAGGTAATAAAATTATTGAAAAAGGAATAAGCCACGCATTTTTAGCTGGATCTACTAACATTGGATAAGCCATCCAGTGAAGCCCAAAAACAAAGAAACCAAAACCAAAGGACCACCCTACTAAAAAGGATACTTTTAAACTTTTAGAGTCGTTTAATAGCCAAATTAAACTACTAAAACAAATAATTAGTAATGGGAAAAAATTAAATGGTGGTAAAGCTAGAACACTTACAGACCCAAAGATAAATGATGCTAAATAATTTTTAATACCAAAACTATTTTTTAAGTAGTATATATATTTATTTAGAATCCGAATAAATATACTTTAATCTCTTTCTTCTTTATTTGTATTAATTTTTCTTATTATGAGTTTTTTTACTCTTCTAGCATCAGCCTGAGTTATTTCAAATTCAAAACCACCATTATGTGAAATTACTTCACCTCTTTGAGGCACTCTTCCAGCCAATGAGGCGACTACACCTGCCATAGTATCAATTTCTTCATCATGATGTTCTGGAAGAAAATCAGCTCCTATCGACTTTTCAACATCAGCCGTAGAAGCTCGCCCAAAAGCTTCAACTGTTCCATCGGATAAAATATTAAATAGAGGTTTTTCATCCTCATAATGCTCATCTTCAATATCACCAACAATTGACTCCACTAAATCTTCAATTGTAACAAGTCCATCGGTTCCACCATATTCATCTATGACTAACGCCATATGTAATCTCTTTGTTCTCATTGTCAAAAGTAGATCTGGAACAGACATTGAAGGAGGAACGAACAGTGCTTCCTTTAGGTGTGCAGAAAGCTTGAAAGCTTTTCGTTTATCCCAAAATTTAACAATATCTTTAATATGAATTACACCAGAGACATCATCTAAGTTATCTTTATAAACAGGCATTCTAGAATGAGATTCTTTTTGGAATGCCTTTATGATTATATCTAATGAATCTGATAAACATACAGCAACAATATCTGCTCTTGGTATCATCACATCGTTAACTTTTAAATCTCCAAATGAAAGTAAATTTCTTAGAAGTAGCTTAGATTCTTCATCTAACTCTCCTTGCTCTTCTTCATGCTGTTCAATTAAATCTTTAAGATTATTTGAATTATTTTCTTCTCCATTTTTTAAAAAGCCGAAATTCAATAATCGCTCTACTAGTGTTTTCTTTAACTGAAAAGAAGAGGAAGCATTATCATTCATATCTGTACTAGATTTTTTATTTTGATTAGAATCATTCATGAATATTTTGTTAACTCTTCACAATAAGGGTTCTTATAACCTAAAAAACATAACACATCAATTTCGATCTGTTCCATAATTTTTGATTCCATTTCATTGTTATGATTATAACCGAATAGATGCAGCAGTCCATGTATTATAAGGTGAATTAAATGCCCACATAAAGATTTGTTTTGATTTAATGACTCCCTATCTACACTTTGGTATCCTATAGCAATATCACCTAGATAACCTTGATTGTTAAATAAATTACTCGAATCAGAATCTTGAGGGAAAGCTAAAACATTAGTTGGTTCTGGCTTTCCTCTATATTTTTTATTTAAATCTTTCATCTCAGCATCACATGTTAATCTGATTGATAATTCAATTTGTATAGGAAACTTTAACTCTTTCAGAGTCATAACCACAGCTTCATTAATTTTTGGAGTGAGTTCAGATTCAATTTTTTTCCATTCACCATAATTAATAATAATATTAACAACTGGATGTTCAAAATTAACATTATTTTTTTTCATTAAGGCGGCCTTCTTCACTGCTTTCATAGGCTTCAACCATTTTAGTGACCAATTGATTCCTTACAACATCTTGACTACTAAAATTTATAAAATCAATATCTTCAATATTATTTAGTATCTTTGTGGCTTGTTTTAAGCCTGATAACTGGCTGTTATCTAAATCAATTTGAGATAAATCACCAGTTACAACCATCTTAGCATTCTCTCCTAATCTGGTTAATAACATTTTCATTTGCATAGGTGTAGTATTTTGGGCTTCGTCTACAATAACATATGCATTTGAGAGAGTTCTCCCTCTCATAAAAGCCAAAGGAGCAACTTCTATTTCTCCGCTTTCTAATTTTCTTAATACAGTTTCTGCTGGAAGCATATCATATAATGCGTCATATAGCGGCCTGAGATAAGGGTCAACTTTGTCTTTTATATCTCCAGGCAAGAAACCTAGCCTTTCACCCGCCTCAACCGCTGGACGAGATAAAATTATTCTATCTACCTCGTTATTAAGAAGACATTGCACCGCAACGGCAACAGCAAGATATGTTTTACCTGTTCCAGCAGGACCAATAGCAAAAACTAGTGTGTTATTCTTCATTGAATGAAGATATGATTTCTGATTTAGGGACCGAGCAACTATTTTTCTTTTTGAGGTATATATATATATTTGTTCACTCGCTATATTTAAAGCTTTGCCTTGGATCATTTTAATTTCTCCCTCAACATCACCCAAACTTATATCTGAGCCATCTTTTAATCTTTTATACAAGTTTCTAAGTATCAAACTAACTTTTTCACAATCATTATTTTCACCAAATATTTCTAGGTAGTTACCCCTATAATTTATTTTGGTATCAGTTTTTTTTTCAAGTAAGACAAGATGCTCGTCTTCCCTTCCATAAAGAGCAGGCAACAAAGAGTTATCTTCAAAGGTGAATGATTGCATTATATTTATTATTTAGGAACTATTTTAAACATTTTTAATTTAGTGAACGTGCATTTAAACAATTACTATCTATACTCTCTACAAATACATTAAAGGTTTGACCAAGAAGATTCTGGTTACATTTAACTTTAACAGGCTGAAGATACTCAGATTTCCCTATAAATTCACTTTTAGAGTCTGTCACCTTCTCTAGCAGAATATTTAATTTTTTTCCTATAAATGAGGCGTTAAAATTTAGTCTTTCCTCGTTCAAAATTTTTTGAAGTTCCTGAAGTCTATTTTTTTTAATTTTTTCTGCAACCTGATCATTGTTTATTGATGCTGGTGTTCCTGGTCTTGGGCTATACATAAATGAAAAAGCTTGAGAAAATTTAATTTCTTGAATCAAATTAATAGTATAATCAAAATCTGAGTCTGTCTCACCTGGATAACCTACAATAAAATCACTTGAAAAAGAAATTTCAGGTCTAACCATTTTTAAAGAATAAATTATTTCTTTATAATCTTTTATAGTGTGACCTCTATTCATATGTTTTAAAATTTTATCCGAACCTGATTGAACAGGTAAATGCATTAACGGCATTAATTTTTTTTGTGACCCAAAAATTTTAATTAAATTTTTATTCATATCTCTAGGGTGAGAAGTAGTAAACCTTATTCTATCTAATTCCTCTATATCAGCTATACAATTAATAACATAATCTAACCCAACTTCACTACCATTATTTGCCAAACCATGATACGCATTTACATTTTGACCTAGTAAAACAATTTCCTTTGCACCTCCAGAAACTAATAATTTTGCCTCAGCAACTATGTCCCTTACAGGCCTAGAATATTCCGACCCTCTTGTGTATGGAACTACACAAAAAGTACAAAACTTATCACAACCTTCTTGTACAGTAAGAAATGAAGATAACTCACGATTATGAGTGTTATTTTTTGGAAGAAAATCAAATTTTTCTTCGGTAGGAAAAGAAATCTCAATTTCAGGAGCAATAGATTTTTTAACTGACTTTAATAACTGTGGAAGTTTATGATAAGTTTGAGGGCCCACAACAATATCTACAAAGGGCGCCCTTTTTATGATTTCCTCTCCCTCAGCTTGCGCTACACACCCAGCAACTACAATAAACATTTCTTTGCCACGTAGGTTCTTGTTTGTCTTTATTTTACGAATTCGGCCAAGATCGGAGTATACTTTTTCTCCTGCTTTTTCCCGAATATGACAAGTATTTAAAATAACTAAATCTGCATCTTCAGGATTATTTATTGATGAGTAACCATTTTCACTCAAAATATCAAACATCTTATCCGAATCATAAACATTCATCTGACACCCAAAGGTTTTTATATATACTTTTTTATCCAATTTGAAGATACCTTTTCCATTTCAATAAATTACTTATCCAAGTGAATATCATTTAACCTACCAGATATAGCATTTGACAAACCATTAGATATTACTTCTTCACAATACTCCGACAAATCTTTTCTTGAATTAAACTCAAGAATTGTCGTAGGTTTGTGAAAAATTATTACTGCTTCTGCTGGGCCAGCCATAAGAACATTAAATATATGTGACATTAAACTCATTTCACCAAACCATGCAAATAAGGGCCTTTCATTTAAGCCAGCTGGAAGTCCATTTAACCCAGTATATGCAATTGTAATAGGCTGAATTGTAACATTTTTATTCATTCCTTTTAATTCAGCTAGTGAAAATAAACTTGACTTAAAAGGTAAAACTCTCTTTCCATCACTACTAGTTCCTTCTGGAAAGAGCAACAAGCTATCACCATCCAACAACCTTTTAGCCATCAATTTTTTTTGCTTAATCAAATCTTTCATTGTACGTTCTATAAAAACTGTTCTTTGAAGCTGAGCAAGTATGCCAAAAAAAGGCCAGTTTTTGACTTCTTTTTTAGCAACAAAACTAACCTTAAATGATGAGCTTATTACTAGAATATCAAGCCATGAAATATGATTTGATACAACAAGCAATGGTTTGTTTTTAGAACATTCCCTGTATTTAATTATCCTCAAACTAATTAATTTTACTACAAATTTATGGTAATGGTGGGGAATAAATTTAGTTTTAATATTCAATAGAATAGATAGAAATTGTAAAACTATCAAAATCAAAGTGACTAAAATAAATATTAGAAGAATTAATACTACTCTTATGAAGCTCATGAATCTGTATACCTAATATCCGCTAATCACAATCTTCATTAATCTTGATCTTTTGGAATGCCGTACAGTTCTAACCTGTGATCAACTAATTTGTAGCCTAACTTATCTGCTATAATTTTTTGGAGTTCTTCAATTTCCTCATCCCTAAATTCAACTACCTGTCCTGTCTTTAAGTTAATAAGATGGTCGTGGTGCTCTTCAGGAATAATTTCATATCTTGCACGATTACCCCCAAAATCAGAGCTACTTATTATACCTGCATCTTGAAATAATCTAACTGTTCTGTAAACAGTAGCTATAGAGATTTCAGGGTCAATTGAGATTGCTCTTTCATGAAGTTTTTCAACATCAGGGTGATCATTAGATTCTGAAATAACTTTTGCAATTGTTCTCCTTTGACCAGTCATCCTTAGGCCTTTTTCAATACATATTTTTTCAATACTTTGTGACATTACTATAATTTATCCTTTTTAAATCATAACAGATACATGTATAAAATAATCTTAGTTATTATATTATATCAAAAAATTTAAGGTTTCTATATGTATGGTAAAAATAAATATTTTATAGATGTAACTCAGGAAATCTGCCCCATAACATTTGTAAAAGTCAAAATTAAACTAGAATCTATGCCTTCAGGGAAAACACTTGAGGTAAAATGTAGAGGAAAAGAAGCTTTCGAAAATATATCAAAATCAGCTTTAATCAATGGCTATAAAGTCGACTCAAAAGAACAATCAGAAAATTTTGAAAATAATTTAATTAGAATCAAAAAATATTAATTTTTTTTTCATAATTAACGCATCTTCAAATTTATTTGTACTTTTTTTGTAGTACTTATCTCTTATAGTTAATTTTTCAAAACCTAATTTTAAATATAGCCGAATTGCAAAAACATTTTTAGTTGAAACCTCTAAAAAAATATTTTCTTTTTTCTTTTTTTTGTATAGATTAATAATCTCATTGAGAAAAAAAAAGCCAAAGCCTTGATTTCTATATTGGTTTTTTATACCAAATTTAATAATTTCTAATTCGTTTAATATATTAGATAGCATGCATACGCCTATAGGCGACTTTAATTCATTAAATAGTAAAAAAGAATTAACCCAAGAATTATTAATATAATCTATAAAACTCTTTTGACACCAATTATCTTGAAATATATTTTGATATATATCAAATAGTATTTTTTTTTGTCTATAAGTTGTAACTTCACAGAAGTAATTTTTTTTATTCATCTAAAACTTTTCATTTAAGTATATTGGTTCGGGTGGATAATTATCTAAGTTACTACCACTATCTATCAAATCATTTAAAATATTAGAAATTACTGTTGAGGGCAAATACTGACTGGCTTTACCCTCGTAAAGAATTACTCGGTTTTTATTTATGATACTAGATATTTCTTCAACAATGTTCCCTGTAAAAATATATTTTTTTTCCGATAATAAAATATTTAATTCAGTAATATTAACCCTTCTTGGAGCACTCTTAGGTTCTGCTTCAGATGAGAAGTGTTGAAAATATACTTCGTCTCTCCTTGCTTTATTAGCTACAACTATTTCTAATTCACTTTTTAAAAACTTACTCGCCTCATAAGCCATAATATTTAGTGAACTTATTCCAACTATAGGTATTTTCAGGGCTAATGAAAGACCCTTTGCTACTGATATCCCGACTCTAATTCCAGTATAACTTCCAGGCCCTATTGAGATACCAATAAAATTTAAATCTTTATATCGAATTTTGGCTTTTTCTATTTGCTCTTGCAGCATGGGAATAATAATTTCAGAAGAACCAACATCTTGAAATACTATATTTTCTGTCAAAATCTCTCTATTTTTAGAGAAGGTTAAAGAACATGATTTAAGAGAAGTATCAAAAGCTAGTATTAACATGATTTAATGATATGTTATATTTATTATGAAATTAATTGAAATTTTACCAGACGAACAAAATATCTTGATATCCCTGGCTTATGCAAGTCATAGGAACTTCACTGAAAAAAAAATATATCAAAAAGATAAGGCTTATCTCAGAAAAGAAGCCTATTTAGCATTAAACAAAACAATTAATATTGCAGATAAAATGGGGTTCAAAATAAAAATTTTTGATGCATTTAGACCTGTTGAAGCACAAAAAAAAATGTGGGAATTTAACCCTGATCCAAAATATATAGCTGACCCTAAGAAAGGTTCTCCTCATTCAAGGGGAGTAGCTATTGATCTAACATTATGCACTCAAGATAATGTTGAACTTGATATGGGAACTCCATTTGATAGTTTTAGTCAAAAATCTCACCATGATCATATGGATTTTAATTATGAAATTCTTCATAATAGAAGTATCTTATTAGGTATCATGACTTTGTCTGGTTGGGATTTTTATAATAATGAATGGTGGCATTATCAACTGCACAATCCAAGAAAATATCCTCTTTTAAGCGACAAGGCTGCAGGAACTAACTTATTATGAAAAAAAAATTATCTTTCATTATTTTCTACATTTTGATTTCATTTATATTTTTAAATCAAAAAGCTTTTTCAGATAGTTATAGTAGCTCAGCCTCAATTCTTCTTTATCACCGCTTTGGGGAAGATAAATTCCCTAGCACAAGTATAAGTATAGAACAACTTGAAAAACACATACGAATCTTAACACAACCTGAATACAATGTTATGCGTCTAGAAAATATTGCCTCTGCAATAAAAAGGGGAGAAAGTTTACCTGATAAAACAGTAGCAATAACAATTGATGATGCTTTTAAATCTATTTATACAGTTGCTTGGCCAAAATTAAGAGAAGCGAATCTTCCATTCACAGTTTTTGTAAGCACTGATACAATAGATAAAAAATACTCAAGTATGATGAATTGGAAACAAATAAAAGAATTGCATGACTCTGGCGTTACAATAGGTAATCATTTATCAACACATGAAAGTATGGTTAACTTAGACTCAAAAATATGGAAAGAAAAAATAGATTACGCTCAAAAAAGACTAACAGAAATCTTAGGGGAAAAACCATTACTATTTGCTTACCCTTATGGAGAAGCTAATAACGAAATGAAAACTTTTTTGAGAGAGAGAGGTTATACTGCAGCATTTGGTCAACATTCTGGCGTTGCATCAGAATGGCTAGACCCTTTTTTCCTCCCAAGATTTTCATTCAATGAAAAGTATGGAGGGATAGAAAGGTTAGAATTAGCAATAAATGCGTTACCATTACCTGTTAAAGATATAATTCCAAGAAAAATAATAATTACAAATAATCCTCCTTATTTAGGCTTTACCATTATTGATGAAAGCTTGAAACTTGATAGGCTACAATGCTTTGCTTCAAGACAAAGTAAACCCTCCAAAATAGATATTTTACCTGGAAATAGGGTTGAAGTACGTTTTCAAGAAAAATTTCAAAAAGGTAGAAATAGAGTGAACTGCACGCTGCCTTCAAAAAATAATCGCTGGCACTGGCTAGGCTTCCAGTTAATTGCTAAAAATACTCCCTGAACTTAACAGTATCCAACCTATTTAAATTGTTTGATTGCATAATTAATTTAACTAATTCTACATAACTATCTCTCTTCTCAGAATAACTTTCCAAGGTTCCTGCAAGAGAAAAACTATCAAATTTATTACCTTTTCTCATTTTTTCTCTTAGATTCCTAAATTCTTTATATGCTCTATGATAATTTAAATTAAAAATATACTGCTCTACTGAATGCTCTAATTTATCAAATGACTTTATTTCATGTGCTTTACCTGGAGACCTTTTCAATGGGACTAAACCAGTTCCAGTCTTAAAAGTCCATTGACCAAAAATTGCATTACCATTTATAGCAAATCTAGATGTTCCCCATCCTGATTCTATAATTGACTGAGCCAAAGCTAATGAGGGAGGAATAATATCATGCCTAATTAACAGGCCTTTGAAGTCATATAATTTTAAATCATACCGTTCAAATATTTTTATTAACCAAGACGCTTCTGAAACAGAGAATTTTAATTCATGTTTATGTTTATTCATCAAAGATCTAATTAAATCTCTATCATTTTCTATATCTTCATTTACTTGAAGAATTAAGGGTAACAATATTCTGATATATAAACTTTTTTTCTGATTAATAGAAACAACTTTTCCTATATCATGCGGCAATTTTGAAACGTATATTCTAGGGACTGAGTCTTTTCCATTAATAACATTTTTTAGTTGAAAATTTGCTTTATCAAAAGTTTTAATCAAATCACCCGACGAAGGAACAAAAATTGCAAATTCATTAGAATAATTTAATTTGAATAAATTAGGCCCTATTGCCGGAGAAACAAAATTAGATCTATTGCTAAATTTGGTTTTTATTAATGTTGCAGAGTGCGTTACAAATGATGGTACAAATAATTGTGATATTATTACCACCCCAATTACCACAAAGACTAAATTTCTTAAACGTCCCAAATATGTATTTTTTTCTTCCATTTAGTTTCGAAAGTTCCTTTAATAAAATATTCTACCTAATAAAACTAAGCTTGTTATGGTTAAGGAAAAATTAACACTATAAAATTAATACTACAATTTGTGTATAAATTTTCATATAACACAATATAGAGTGAATCTCTACATAAATTAATGGTATATAACTAAACTTTTGATAACATTCGATATTTTTTTCATTAGTTATGTAGTATTTTCATGGTTATCTAGTTATTTGTGAAATATGCATAATATTTTCTATTTCAATAGTTTTTTACTTTTATGATAATTCATCTATTTGTTCATCTGTTAAATCACCAGGAACAACAGTAACGGGGATTCTTATTCCAGATGAACTCCCAACAAGTTTTGAAACTAAAGGCCCTGGACCATCTGCTCCCGAAGCAGAACCAAGAACAAGTATTTTTATTTCTAAGCTTTCATCAATCAAACTCATAATTACTTTATCTGTTTTTCCTTCCAGAATAATTGACTCAGATTCAACTCCCCATTGATCTTCTACTTCATTACGAAGCCTTGATAACAAATCCTTTGCTTCATCCTTCGCTTCTTGGCGCATTCTTTCTTCAACCGCTAACCAATCTTGAAAATCTGAAGGGTGAATAACCCTGAGCATTAAAACTATTCCTCCAGTTCTAGATGCCCTTCTGGATGCAAAACGTAGAGATTTTCTACATTCTGGGGTATCATCAACAATCACTAAAAGCTTTCTTTTATTTTCAGCTTTAATCATTTTTTTCCTTTTTTATATACAAAAAAACAACTATTTAAGTTTAAGCTACCAAAAAACCTACTATTTCTTTAACCTCTTTAATAATTGGCTTAGAAATCTCTTCAGCTTTAGTTGCTCCATCTTTTAATATTTTATCTAAATATTCTCTATTATTTTGTAAATTTTTTATTTCACTACTTACAGGCACAAGTTCACTAATTATACATTCAGCAAGGTCTTCTTTCAAAACAGAAAAAGTACCACCCCCATAATCTTTAATAATTTTTTCTAGTGATACTTCTTTTAGAGCCGCAAAAATTCCCAATAAGTTTTTTGCTTCTAATCTACCTGATAATGCTGTAATAGATTCTGGGACTGGGAGAGAGTCAGTTTTTGCTTTTTTAATTTTTGAAGCAATAACATCTTTAGAGTCTGTAATATTTATTCTAGTAAAATCTGAATTATCTGATTTACTCATTTTTTTTGAGCCATCTCTCAAACTCATTACTCTTGTAGCTTCTCCTATTATCAAAGGCTCAACGACTGGAAAATACTTTATGCCATAACTGTCATTAAAAGAAATTGCTATATCTCGAGTCAGCTCAAGATGTTGTTTTTGATCATCACCGACTGGAACATGAGTAGCCTTATAAGAAAGTATATCTGCAGCCATCAGATTTGGATATATATATAAACCAGCAGAAGCTTTTTCTCTGTTTTTACCAGCTTTATCTTTAAACTGGGTCATTCTATTTAACCAACCAATTTTAGCAATACAATTAAATATCCAAGCTAACTCAGCATGCATTGGCACTCTACTCTGGTTAAACAGTATTGAGCTATTTATATTAATCCCTGATGCGATAAGAATTGCTGCAGCATCACGTATATTTTGAGTTAGTTTCTTAGGATCCTGAAATGTTGTTATAGCATGCATATCAACAATACAATAAATACATTCATATGTTGATTGCAGCTTCACCCAATTCTTTACAGCACCTAAATAGTTTCCCAAATGCAAATTACCAGTTGGCTGTATACCAGAAAAAATTCTTTTCACTTAATTTTCCTTAAATCATTTAAAAATTATTTTTTTATCAAATTTAAATCAATAACTCCTGTAATCTTGAATACTTTGGATAATACTATATAAACCAAAAGCCCAGATAAAACCATTACAATTAACATAATTATTTCATTAAAATAATTTGAGTATTTTACTATAAAATATTTATTTACTAACAAGAGTATAAGAACCATCGCTGACGAAGAAAGCAAAATTTTAAATATTGTTTTTAATAATTTAAAATCAAAGACCCACCAACGCTTGTATAATAAAATTAATATTAGCAAAATAACATTAACAGAAGCACTTATAGCAGTAGCCATTGCTAAGCCTACATGCCCATAGTATTTGATCAAAAAGAAGTTAAGCAAAATATTTAAACAAACAGCAAAAATAGCAACCTTGACTGGTATGCTAGTATTTTTTCTAGAAAAAAAAGACACAGAAAAAATTTTTAAAAGAATATAAGCAGGTAATCCATACGCATAAGCTGCCAAAGCATTTGCGGTTGATATAGTGTCACTTGAAGTAAAAGCGCCTCTCTGGAAAAGTGGCTTAATTATTTCTTGCGGAAAAAATATAAAAACAAACATTGCAGGAATACCAAAAAAAAGAGCCAGCTCAATTGATCTATTTTGAATATCTATTGCTTTTTCTTCTTCTTTAGCTGCTATTTTTTTTGAAAGAATTGGTAATAAAGCTGTACTTAAAGCAACACCAATTACTCCTAGAGGTAACTGGTTTATTCTATCTGCAAAGTACAAAAATGATATTGAGCCTTTAGAGAGTAAAGATGCAAAAATAATATCCGTAAGTAAATTAATCTGAACAACACTTGCTCCAATAACCCCTGGCAAAAATAACTTAAAAAATTCTTTCTGTTTTTTTGTGTAATAAGGCAAAGTTAAAAAAATTTTTATATCTAATTTGTAAAGTGGAAATAAAAGCCATAAAAGTTGGAAAATTCCTGCTAAAGTTACAGCTATAGCTATTAATTCTCCTGAATTAATATTTATAAAATTTGTTGAAGTAATTCCAATGATTAAAAATAAATTTAAAATAATAGGTGTAAATGCAACTGATGCAAACTTCCCTAAGGAGTTTAGTATACCTGAATAAAGAGTGACTAAACTTATTAAAATAAGATATGGAAAAGTTAGTCTGCTCAGTTTTATTGTTAGCTCAGATTGTTCGCTTCCTGGTAAATATCCCGGAGCAAAAACATAAATTATTGAAGGCATAAAAACTTGGGCAAAAATAACAAAAATTATTGTACCTATTAATAATAACGATAAAATTTTTTCCGCAAAAAAAATAGCATCTTTTTTACCGCCTGAATGTAATATTTCTGCAAATAATGGTACAAATGCTGCATTAAAAGCACCTTCTGCAAAAATTCTTCTAAAAAAATTCGGAAGTTTAAATGCAATTAAAAACGCGTCACTTGTGATACCTACCCCAATAATACTCGCAAGCAAAAGGTCTCGGAAAAAGCCAAGCACTCTGCTTATAATCGTAAAACTACTTATTGAAATAAATGCTTTTTTTATAACCAAAAATTTTTAAACCTTTAACTTGTAATTATATAACAAAAAAAATATGTTGAGTATAATTGAGTGTGTTATGAAATTGAAATTAAATGAAAAAAAAATCAAATAAATCAATAATTCTTTTTATTGTAACCTTAAGCATGCTTACCGCTTTTGCCCCATTATCTATTGATATGTACCTCCCTAGTTTACCCACCTTAGCTAAAGTATATGACGTTAATGAGGCAACAATTCAGCTTACTTTAAGTAGCTTTCTTCTTGGTTTTGCATCAGCTCAATTAATTCATGGGCCTTTATCTGATAGATTAGGAAGAAAACCAGTAATTTTAATAGGTATAATAATATATATTACTGCTACTGTTGGAATAATTTTTTCAAAAAAAATAGAAATTCTTATCATATTTAGATTTTTTCAAGCATTTGGAGGTTCTGCTGGCCCTGTCATTGCAAGAGCTATTGTTCGAGATACCTTTAGTAAAAATAAATCTTCTCAAATTCTCTCTATTCTTTTTTTAGTCATGAGTATGGCTCCTTTATTAGCTCCTTTCATTGGAGGTCAAATTTTATATTATTTTAGCTGGAAACATATTTTTTGGTTATTAATTATTTTTTCAATTTTTTGCTTTATAGCTACAATCAACCTAAAAGAGTCTCTTCCTAAATCGTCTAGAGCAAAAATTAACTTGTCTACGATCATTAAGAATTATAGGGAACTTCTATTAAACAAAATATTTATGGGCTACGCATTCTGTATGAGTTTTGCATTTGCAGGAATGTTTGCTTACATATCTGGCTCACCTTTTTTTATTATAGATTATTATAAATTTTCTCCTCAAATTTTTGGGGGATTCTTTTTTGTAAACGTTTTATTCTTAATTATTGGATCAGCTATAAATGCATTATATGTAAAAAAAATTGGTAGCGACAAAATGCTTTTAATTGGATCCATAGTTTCTGCAATATTTGGTGTATTAATATTAATCAATATTTTAATTTTTCCAGATATTAATTTCACAATTTTAATTTTCATAACACTATTTATGCCATCTGTAACTATAACCGGGGCAAACGCAACCGCATCTGCATTAAATTTATTTCCAAAAAATATTGGCTCAGCAGCTGCTGCCCTTGGTGCAATTCAATTTACAGTCGGAGGAATATCTGGCTATATTGTTGGAGAGTTATACCTCCACACTTTTTTTTCTATGGGATTTGTAATAGGAATATGTGGCATACTAAATCTATCTACATACTTTTTTGTGTTACGCCGCAATAATCTTACTTTTAAGGCTTGATGAATTATTTTTTTCCTTATCAATTCTTCGTTTTAATTCTCTAATTATGTAATCAATTTTTCTTTTGTTTGTAACTTTTAAACCAAAAAGATCTTTTACATAAAAAACATCCACAGCTCTTTTACCATATGTTGATATATGGGAACTGCTGATTTGTAAACCTAAGACTGAAAGAGTTTCAGTAATCTCATACAATAAACCACGTTTATCATTAGTGGTGATTTCTATTACTGAGTAAACATTACTAATATTATTGTTGAATGAAATATTTGTTTCTATTTCTAAATAATTTTTAATTGGTGAAATATTAATTTTTTTATTTTCATACTCTTTGAAAACCCAACTACTATCTTTAATTGCATTATTGATAAAATTAAATAATTTTTTTAAATCAAAACTATCTGAATATGGTAAATTTAAAGAATTCTGTATCCAAAAAGAATCAAGAGCCATACCATGTTTAGTGGTGCTCACTTTTGCATCAAGAACCACGGCTCCAGCAAGAGTTATTGACCCAGCCAAACTTGAAAAAAGGCCCGGTTGATCTGGTGAATATACAATTATTTCTGTAACAGCATTTATCGTGTCTATGTATGCTTTAATTTTTAATTTATTATTCGAAAAATTCTGGCTTTTTACAACTTCTGCTTGTCTTATTTGGCTTTGTAAATCTGTTGACAACCAATATGAATCATGATGTAAGGAAATAAAATTACTAAAGTCTGCATTTGACCATGTTTTCAAACTTTTCTCTAATTTTTTAATTGATAGAATAGTTCTTTCCTCAATGGTTTTATCGAATGATCCCTCTATTAATGCATTTGCTGAGTTATATAAGTTGCCAAGCAGTTGCCCTTTCCATGCATTCCATGTGTTGGGACCAACAGCAGATATATCTGAAATTGTAAGTAAAAAAAGCATATCTAACCTATCTTTATTAACCACAAGTTTAGAAAAATCTTGTATAGTTTTCATATCCCCCAAATCTCTTTTAAAGGCCGTATGACTCATTAACAAATGCCACCTTACAAGCCATGCAACTGCTTTGACTTCTTCTTCATCTAAACCAAGTCTATAACAAAGATTCAATGCTATTTTTTCTCCAATTTTTGAATGGTCTCCTGGTTGCCCTTTAGCAATATCATGTAGAAAGATAGCTAAATATAGAACACGACGAGAATTAATTTTTTTTGCGATAATAGATGCAAAGTTATGCTCATTATTTAACTCACCAGATTCAATTTTATTCATTATCCCTATAGCCCTTATAGTATGCTCATCAACGGTATAAAGGTGATACATATCATGTTGAGTCTGAGCAACAATTTTACCAAACTCAGGAATAAACCTTCCTAGAAAACCAGATTCATTCATTTTTCTTAATATTTTTTCTGGATTTTTTTTAGAAGCTAGAATTTCAAGAAATAAGGAATTAGCTTCCGTATCTCCTCTTAATTTGGGTACTCTATAAAGATTTCTAATTATAGCGGTTATAGATTTTGGGTGAACATCAATATCGTATGATTGTGCAATAGCAAACAATTTAATAACATTTATTGATTTATTAAAAAAAACTTTTTCATCAATTATAGAAAGTTTATTCTGATACTCTCTAATTATATCACTATCTTTTTTTAAAACTAAGCTCATTTTTTTTGGAGATAAACCACTATTTACATCTTCTGAAAAATTTATATTTGAAAGAAAAATCCTAGATAATGAGCCTACTTCGTTTGCAGTAAGATAATATTTTTTCATGAATCTTTCTACTGCAGTAGTTGAGCCTTTTTTTCTAAAATTTAATTTTTTACTTATTTCTATTTGATGATCAAATGTTAACCTATCCTCAGAGCGTCCAGCTAAATAATGCAACCAAAACCTTATCGTCCAATAAAAAATTTCAGACTTTCTATATTTATTTATCTCGTTTTTAGTAAAAATTTTGAAATTTAAATATTGATTGATATTTGTAAAATTATTTGTATATTTTCCTATCCAAAAAATAGTTTGGATATCTCTTAACGCTCCTTTGCTTTCTTTAATATTTGGCTCAACTAAATACCTGGACTCACCAAATTTCTTATACCGAAGATCTCTTTCCTTCAATTTTAAAGTTAAAAAATCAACCTTATGATTACAAATTATCTCTTTATAATATTTTTCTTGAAGTTTTTTATAAAGTTCTCTATTTCCACAAACGTATCTTGCCTCAAGTATACTTGTATTTGTAACTATATCATCTTTTGACATTTTTATACATTCTTCAATAGTTCTAACTGAATAACCAAGTTTGAATCCAAGATCCCAAAGAGTATAGAGAATATACTCAATAACTTGCTCACCCCAGACTGTAAGCTTGTAAGGGTGCAAAAATAATAAATCTATATCTGAGAAAGGTGCTATTTCTGAACGACCGTAACCCCCAATTGCAACTATTACTAACTTTTCTGATTTTGTTGGGTTAGTTGCTCTATATATATGAAGAGTAGCTATTTCAAATAATGTTCTTAATATTTGATCAATCATGAAAGAGTTTAGATTAGCAGCATTTAATCCATTTTGATTTTCTTCAAATCTTCTTTTTATTTCTAATTTACCTGACTTAATATCTTCTGAAATTATGTTATGAATTAATTTTTGTGACGAAGAATCTTTCAAATTCTTTTCTAAAGAAATAGAAGAAATTCTTGAAACAAGAGCTTTACGATTAATTATTGATCTTTGGTCAAGGATAATTTTACTCATTCATATAAATTGGTACTAATTTATTGACTAATCAATAATAATTTTTAATTTAATTTTTTTTTATCTATTTTAAGTATAGAATATATGATAATTAGAAATGGGGAACTAGATATGGATAGTAAAAATGAGATTTCAACTAGCATTGTCCCTTTTTTACTCCTTTTTCTTGGTGCTATAATTTATGGAAGTTTTTTTTCAGCACAAATCTTAGCCTTAGACCTTGGCGTTACACCTCTTGGGCTTGCGTTTTGGCAAGGATTTCTGGGAGCATTAATATTAATTATTTTTTCTTTGATTCTTAGAGAACCTCCTAAGTTTTCTTGGGATCATATTAGATTATATAGTTCTATATCACTTTTTGCTTTTTCAATACCGCTTATTGCTCTTAGTTTTGCTGCACCACATGTTCCTCCAGGAATATTGGCTTTAATTTTAACTCTAATTCCTTCATTAACTTACCTATTTTCATTCCTGGCAAAATTAGAGAAATTTAATTGGCTTAGTACCACTGGTTTAGCTTTTGGACTAGCTGGTGTTCTAATAATTGTATTCAGAGATACAATAATGGCTCTAATTGCAGGAGAAAGTAATATTTTATCGACCAGTTCTGTTGATGGGTCATTTTCAGGTACTTGGTTTATTATTGCTTTAATAGCACCTTTAGGATATGCGGCAAGTAATGTGGCAGTAGCATTAATGAGGCCAGCTGAAGCAACTACAATCCAGTTGTCTACAGGTGTTCTAACTTTTTCAATTCCAATTTTGGTGGTACCAATGCTTTTAGTTGATGGATTTTATTTCTTTGAGAACACTGATTACAAAGCTTTTTCTGCGGTTTTATGGGCTGGTATTACAAATATAGTAATTTTTGTTACTTTATTTGAAGTTGTTTTCAGAAGAGGGCCTGTATTTTTTTCTCAATTTAACTATATAACGCCAGCTGCAGCTCTATTATGGGCTTATTTAATTTTTTCTGCAAATGTGCCTCCAGTTGTTTGGGTAGCAATTGCACTTATGGCTATAGGACTTTACCTTGCTAATAGAGGCACTGCAGCTAATCTTCAACAAAAGTAACTTACGAGAAAATTAAATGAATTCTTTAAAATTTGCATGGTTATTACTTATTGGTGGCGCGTCAATTTACGGAACTTTCTTTTCGGCAAATAAGTATGTTGCCACTGCAGGGGTTCCAGCTACAGCTTTTACTTTTTGGCAATACTGTATTGGAGGGATATTACTTATAATTTTGTCTTTAATTACAAAGAACTTTCCACACCTTTCTCTTAAACATTTATTTTCATATGTTGTAACTGCATTACTTGGAGCAGTTCTCTCAGTAACCATATTATCTTCAATAGGGAACAAGGTCCCAGCGGGTGTTTTAACTCTAACAATTACCCTGGTTCCAGGAATTACATATCTATTAGCAATAATTGCTGGCTTAGATAAATTAAGATTGTTTTCTATATTAGGACTAACAATGGGTTTAATTGGAATTTGTCTGCTTGTTATACCAGGGGGAGGGTTTAAGACAAATAATTCTGCTATTTGGATAATATTTTCTTTAGCTGTTCCCTTATTTTTTGCGATGAATAATGTATTTGTAGCTTTAGTAAAACCTCCTCAAGCATCCTCAATAATGCGTGCAACTGGTCTAGTCGTAACCGCTGCTATTATTACTTTTCCAATAATGATGTTTAGCGATGGATTTTATACCTTTTGGGAAATGCCAAGTTTAATCCCTTGGGTAATATTATGGACCGGAATTATAAATATGATAACCTTTATCTGTATGTTTGAAATTATTCGTATTGCAGGCCCTGTGTTTTTTGGACAATATAACTATGTTATAGTCATAG
>NZXH01000010.1 GCA_002701885.1 Rhodospirillaceae bacterium | reverse complement strand
TATTGAAAATAAAAACTATAAATCAAAAATTGAACACGAAGCCTCAACTAGCAAAATAAGTGATGAGCAGCTTTTTTATTGTAGGCAGAGAGGAATACCAGAAGAAGATGCGGTTGCTTTAATTGTCAATGGTTTTTGCAAGCAAGTTCTTCAAGAACTTCCGATGGAATTTGCATTGGAGGCTCAACAGTTAGTTGGAATAAGTTTAGAGGGAAGTGTTGGATAGTATGAGTAATCAAAAATTAGAAATTAAAAATTTAGTAGTAAAAGCTAACGATAAATTAATTTTAAATGATTTGAGTTTGACAATGAATAAGGGAGAAACTCATGCCATAATGGGACCAAATGGTTCAGGCAAAAGCACTCTTTCAAATGTTTTAGCAGGTAAAAGTGGATACGAAATAATTTCTGGATCAGTAAGTTTTTGTGGTCATAATATTTTAGGAATGAACCCTGAAGAAAGGGCTGCTTTAGGTGTTTTTCTTTCTTTTCAATATCCTATTGAAATACCTGGTGTAACAATAATAAATTTTTTAAAAACAGCTTATAATTCCTTATTGAAGGCAAGGGGTAAAGCTGAAATTAGTGCATCGGAATTTTTAAAGCTAATAAGAGATAAGCAAAAAATTCTTGATATTTCTGATGAAATGACAAGAAGAAATTTGAATGTTTCATTTTCTGGTGGTGAAAAAAAGCGACTTGAAATGTTACAGATGCTTTTGCTTGATCCATTTCTAAGTATTTTAGATGAAACTGACTCTGGCTTAGATATAGATGCTCTCAAGTCTGTATCTGAGGCCATCAATTTATTGCGTAATGAAAATAAATTAATTTTAGTTATCACACATTATCAAAGGTTGCTAAACTATGTGGTTCCTGATTTTGTTCATGTCTTGTATGATGGAAAAATAATAAAATCTGGGGATAAGAAGTTAGCCATAGATATAGAAGAAAATGGTTACTTTAAAATTACAGAGGCTGCATGAGGAAAGATTTAAGCTATAAGACTTCTTTCCCATTAATTGAATGTTTTGATGAGAATCTTTTCGATAATGACTATTTTGGAAATAACTTCTTACTTAGTGAAAGAAGGAAATCCTTAGGTTATTTCAAAAAAAATAATTTACCATCAGTAAAAAAAGAAGATTGGAAATATTTTGATTTAAAAAAAATATCTAAATTAAGTTTTAATAATGCAAATAATTTAAATGAGGAAGAAAAAAAGTTACTAATAAGGAAGAAAAATATTTTCAACCAGAAAATAGTTATTATTAACGGTGAATATTGTTCAAATTTATCCGATACTTCTTCTGTAAGAGATAAAATTGAATTTTATAACCTTAATAATCAAAACCTTTCTTTTGAAAAAAATAAGTTTGACTACATAAAAAAGTACCTTTGTGCAAAGGATGAGAGCCTCGATTCAATTAATTTGGCTTTTGCAAAGGATATATTTATTTTAGAGATAAAAAAAGGTTGTACAATAGATGAACCTTTAGAAATTATTTATTTATCAAAATCTCATGATGATAGTATATGTATAAACCCGAGGCTTATAGTAATATCACATGAAGCATCCGATAGTACAATTATTGAAACGTGTCAAAGTGATTCTAGTGGCTATTTATGGTCTAACTATGTTACAAATATTGTTATAGAGAAGAATGCAAGGCTCAAACATTATAAATATCAAAATGAGGGTATCAATTCCTTTCATACTGCAGACACAAAGATTGAATTATCTAGTTTTAGTTACTATAGTCACTATTTATTAAACTCTGGTTCAGACCTTTCTAGAAATAAAATTCACTGTAAACTTAATAATAATAATGGAACCTGTAATGTATCAGGGGCTTATTTTCTAAACGAAAGTCAAAAGTCAGATATTTTTGTTGAAATTGAACATTTATCTTCAGATTGTATTAGTAACCAAAAATTTTATGGGGTCGTGGATTCAAATTCTGAAGGGATTTTTCAAGGCAAAATTCATGTTGGAGAGGAGACAAAGAATACTCAGGCTGACCAGATAAGTAGGGGTGTAGTTCTATCAAGTAACGCGCAGATAAATGCCAAGCCTGAATTAAATATTTACTCTGAAGACGTTCAGTGTAGTCATGGTGTGAGTATAGGAGAATTAGATGAAGAATCAATTTTTTATATGAGATCAAGAGGTATCTCAGAAAACGAAGCGAGGCAAATGTTAATTTATGCTTTTATAACTGACACTTTGTCAGATCTTGATGATAGTATAATTTTAGAAAAATTTAATAAATTGATTGATAAACAGATTTCAGAAAAATTTTTTTAAGTTAGGGTAGTCATGCAACTAAATAATTCTTATAAAAAAGATTTTCCAATATTCTCGGAAAAATCCAATGAAAAATTAATTTTTCTTGATAGTGCAGCTAGTTCTCAAAAACCTATGTCAGTAATTGAGTCAGTTAGTAGCTGTTACAAATATAACTACGCTAATATACATCGAGGTCTATATGACTTGAGTGAGAGGTTAACAGAACAGTATGAAAATGTTAGGAAGAAAATTGCTAGTTTTATTAATGCAAATAGTGAAAAAGAAATTATATTTACTAGAGGGGCTACTGAAGGTATTAATTTAGTTGCATCAAGTTGGGGTATGAAAAATATAAATGAGGGCGATGAAATTCTTCTTACCTCATTAGAACATCATTCAAATATTGTTCCATGGCAAATGGTTTCAAAAGTTAAAGGTGCTAAAATCAAGGTTATACCTATTGATAAAAATGGAGACTTAAATTTAGATAAAATAGGAAGTTTAATGAATGAAAAAACAAAGATTTTGTCTATTACTCAAGCTAGTAACGCTATAGGTACAATTCCTAATTTAAAACTATTAATAGAAAAAGCTAAAAAAAAGAATATAAAAATTTTAATTGATGGTTGTCAGGGTATAGTGCATATGCAAGTTGATGTCCAAAAATTAGATTGTGATTTTTATGTCTTTTCTGGTCATAAGATTTATGGACCTAGTGGTATAGGAGTTTTGTATGGCAAGGAAAAAATTTTAGAAGGTATGGACCCATATCAAGGTGGTGGAGAAATGATTGATCAAGTGTCATTTGAAAATACAACTTTTGCTCCTTTGCCAATTAAATTTGAAGCAGGAACTCCAAATATTGTAGGCACTATTGGTCTTGGAGCAGCAATAGACTATGTAAATCAAATTGGTTACAAAAATATTATTGATTATGAAAAATATTTACATTCCTATGCGATTGAAAAATTTTCTCGAAATGATGATATTGTGATTTACGGTAATGCTAAGTCTAAAACTAGTTTAATATCATTTATTTTGAAAGGTATACATCCACATGATGCAGGGATGTTTTTAAATTCTATGGAAATAGCTGTTAGAGTAGGGCATCATTGCGCGCAACCTTTAATGAGCTTTTTTGGAGTGCCAGGCACAATAAGGGCTTCTTTTGCAATTTATAATACAATAGAAGATATTGATTGTTTGTATAATGGTATATGTAGTATTCTCAAGAGGTATAAGTGATTAATGTATAATTTTCGAAAGTTATCAGATGGTTGACCCAATTATTTATTCTGAGAAAAACTCTTGTAACGATAAGGGTCCTATATCTGATGCGGTTATAGCCGCTTTAAAATCAGTTAAAGACCCAGAGATACCTATAGACATATATGAGCTTGGTTTAATTTATGATGTTAAAGTTCAAGAAGACCATATTAATGTTTTAATGACTTTAACTGCTCCAGGCTGTCCCGTTGCTGGAACACTTCCTAGAATGGTTGAATTAGCCCTTTTGACCGTAAAAGGAATTAATACTGCTAAAGTAGAAATTGTATGGGAGCCGCCATGGAATTCATCTATGATGTCTGAAGGAGCTAGGCTTGAGTTAGGAATGGAGTAGAGAATGAATGATATTTCAGATATATTAATTATTACAGAAAAAGCAATGGAGAGATTTCACTATATTTTAAACTCACAAGGCAGTGGCTCTAAAGGGTTTAGGATAGGAGTAAAGCAGATGGGGTGTTCAGATATGAGTTATACAATGGATTTTCTTAAAGAAGTCAAACCTGATGATATAATTATTAAATCTAATGAGCCAACAATTGTATTAGATTTCAATGCAAAACAATATATTGAAGGTACTGAATTAGACTGGTTGGAGCAAAAGCTAGAAAGTAAATTTATTTTTAATAACCCTAATGTTGTCGGTCAATGTGGATGTGGTGAGTCATTTAAAATTAAAGAAAGATAATTTTTAATAATCATAATTCACATATAAAAATATAGTTTAATTTAAAATATCAAATGAGTATATTCTTAATAAAAAGATTTATTACTTTTATAATTACCCTTCTGGGTGCTTCAATTCTTACTTTTCTTTCTTTAGAAATCTTACCAGGAGATCCTGCAAGAGTAATTTTAGGAATTGACGCTCCTCAAAGTGCTGTTGATGCCTTAAGGCTGCAACTTGGTTTAGATAGACCAATGGTGGAAAGGTATTTCGATTGGTTAATTCACCTATTATCTGGAAGATTTGGGGTTAGTTACACTTATAATGTTCCTGTTATTGATTTGATAAAACACCGAGTGGGTATAACCTTCCCTTTGGCTATACTGTCAATGCTATTATCAGTTTTGGTAGCATTTATTTTAGGTATTTATGCCGCTTCAAGGCATAACAAAATGGGAGATGTATCAGTAATGGGGTTAAGTCAATTAGGAATTTCTATACCAAATTTCTGGCTTGCTCTTTTACTTATTTTGTTATTTGCAGTAAATTTAGGATGGTTTTCTTCTGGTGGTTTTGCGGGATGGGATAAAGGTTTTGTTAGTTCAATTCAGTCACTAATTCTCCCAGCAATTTCTTTAGCTACAGTGCAAGGTGCAATTCTTGCACGTTTTACTAGGTCAGCAGTACTGGAAACTATGAGAGAAGATTATGTTAGAACTGCGAGAGCAAAAGGCCTTACCCGCCGAGCAACATTGTGGAAACATGTTCTTAGAAATGCCATGATTCCTGTTATAACAATTATGGGGCTTCAGTTTGCTAATCTTTTAGCAGGGACTATTATTGTTGAAGAAGTTTTTGCTATTCCAGGTCTTGGTAGATTAATTTTACAAGCTATCAGTAATAGAGATATAACAGTTGTTAGAGATGTTGTAATATTGCTTGCCGCATTAGTTGTTTTTATTAATTTCGTAGTAGATATACTATATGCAATAATTGATCCGAGGTTAAAACCTCAAGATGTCTGATAATAGAAATATAAGTTTTCTAACTAGAGCAATTAGACATAGGTCTTTTGTAGTAGGAGGTTCTATGACTTTATTGCTTGTTCTATCTGCATTTATATCATTGTTTTGGACCCCATGGAATCCAATTAAACAGAACCTTCTTGCTAGGCATAGCCCCCCTAGTTGGGATCATTTGCTAGGGACAGATCAATTTGGCCGGGATATTTTTTCTGTTATTATGGCTGGGTCTCAGAACTCAATAACAGTTGGTTTAGTGTCAGTCTCTATTGGTATAATATTTGGTGTTTCTCTTGGTTTGTTAGCATCCACAAAAAGAGGCTGGGTAGAAGAATTAATTATGAGACTCTGTGATTTTATGTATGCTTTCCCTGCAATTTTACTTGCAATTATGCTTGTTGCAACAATAGGTCAAGGTGCAATCAATGCTATGGTTGCTATAGGAATTTTTTCAATTCCTGTTTTTGCAAGGTTAACTAGAGGTGCAGCAAATGCAATATGGGCAAGAGAATATATACTTGCATCTAGATCTGCAGGTAAAGGTTTATTTCGGATTACAATTGAACATGTTCTTCCAAATATTTTGTCAGTAATTATTGTTCAAGCTACTATCCAATTTGCTTTAGCAATTCTAGCTGAAGCAGCGCTTAGTTTTCTTGGGCTAGGAGCCCAACCACCTACNCCTTCTTGGGGAAGNATGCTAAGTGANGCNAGATCNATGATTTATTTNAATCCNTGGNTAGCAGTNTANCCNGGTATTGCNATAGCTNTTTCNGTTNTNGGNTTAAATCTTCTNGGTGANGGNCTNAGAGATNTAGTNGANCCAAGANTAGCAAGAAAAAGGTANANTNATGNTNGATGTAAAAAANNTAAATATNAANCTAAATACAGTNTANGGNAATGCCACAGCNGTNAGAAATCTNTCNTTTNANTTAGAGANAGGAAAAACACTTGGNATTGTTGGNGANTCAGGTTGTGGTAANTCNNTNACAGCNNTAGCNNTNATGGGNTTNTTACCTGAAAATNGNTGGTCAANTGGNGAAATAATTTTTAATAANNAAAATTTATTAAANTTTAATGANGATAAACTNTGNAANATTNGAGGNAATAGTATNGGAATGATTTTTCAAGANCCTATGACNTCNCTNAANCCTCTTCATACTATTGGNAAACAAATNGCTGAACCAATGATTTTGCATGGNAAAGTTCCAAGGTCAATGATTAAANAAGAGGTTATAAAATTATTAGATATGGTAGGTATTCCTGATCCATCAAAAAGAATNTCAAGTTTCCCTCATGAATTATCTGGAGGTCAAAGACAAAGAGCAATGATNGCTATGGCACTATCATGTAAACCTGAAATTTTGATAGCAGATGAGCCAACAACTGCATTGGATGTCACTATTCAAAAGCAAATATTAGATCTGATTAAAGGCCTGATCGATGATTTAGGTATGTCCATGATTTTAATCAGTCATGATTTAGGTGTTATAGCAAATAATGTTCATGAAATAATAGTGATGTATGGTGGTGTTTGTGTTGAAAAAGGGCAAACAAAGAAAGTAATTCAAAATATTTCTCACCCTTATTCGAAAGGCTTATTTTCTGCTATTCCAACACTTGAAACACCTGAAAAGAAAGATTTAAGATTAAAAACGATTCCTGGTACAGTTCCTGAAATTACAGAGATACCTAAGGGGTGTACATTTCAAGGTAGATGTGAATTTGTTTCAGATATATGTATTTCAAGCTCACCAGATTCTGTAAAAATTTCGAATAATCATGAGGCTTATTGTTTTAACTTAGATAAAGTAAATTAGCTTTGGGAAAAAATATGTCAGAAGAAAAAACTATAGTTGAAGCAAAAAATTTATCAAAGTTTTATAGACTTCCTAAGGAAAGCTTATTTAAAAAACCTGATATAATTAAGGCGGTTAACGATGTGAGCTTTAAAATTACAAAAGGAAAAAGTTTCGGTGTGGTAGGCGAGTCAGGTAGTGGAAAATCAACTTTGGCAAGGTGTATTATGGGTTTAGAAAAGCCTACGGCTGGCTCAGTTAAAATTAATGATATAGATATTTTTTCTTTAACAGCAAATGAATTAAGGAATTTACGAAAACAATTTCAAATGGTTTTCCAAGACCCATTTGGCTCCCTTAATCCTAGAAAAAAAATTTTAAATATAATTGCTGAACCACTTGATGTGCTCGAAAAGGTAAATAATAATGATAGGAAATCTAGAGTTATTAATGTTTTAACTTCTGTAGGCTTAAAAGATTCAGATATAGAAAAATTTCCCCATGAATTTTCTGGAGGTCAAAGGCAGAGGATTGCAATTGCTCGGGCCCTTATAACAAAGCCTCAAATTATTGTTGCTGATGAGCCGGTATCAGCTTTAGATGTTTCAGTTCAAGCCCAAGTTTTAAATTTGTTGCAAGATCTTCAAGATAATCTTGGTGTTACA
This sequence comes from Rhodospirillaceae bacterium, assembly GCA_002701885.1. Classification (GTDB taxonomy): domain Bacteria; phylum Pseudomonadota; class Alphaproteobacteria; order SHVP01; family SHVP01. Next base: position 8,658 of record NZXH01000010.1, on the reverse strand, counting down.
TATATTTTAATTAGTCACGACTTAGCTGTTGTTAAATTTGTTTGTGATGACGTAATTGTTATGAATGATGGAAAGGTTGTCGAGTTTGGGACTACTAAAGAAATTTTCTCTAACCCTAAGCATGACTATACTAAGACACTTTTAGATGCAGTTCCTCGTTTCTAGTTATTTTTTTTCTTGGCTTCATCAAAAAGAATTTTAAATAAGTCTCTTTGTGTGTGACTACCTCCAATCAGGCTCCAGTGATTTATACTTTCGTTAAAGTATCTATATGAACTTTTATAATTTTTTTCAGCATGATTGATCATGGCTTTACACAAAGGTACCCCAGCTTTTTTCCAAATTTTTTTATCATATTCATTTTTAGAGTTTTCTAAGAGCTCAATGTTTTCTTGAAATTTTGTTTTTAATTTTAAATTATCAACTGAACCGATAACATAAGCATAATGAGTTGCAATAAATGGATCAGAAAAAAAAATTTTCCTTTTAATTATTTCACTTGAAACTTTTTTCCAGTGTCTTTCTATGTTTTTATTTTTTAATTTTAATCTAATTAGTAAGGATACTGCGCCTGCTTGATCCTGAGAATAAGATTTATCTGAATTTGGGGAGTCCCATAAATGTTTATTAAAAATTTTAAGAGCATTATCTAGATCATTAATTTTTAGATAAAATAAAGCTATGTGCCACCAGTTATGTGTATAAATGAATGAGTTACAGTCATTCCAATAGTGACTTAAACTCTTTAATGTATCAATTCCTTTCTCAGGTTTATTTTCAACTTCAAATATATGGGCGAGGGTATGGTGAGACCAAGGGTCGCTTTGGTTAATGCTTAAACCTTTTAGCGCAACTTCTTTTGCTTTATCTATTTGATTATACTCTTCTAAAGCAAATGAAAGCATACTCAATGCATAAGGGTTTTTTTTATTATTTTTTATTACTAAATTAGCTAAATTTATCATTTTTTTATTATCGCCAATACTGAAATAAAATATTTGACCGATTTTTGCAAAAAATAAATCATCATGATTATTATTAATTAATATATCCAAATAAGTTAATGCTTGAAAAAATTTTTTTTTTAAAAGATTATTTAAAAAATTATAATAATTAATATCTCTATCAGTAGCTTGTTTTTTATCAATAAGTTTTTTAGCTTTAATAATGTACTTTTTTGCACTATTAAAACCTTCTAAATTATCTATAAATATACTTATAAGAGCAGAATGTAATTGAAATGGCAGAAAGTTTTCATAATTTTTTGATAATTTAAATATTTCCTGGGTGTTTTTTTTGTAACCCAAGAAGTTGGACTCAAATTTATTTAATGAATCAATTATTTTAGAGTCATTAATATTAATTTTATTATTAAATTGATCCTTAAGCATGAATTCATATGTTGTCGAGCGGGTAAATTGGTCTATTAATATTTTTAAAATTCAAAACATTATTATCAGAAGTGGTTACGCCTTCTCCATCTAAGGTGAGAGTGTGTTTTGGTATCTTTTCAAATCCTGCTCTATAATGAATTCTTGATTTTAGTAATATATATTTATGAAATTGAGGTTGAATCCCTACAGATGTAAATACGCCAATATCCCAAGGTTCATGGTGATTGGAAACAATTACTATTTGTACTTTTCCAGTATCAAGAACTGCTGTATGGCCCATATTTACTTTTACCCCTGTATACATTGGCCCATTAACTACCCATTTACCATTTGTAAGTGTTTTTACTGTTCCTTTTACCTTTAATGGCTTACCTTTTAAATTTATTGATGGCATATCTGTTTTGCCGCCTAAATATAATTCTATATATGAACCAATCCCATTTTTTTGCATTTGTTTAACCGCTTCAGGGTCCCAAACAGCAGCTACTATTACATCATTTAGTTCTTGTTTAATTATTTCTTGAATAACTCGCATGACATCTTGATTTGCACCTGATCCACAGTTATCAGCATGATCTAAAAGTATTATTGGCCCATCATCAATATTTTTAGCTTTTGTTACCACCTCTTCAAGTGGTGTGTGTTTATATATAAAATCTTCTTTTAATTCCCATGCTTTTTCAGTTATCAAATTACATATTTTTTTACCTTTAAGTGAATCATTATTCGTAACAACAACACATGAAGAGCCTGCATCAGGAATATCTGCCATAGGAAAACCTCCAAAAACTGTTGCGGCAAGAATATTATCCTCCTTTTCAGCATTTGTAACAATTTTTATAAGTTCACTCATGGGCTTATCAGACGTTCCTTGCTTGAGTGTTTGTGATAGTATTTTAGTTTTTTTCCACTGCATGATTGGTTTACATTTACCATTAATAAAATTAGTAACAATTAATCCTACTTTTTCTGCTACTTCATACATGTCTGTATGTGGGTATGTTTTATAGCCAATTAATGCTGTTGAATTATCGATCATTTTTTGGGTTAAGTTACAGTGTAAGTCACATGTTACAGCTATAGGGATGTTAGGCTTCAAACTTCTAATTCTATAAAGCAGTTCACCTTCTCCATCAAATAAATGCTCAGCAACCATAGCTCCATGTAAATCTAAGAGGATACAATCTACATTTTTTACAGAGTCTATTATTAAATTTGACATATATTCGAATGTATCTTTGGTCACTTTGCCTGAAGGCATAGCTTCTGCAGCTAATGGTGTAATAATTTCACTCCCTAATTTTTTAGCAATTTTCATATACGCAGCTATAGGCATTCTTGTATTTTTGTATATTTCAGGAATTTCATCTCCTAAGTGAGCTCCCCATTCTTTAAATCTTTCCCAGTCTGTAACTATAGGCGAAAAAGTATTGGTTTCATGCTTCATCATTGCAATTAAAGTTTTCATATTTCCTCATAAAAAAAGACCCCCATATTTTGGATGGGGGTCATTAGTTTATACATATCACAATTTATTAATTTGACCAGCTCATTGCTGAAACCTCATTAATAAAAGCAGGCCAACTTGCCCAAAAACCATTTAGGCCTTTTTGAGCTACGCCAACTTTTGCCATCTGAAATAGAAAACCATTTGCAGCATCTTCAGCGATTTTCCTTTGAGCTGCTTTCAAAAGTCTAGTCTGATCAGAAGCACTAGTGGATTCCTCAAATTCAGAATAGATTTTGTCAAAAGCAGCACTTTCATACTGCCAGTAATAAGGTTTTCTTGAATAATTACCTATATCCATTGGTTCAACATGAGATACAATAGTTAAATCATATTGTTTCTTCTTATAAACTTGATCTAACCAAACTGGCCACTCGACATTTTCTATTTTTGCTGTAATACCAACTTCACTAAGCATAGCAGCAATAACTTCGCCACCACGTCTTGCATAGCTTGGTGGAGGTAGTTTTAGAGATAATTCAATATTTTCTGCACCAGCCTCTTTAAGAAGTTTTCTAGCTTTATTTTGGTCAAACGGGTACATTCCGGTTAGGTCTACATATGCTGCATTATGAGGTGCAAAATGAGATCCTATTGGTGTACCATGTCCTTCCATAGCTGCATTAATTAATGCTTTTCTATCAATTGCGTGTTGAATAGCTCTTCTTACCCTAACATCAGATAAATATTTGGCCTTATTATTGAACGCTAGGATTGTTTCACCTTCAGTTGTACCTGCAACAGCATTAAATTTTGAATCTTTTTCAAACTTAGAAAACATTTCTGGAGCTGAAAGGTTTGGCATATAGTCTAATTCACCAGTCATTAACGCATTAACTTGCGCGTTTGCATCATTAATAAATCTAAATTTTGCATTTTTAATCTTAATTTTTGATGCATTTCGGTGTCCATCAAAAAGTGTCATTTCAACTGAGTCACCCTTGGTCCACTTAACAAATTTATATGGGCCAGTTCCTATAGGGTTGGTTCCATTATTTTCTGCTGACTTAGCATCAACTATAGCGCCTGTAGATTGAGCTAATTTAAACAAGAATAATGCACTTCTTTTCTTTAATTTAATAACTACTGTATGTTTATCTGGAGTTTGTATTGAATCTATAGCCCTATACATTTTCTTATTTTTATTTTTACTTTCTTCACCAGCAGCTCTATCAAAACTAAACTTAACATCATCTGAGGTAAAATCAGAGCCGTCATGGAATTTAACCCCTTTAAGAAGTTTGAATGTATAAGTCAGTCCGTCGTTTGATACTTTCCAACTTGAGGCAAGCATAGGACCTACAACACCTTTTTCACTAATTCGTGTTAGCCCTTCAAAAATATTATACCAAGTTACTTGGCTAATAGCCGCAGCTGCTCCAGCTGTTGGGTCAAGCCCTGGTGCTGGTTCTAGACGCATTCCTATAGTAACTGAATCTTTGGCAAAAGAATTAGTTACAAAAGAGAATAGTGCAATTTGTATTACGGCAAATGCAAGAATAATCTTTCTCATAATTTCCCCCTAAATTAATGGAGGTAGATTATATTTTCTTTCCTCCAATATTTGAAATTTTAAATAATTAGATATTATAATATACCCAATACAAATAAATAAATATTAAAAAGAGAAGAATCTATGGAAAAAGGACAAAACCTTATATCAGGCACCTGGGTAAACTCTAAGTCTGAGGATATTATTCAACTTATTAATCCATCCGATGGGGGTAATTTTGCCTCAATTCCGCGTTCAGGTGCGATAGATATCGATTTAGCTGCAAAATCAGCAAGGAGGGCATTTGATAAACATTGGTCAAAAACCCCAGCTTTTGAGAGAGGTAAATATCTTCAGAAGATAAGCAATAAAATATATGAGTCAATTGATGAACTTGCTATAATTGAGTCAAAAGATACAGGTAAACCTTTAAAGCAGAGTAGGGTTGATGCCCAAGTTGCCGCAAGGTATTTTGAATTTTATGCTGGAGCTGCGGATAAAATTCATGGAGAAGTGATTCCTTCACAACAGGGTATCAATTCATTTACTAAAAGAGAACCGCATGGGGTCACAGGTCATATAATTCCATGGAATTATCCTTTGCAAATGGGTTCAAGAACATTCGCTGCATCATTAGCTGCAGGTAATTGTGTAGTAATAAAACCAGCAGAAGAAGCTTGTCTTTCTGTTTTAAAAATTGCTAATTTTGCCATAGAACTCGGTTTACCACCTGATGTTATAAACATTGTTACAGGTTATGGTGATGAAACAGGAGCCTATTTATGTAAGCACAGAGATATAGATCATGTATGTTTTACTGGTTCTCCGGAAGTAGGTTCTTTAGTTCAACAAAGTGTTGCACTTTCAAATAAGAGTTGCACAATGGAATTAGGAGGTAAATCACCCCATATAGTTTTTTCTGATTGCGATTTAGAGAATGCTATGCCAGTGATACTAAATTCAATTATTCAAAATTCTGGTCAAACATGTTCTGCTGGAAGTAGATTGATCATTGATAAAGATATAAAAGAAAAGTTCTTAAATTTGTTTACAGAAAAATTTTCAAACCTTTTAGTTGGGAGTTCAGATATGGATTTAGATATGGGCCCCCTTATTAGTGAAAGACAAAAAAATCGTGTGTTGAGTTTTTATGATAAGGCAAAAAAAGAGAGTATCCCTATTCTAGCCGCAGGATCTATTTCAGAACAAGTTTCAAAAAACGGCTTTTATGTAAATCCATTATTACTCGGTCCTGTACCAGTTAATAGTACACTAGCTACAGATGAAATTTTTGGTCCTTATCTTTGTGTTATTCCTTTTTCAAATGAAGATGAAGCTGTATCAATAGCAAATGGAACTGATTATGGTTTAACTGCAGGAATATGGACTAAAGATGGATCCCGACAAATGAGAGTTGCAAACTCTTTAAAATGTGGTCAGGTTTTTATTAATTGTTATGGAGCCGGTGGGGGTGTAGAAATTCCTTTCGGTGGTATGAAAAAATCAGGTTTTGGAAGAGAAAAAGGTATGGAAGGCTTGAGAGAGTTAACAGTATGTAAGACAATAGTTCAGAAATTTAATTAAAATAGGTTGGTTATAAATGAAATTAAAAAATAAAGTATCAATTATTACAGGGGCAGCGTCTGGATTTGGTAAAGGTATAGCTGAATTATTTGCAAAAGAGGGATCTAAAGTAATTATAGCTGACATAAATGAAATTTCTGGGCGTAAAGTTGCAGACCAAATAAATAATTTGGGTGGAATAGCAGAATATATAAAAACCGATGTATCTCAAAAAGAGTCAATGAAAAATTTAATTGATAGTACCAGTGATATATTTGGATGTCTTGATATTTTAGTCAGTAATGCTGGTTGGTCATATACTAATAAACCTTCTACAGAAGTTACTGAAAAGGAATTAGACAAACTTTATAATATAAATGTAAAGTCTCTTTTTTTTGGAACAGTCTTTGCAGTTGATTTGATGAAAAAGAATAGTAAAGGTGGCGTGCTAATTAATATAGCGTCAACAGCAGCTGTTAGGCCCAGACCAAATTTAACTTGGTATAATGCAACCAAAGGAGCAGCTGTGACTATTACGAAATCTCTAGCTATTGAGTTGGCGGGTGATGGGATAAGGGTATGTGCAATTAACCCTGTAATAGGAGAAACTGGGATGCTTGAAACATTTATGGGGATGCCTGATACACCAAAAAATAGAGAAAAATTTATGCAAACTATACCCCTAGGGAGGTTTAGTAAGCCAAGTGATATTGCTAATGCTGCTTTGTTTTTAGCTAATGATGATTCAAATTTTATAACTGGTGTATGTTTAGAAGTTGATGGTGGAAGGTGCGTCTAAAACTATTTATCAAATTTATCAAACTCTAATTTAGCTTTAGTAAAATATTTTTTAAATTTATTAATATCCTTAACTTCGGAATTTACATAACTCTTACTTTTTTCAATATAACAAATATGAGAAGTTAATCCATTTCCTTTACTCCAATGATGTAATGAGAAAGCTGATGGTTCATTGTTGATATGTAAAAATTTATTTCCCTTTATATCTAATTCAATTTGGTGTGCAGTGCTTGGAGCTATATGTCCAAATGTTCCAGCCCATTTTTTTTGTATTGATCTGTGAACATGCCCTGCAAAAATAGCTTCGATATTTGTATAACTTTCTATTATTTGTTTTAATTTTTTTCTACCTTTTAATCCAATAGCATCCATCCACCAAATCCCACTATCAAATGGTGGATGATGAAGGAAAATAATAATTGGCTTATCTTTATTTTGAAATAATATTTCTTTTAGCCATTTTATTCTTTCTTCACATACTTCACCCTCAGGTTTTCCTTCTACTAGAGTGTCTATAAAAATTAAGAATACTGGTAAATTATTTTTAGTATAGCAAAAAAATTTATTATTATATAAATATTTTTGATTAGAAAATATCTTAATCAGGTTTTCTCTTTTATCGTGGTTACCTGGTATCATAAGAACTTTAGGAATAGATTTAGAAATAATTTTTTGGAGAACCTTATATTCGCTTATATACCCATTATCTGTTAGGTCTCCCGTAGCAACTACTAAATCAATTTTGGGCTCAAAACTATTTATCTTATTAATAGTCTTTTCAAGCTGTATATTATTTAAATTATTTTGACTTTCATTATTAACAATATGCATATCTGATATTTGAGCGATAAAAAATTCATTTTTCATAATTAGATCTTTTTGTATAAAATAAATTATTTTGGTTAGTACAAGGAATAATGATATAACCTTTAAAGTGTATATATTATATAATTCTAGAGGAAAAAGATATTTAATTTATATTATTATTGAGAACAAAATATTTTTACTTTAAGATATGGTTGTTATTTAATTAAAGGTGGAACTTATGAAACTTTATGAAGCAAATATATCAAATACTTCTCTAAAATATTTAAAGATAGGGAAGGGTAAGCCTTTAGTATATATTCCTTCTTTTGAAGGTTTTTTGCATACACATAGTATAAAAGAACTTTCTAAATCTTTTGAAATATTTATTCCTCTAATTCCAGGTATATTTAATACGCCAAAAATTGATGGCTATAATTCAATTGAGGATCTCTCAGATTTATTTATAGAGTTTATAGAGCAAATAGAATATGAAAAAGTTGATTTAATTGGTTATTCACTAGGTGGATATTTAGCTTCATGGATTGCAGTAAAAAAATCAGATATTATTGATCAAATAGTTTTGATATCACCTTTAGGTTTTAATTTGAATGATAAAAGAATAGAATTAGATAAACAAAATTTTGAAAAATTAGTATATAAATACTCAGACGGTTTTGAAGCTTTAAAAAATAACGAAAATATTGTTACACAAAGTCATCTAGATCTTTATAAGTACCAAAAATTAGATGAAAAACTCTTAGAACAATTATCTTCTCTAAAAAATCTCACTTTAATTCTTATTGGTAATGATGACCCAATTGTTCCATCAATTTCTGGACAAATGATCAAAGAGAAAATAGAACATTCATATTTTATCTATGTCTATGACTCTGGCCATGGTATAGAAATTGATCAACCAGATAGAGTTACAAACTTATTGTCTGATTTTTTAATGAGGGGTCAAGCATTTATAGTAAACTGGGGCGGAAGAGATGAGACTGAAGCTCCAACCAGAGAAATGGCAAATTAAATTATTAGGTATAAGTAAAAAAGTTGACTGATAGCGAATATCCAAATCTCTTTTCAAATTTTGA